>JANPIE010000016.1:0-27631 GCA_031424835.1 Chitinophagaceae bacterium
CAATGTGCTCCAGCGTTATTTCCTGCTGAGCTTCACTTTCAGCCTCAACAAAGCCGGCAACCAGGCCAATGGTCCGCGCATGGTGGTACGTACCATCGGCGGATAAATTTTTTCTCATGTGCATTTATACAATCCTGCCCATTCCTGGGCGGGATTTTTCTTTGCGAATCCTTGCGCCCCCGCGCCTTTGCGGTGAGAAAACCCCGAACCTCCTACAACTTAGCTTTTATAAACTTTTTTAACCTTGCTACTAAGGTGTTTTTTTTCAACACAAAGGGCACAGGGATGCACGGAGTTCAGGGAGAATGTACACAAATCCCGAACTTCGTACTCCGTGCTTTATATTTCGTACCTGGGGTCTCAGCGGGTCTCTCGCAGAGGACACTTCGGCAGAGATGCAGTTTTTTATATGGTTATTTTGGATTTTCGCCCAGATTCTTTTTGTCCCATGTTAGGGTTTGCCGAGTCATGTGCTACCATCTTATATATTGATTTTATATTTAGTAAACTACGGGATACAAGAATGTAACTACAGGGTATCCTTCTCAATCTTAACCGCCGTCCCATAACAAAGCACCTCCGTCACTCCCTTAATCACCTCATTCGCATCATACCTTACCCCAATAATACCCGTTGCCCCGCGGCTCTCCGCATGTGCGATCATTTCACGGTAAGCATCTTGCCTGGTTTTTTCGCAGAGTTCAGTGTATAATGTGATGTTCCCACCAAACAAACTCTGTATGCCGCCACCGATGGTTCCAAAAATATTTCTCGAGCGCACGATGATGCCGCGAACTACACCTAGCTGCTCGGTAATGCGGTAGCCTTTGATGTCAAAACTGGTGCTAACAAACGAATCGTAGACCATAATATGGAATTTATTTCCAATATAAGGCACAAAGTGAGAAAATGCAAGCGGTTTATGAATTCGAGTCAGAAACGGGCTTAGCTGTGATTTTGGGTTTTGATTTCTGATTTGGAAGTTTCGTTATAAAGAAACTATTGTTATATTTGCGTATGTTAGAAATGGTAAACTATGACTAACTTCTTTGAGATAGTTTTTTTGAGTGAAGCGTTTGAGTTTTTAAAATCACTGGACACCAAACATGCCAACAAAATACTTTATAACATTAGAAAAGCCCAGCAGCAACACGATCCGGAGCTCTTTAAAAAACTTACTGACGATATCTGGGAATTCAGGACCTTATTTCAGGGTATGCAATACAGGCTTTTAGCATTTTGGGACTAAACAGACAACGCAAACACATTGGTGATTTCAACTCATGGGTTTGTCAAGAAGCAAAGTAAAGTTCCTGATAATGAAATTGCAAGAGCGGAACAACAGCGTAAAAAATATTTCTCCGACAAATTAAAAAGCAGAAAATGAAAACCTACACATTAAACGAAGTTCAGGATAAGATTGTCGGCAAGAAGGGTACTCCACGCCGTGACCGGTTTGAGTACGAATTGCAAATGGACCTGATCGGGAAAGCCATTAAAGAAAGCAGGCAGGAGCGTAACCTGACTCAGGAACAGCTGGGCTTGCTTGTTGGTGTGCAAAAAGCCCAAATTTCCAGGCTTGAAAGCAATGCCAGCAATGTTACGATTGACACGTTAATGAAAGTTTTTACAGCCCTGAAAGCCAAAGTGAAAATTCAGGTAGAACTTCCCAATGCAAAATTTAATGTGGCCAGGTAATTCTGCAACTTCCAATTGAAGTGCAATATGTCGCTCTGGCGTTTGTCAGGCCACGACGAAGCGGTACCCCACACCCTTAATGGTAATAATCTCCAGCGAATTATCCTCTTTGAGGTAGCCACGGATCTTGGTGATATAGACGTCCAGGTTGCGGCTGTTGAAGAAGGAGTCGTTGCCCCAGATATGGTTGAGCAGGTCGCGGCGGTCGATTACGTTGTCACGGTTCAGGTATAAATATTTCAGGAGTTCACTTTCGCGGTAGGAGAGTTTGCGTTCATCTGTTCCTGATGACAATACCTGTTTGTTCAGGTGAAACTGGTATTTTCCGAGTGAGATGGAATCGCCGGCGATTACAACGGGTGTATCTTTTTTTACCCGCAATGCATTCTCTATCCGCACGATCAGTTCTTCCATGCTGAAAGGCTTGCGGATATAATCGTTACCGCCCACTTTGAAACCATGCACCACATCATCGGTCTGCGTTTTGGCTGTGAGGAAAATAACGGGCACATCATCATTCAGTTTGCGGATCTCTTCGGCAATTTCAAAACCGCTTTTGTTGGGGAGCATTACATCCAGTACGCAGATATCGGGTTGTTCGTCTTCAAAAGTGCGTACCACATCGGCGCCATCGCTTTCCATGATCACATCAAAGCCACGGGTCTCGAGGGTTTCCTTTACAATTTTCCCGAGAAACAGTTCATCTTCTACGTACAGTACTTTGATACTCATACAACAGGAAGTTTAACAGTAAAGGTACTTCCTTTACCCGGCTCACTCGCTACAGCAATACTGCCCCCGTGTTTTTTCACCACATGCGCCACATAACTCAGGCCCAGCCCATAGCCTTTGATATTGTGATGATCACCAGAAGGTACGCGGAAGAACTTCTCAAAAATTTTGTCGCGGAACCCATCGGCAATGCCAATGCCCTTGTCGGCCACTTCCAGGGTCACCATTTCCCTGTCATGACTCAACCGCACACGGATCTCGGGGTTCTGGTTACTGTATTTTATCGCATTGTCGAGCAGGTTATAGATTACGCTGGTGATATGCAGCCTGTCTGCATTAATTAAGAAATATTGTCCCGTGGTTTCAAAACTAACCACTGCTCTGTGTTTGTCAAATTGAAGACGCATGGTGTTCAGCACTTCGTCTGTAATTTCTTTGAGGTCCACACTTTCTTTTTTCATCTCCAGTTCCCGGTTCTCAAACAGGGAAAGTTTCAGCACTTTGTCTACCAGTAAACCCAGGCGCTGCAGTTCCGAAGCGGATATATCCAGGTATTCTTTGGTCCTTTCGGGGCTCTGCATACCACCAAAATTCCGCAAAGCTTCCACGGCAACACTAACCGTAGCGATGGGTGTTTTGAGTTCGTGCGTGATATTGCTGATAAAGTCATTCTTCATTTCCGTGAGTCGCTGCTGTGCTGCCAGGTTGCGGTACAGGAACACGAATGTAATGGTGGTGAACGCGATCAGGAAAATGGACAACAGTATTTGCGGAGAGATTTTTTTCAGGAGAAAGCTTGCCGGGTTTTCAAATTCAGCCTGGTACCAGTAAGGCTTCGCAAAACCTACCGTTGCGGGGTTGGTTCTGAATCGTGTGGCCGCCACCGTATCTTTTCGGTGAAGCGAATCATCCTTGCCCATTTTAATGGTAAATGCAAGCGATATATTTCCTTTGGCCAGTTCTTTTTTGTAGGCAGAATCCAGTTTGAAGACAGAAATGGAATCTTCCAGAGGTTTGCCCTGCGTCACCATCCTGATAAAAGCGTTTTCGGGAAGACTGGAATCAAACTTAAGGCTTACCTGTCCCCCGCCCGGTGGAGGTAACGGAACGCGTGGCAATGGGGCCTTGATTACACCCGGCGGCAGGCTCTTCAGCGTATTTTCCGCTCCGCTGGTTACGGTAATGCGTACACCGGGTGCACCCGCTATTTTTCGCAAAACGGTATCCGTAACAGAAGATACCCCCTCACGCATACGTTTTTCCAGCATCGCCTGCAACTCGGGTGGAATGGTATTCCTCCCGCGCAAAACAAAATGACGGCCTGCGCCTGTTGGGTTACTGTCAGTGACAATACGCTTATCAGGACCGTGCTTTGTGGTTGAATCAAAACTAATTTCGCGGGTGAAAGAAGTTTTAAATCCGGATGTATCTTTTTTTAATTCGGCAGCGCGGCGGCGAATGGCGTTTACTGCGTTAAATACAAAAAGGTTGGGTTTATTACTACCCCGATAGATAAGGGTATCCGCTTTAAACCGCTCTACCTGCAGGTTATATACCACATCCCTGAAAAGGCCATTGGCTTCTTTCTTAAGGCCCGCCCGTTCTTCCTTATACAACCGGTCTATCCAGTAACCCTGGAATACCAGGATCAACAGGATCGCCGCCAGCATCAGCCCGCGGGCCACCTGCAATTTTTTTATAGACAATGACCGTTTTTGCATAAGACTAATAAATTTCGATAACCCTCCGTGCCCCTCCGTGTAATCTGCGCCTCTGTGGTGAAGCTTCCTCGCCAGATCGAAGCAAAGGCTTTACCACAGAGGCAGCGAGGGCAGGGAGTTTCACAGAACTTATTCATCACAAATATAAACGGCGTTCAGTCCCCGCCGGGGTTTTATTAACCTAAATTAACCATTGTGCAAGGCTGCTTAACACAGGCCTGAATAGCTTTGAAAAATAAAATTAACCTACATGAAAAAATTATTTTTCCTCGCTTCCGGTTTGCTGGCGCTCGGTACCCTTCAGGCCCAGGTAAAACAGGGCACCATTATTTATGATCGCAAAATAAACATGCACAAAACCATCCAGGATGAGCAGATGAGGGCGATGATGCCGGAATTCCGCAGCAGTAAGCACATGCTGCTGTTCAGTGATAGCGTTTCTGTATTCAAACTCGTACCCGATGACGAAGCGCCCGATCCGTTTGCAGGCGGTGGCGGAGGTGGTGGTGGTATGAGAATGATGTTCCGCCCCAGTGGCGCCGATGGGGGAAACCTGTATAAAAATTTTTCACAGGCAAAATCGGTGCAGGCAACAGAAGCAGGCGGTAAAAATTTTTTAATCGTAGATACCATTCAGCAGCAACCCTGGAAATTGGGTACTGAAACCAAACAGATACTTGGGCATACCTGCCACAAAGCTACACGTAAAATAATGCAGCCGGTGGGCATGGTACGTACCATGACAATGGGAGGTCCTGCTCCCCGTGATACCAGTGCTACCAGTGCACACAGGCCACAGTCGAGAGAAGTGGAAGTAGTTGCCTGGTATGCGGAAGATATCATCAGCCCGGTAGGTCCGGAAAATTATGGCCAGTTACCCGGGGTGATCCTGCAGTTGGATGTTGACAATGCCACTACCGTGTATACAGCAACAGAGTTAAAACCGAATGTTGACCAGAAAGAATTGCAGGAACCTAAAAAGGGAAAAATCGTTACGCGCCAGGAATACCAGAAAGTTATGGCCGACCTGATGGGCGCGCAGATGCAGGGTATGCCCGGTGGCGTGCGGTTCAGAATGAATTAGTAACATAGAATCAAGCAGTACCTGGATGCCCCTGTGCTCCTCCGTGTATTCCGTGCCCATGTGGTAAAGCCTCCGCATCATGATCGAATCGAAGGCTTTACCACGGTGGCACAGATGGCACGGAGCTGCACGGAGGTATGGCACTTTTTGTGCGCCGCTCTCCCTTCCGTTCCCTACCTTTGCGGTTCGAAAAAGCTTATCCATGAATGAAAAGTTTGTCACCCGTATCCGCGAAGAACTGGGCGAGATAGAAAATGCGGGTCTGTTCAAAAAAGAGCGCATCATCACCAGTGAACAGGGCCCCGAAATAACCGTAAACGGCAAAAATGTTTTGAATTTCTGCGCCAATAATTACCTTGGCCTTTCCTCCCATCCAAAAGTGATAGAAGCCGCGCACAAAGCCATTGATACCCACGGTTATGGCATGAGCAGTGTGCGTTTTATCTGTGGCACACAGGATATTCATAAAGAACTGGAACAAAAGATCGCTACTTTTCTCGGTACAGAAGATACCATTTTGTATGCCGCCGCATTTGATGCCAATGGTGGCGTTTTTGAACCACTGTTTGGTGAACAGGATGCGATCATCAGTGATGCGCTGAACCATGCATCCATCATTGATGGCGTTCGTCTCTGCAAGGCTCAGCGTTTCCGTTACGAACACAACAATATGGCGGACCTGGAAGCAAAATTGAAGGAAGCTGCGGGCTGTCGCAGCCGCATCATTGTAACTGATGGTTCATTCAGCATGGATGGCACCATTGCACAGCTCGACAAGATCTGCGACCTCGCTGATACATACGATGCGATTGTGATGATTGATGAATGTCATTCTTCCGGTTTCTTGGGAAAGACAGGTCGGGGCACGCATGAGTACCGCAATGTAATGGGCAGGATCGATATCATTACGGGTACATTGGGTAAAGCATTGGGTGGTGCGAGCGGCGGTTTTACATCGGGAAGAAAAGAGATCATTGAATTGCTACGCCAGCGCAGCAGACCTTATCTGTTCTCCAATACCGTAGCGCCAAGTATTGTAGGTGCATCTATCGCCGTACTGGATATGCTCACCGAAACAACGGAGCTCCGCGATAAACTCGAATACAACACAAAATATTTCCGTTCCAAAATGACAGCAGCCGGCTTCGACATCAAACCCGGTGATCATCCTATTGTGCCCATCATGTTATATGATGCAGTGGTAGCGCAAAACTTCGCGGCAAAACTTCTGGAAGAAGGCGTATATGTTATCGGGTTCTTTTTCCCGGTTGTTGCAAAAGGATTGGCGAGGATACGGGTACAGTTAAGTGCGGCGCATGAGCAGCAACATCTGGAAAAAGCGATAGAAGCGTTTACAAAAGTGGGTAAGGAATTAGGGGTATTGAAAAATTAGGTACCGTGCTCCTTGATGGGCTTAATGATTCGCTCGCACTCTGCAAAACCTCAGCTTCTTATGTTCTCTGCGGTTGAAAAAAAATCTGCAATAGGGTACAGCTCGAAGGTGGGAGCTTTTTCCAACCGCAGAGAACATAAGAACGGAGAGATAACGCAGAGTCAAAAATTAATAACCGGCATCACAAAACTAACCTGACCATGAAGTCTTATTTTTCAATTAAAAACCTATTCCAATTATTAATTTTTAATTATTCATTATTAATTATCTCCTCCTGTTCCCCCAACAACGTCAAATCAGACGATAGCCTTAAAAAATATTTCGATCAGTACAAAGTAACCGGCACATTTGGCCTGTATGACAATGGTACGGGCGAGTTCCTGATGTATAACCTGGCGAGGTTCAAAGATTCGGCATACCTGCCCGCCTCTACTTTCAAGATCGTCAACTCATTGATCGGTATTGAAACGGGCCGTGCCAGCAACGAGAAAATGATGATACCCTGGGATGGTGTGGTACGCAAATTCCCGAATGGTGAGCCCGCCACTGCCTGGAACAAGGACCTGAGTATGGAAGAGGCATTCAAAGCATCTTCCTTACCCTACTACCAGGAGCTGGCAAGAAGAATTGGAAAGGATACGATGCAGTTCTGGATAGACAGCCTCAAATACGGCAATCACCGTATGGGTGGCGCAGTGGATTCTTTCTGGATCGATAATTCATTAAAGATTACAGCAGATGAAGAAATGGGACTGGTGAAAAAATTATATTTCGGCCAGCTTCCTTTCCAGAAACGCACACAGGATATTGTTAAAAATATGATGCTGCAGGAAAATAACGCCAACTACCGCCTTGCTTATAAAACCGGCTGGGGTTTTCGTGAGAACGGGAATGGGCTTGGCTGGATCGTTGGCTGGATAGAAGAGAACAGGCACCCGTATTTTTTTGCAATGAATGTTGAGGGCCCGCCTTCAACCGATATGATACCCATCAGGATCGGCATCCTCAAAGCCATCCTCAAGGACCAGGGCTTCTTAGAGGGGAAACGTTAAATCTATCTCTGTGGCCCTCCGTGCCCTCCGTGACTCTGTGGTGAAGCCTTCTCACCGATCGAAGCGGAGGCTTCACCACAGAGTCACGGAATACACAGAGCTACACAGAGGGGAACTGGCGCATTCTGCCAGAGAACTGTTAGCTTTGCATGCTATGCAAGTGTATTGTCCTTCCCTCACCCAATATAGCCGTTTACCAACCAGAGAAGTAAAGATCGGCGGGCTGTTGCTTGGTAATTTTCATCCTATCCGTTTACAGACCATGACCACCACCGATACGATGGATACCATGGCCACTGTAGAACAGAGTATCCGCTGCATTGAAGCCGGCGCAGAACTTGTACGCATCACCGCTCCCAGCAAAAACGAAGCGGAAAATCTCCTCAACATAAAAAATGAACTGCGCAAACGCGGGTATGATACACCACTTGTGGCAGATATTCATTTTACACCAAATGCCGCTGAGATCGCAGCTAGAATCGTGGAGAAGGTACGTGTGAATCCCGGCAACTACGTGGACAAGAAAAAATTTGAACAGATAGACTATACCGATGCTGAATACCTGGAAGAAATCGAACGCATCCGTGAAAGGTTTACACCGTTGGTTTCTATCTGTAAAGAATATGGCACTGCTATGCGTATTGGTACCAACCATGGCTCCCTCAGTGACCGTATCATGAGTCGTTATGGTGATACACCGATGGGCATGGTGGAGAGCGCGATGGAATTTCTCCGGATAGCAAGGGCCGAGACTTACCACAATATTGTGCTCAGCATGAAATCAAGCAACCCGCAGGTAATGGTACAGGCTTACCGTTTGCTCATACAGCAGATGGATGCGGAGTTCGGTGAATGTTATCCTTTGCATCTTGGGGTTACGGAAGCGGGTGATGGTGAAGACGGTCGTGTAAAGAGTGCGGCGGGCATTGGCACATTACTCGAGGATGGTATTGGTGATACAGTGCGTGTAAGCTTAACAGAGGATCCCGAATTTGAAATACCGGTTTGCCGGGACCTGGTAAAACGTTATGCGGATCGTGCATCGGCAGTCATAAGAATTCCCTCCATAGAAAAAATTCCCTACAGCCCATTCAGTTACCAGCGAAGGGAAACTTTTGCAGTAGGTAATATGGGTGCAAAGCAGGTTCCTGTTGTTATCGCTGATCTCAGTAAGCTTACTGCTATCACACCCACCAGTCTTGAAAGTATTGGCTATACCTATGATGTGGACACTGACAAATGGAACATCAGTGATGCCGCTGCAGATTATGTGTTCACCGGACATATGGTATTGGATTTTGCTTTGCCGGGCACTTTAAAAGTGATCACCTACCCGGCCACATGGGCAACGGCTGAGGATAAAGAAAAATATTTTCCTATTTACGATGCAGCCGGTTTTGTAAAGGCAAAACTTGCGAGTAAGGAATTGAATTTTGTGATGCTGGATTGTTTTAATGATGATACGCCGGTAAATGATTTTACTAACCTGGATGAGATTGCGAATGATCCATCTGTTGTTATCTGCCTTAGCAGTAAAAATCCACATACCATGCCCGCCGTCCGGCGCATGTTCATGGAATTGATGAGCCGTGAGATCCGTAACCCCGTGGTACTCATCACCGACAGTAACTGGCAAACAGCCGACGAACATTTGATACACTATTCAACAGAATGTGGCGCGCTGCTACTTGATGGTTTGGGCGATGGAATTTGTTTGGGGATGACAGCACGAAGTTACCAGGCACAATCCGGAGCGATAAAGGACACAAGTGGAAGGAACTATACCAACAATACAACCGTAGAGCAATTCATTAATTCTACGGCGTTTACCATTCTGCAGGCTACCAGGACGCGTATTTCCAAAACCGAATACATCAGTTGTCCCAGTTGCGGCCGCACTTTGTTTGACCTGCAGGAAACAACGGCGAGGATCCGGAATGTGACGAATCATTTGAAAGGCGTAAAGATCGCAATCATGGGCTGTATTGTAAATGGTCCGGGTGAAATGGCCGATGCCGATTTTGGTTATGTAGGCAGTGGTGTGGGAAAGATCACATTGTATAAAGGGAAGGACATCATGAAGCGGAACATCGACAGTGCGATTGCTGTGGATGAACTGATCAATTTGCTGAAAGAGAATCAAGCCTGGGTAGAACCGGCGTAAATTAATTGTCGCATTATGGAAGCAGATTTCCTGGTTATCGGTTCTGGTATTGCGGGGCTGACCTATGCACTGAAAACAGCCAAACATCATCCGGGTAAAAAGGTGGTGGTCATAACCAAAACACAGGCTGATGAAACCAATACCAAGTATGCGCAGGGTGGGATTGCGGGCGTATGGGATGAAGCAAAAGACAGTTATGACAAACATATTGAAGACACCCTGATCGCAGGTGATGGACTCTGCGATCCTAAGATCGTGGAGATTGTGGTGAAAGAGGGGCCGGAACGCATCAAAGAAATTATTGAATACGGTGCGGAGTTTGATAAGAAAGATAATGGCGAATACAGCCTGGGAAAAGAAGGCGGCCATAGCGAGAACCGCATACTCCATCACAAAGATGTTACCGGGATGGAGATGGAAAGGGCTTTGCTTGCAGAATTGAAAGAACGGGATAACATTGTACTGATCAATCATTGTTTTGTGGTTGACATTCTCACACAACACCACCTGGGGTTCCTTGTTACCAAATCAACGTTGGATATTACCTGTTATGGTGTGTATGTACTGAACCTTCACACAAACCAGATAGAAAAAATACTGGCGAAGATCATATTACTGGCGACAGGCGGATGCGGCCAGGCATATCGTACCACCACCAACCCCCGTATTGCTACAGGCGATGGGATAGCGATGGCTTATCGCGCCAAGGGAAGGATCGAGAATATGGAATTCATACAGTTCCATCCAACCGCTTTATATGAGCCCGGGGTATCGCCGTCTTTTCTCATTACAGAGGCGGTTCGTGGCGATGGTGGTATTCTGCGAAATAAAAATGGAGAGGCGTTCATGGAAAGATATGATCCGCGAAAAGATCTTGCCCCCCGTGATATCGTGGCACGCGCTATCGACAATGAAATGAAAAAAGGAGGTACAGAACATGTATACCTTGATTGCCGGCATATGGATAAGGAAAAGTTTATTCATCATTTTCCGAATATCTACCAGAAATGTCTCAGCATCGGTATCGATGTGATGCAGCATTTGATACCGGTTGCACCTGCCGCGCATTATAGCTGCGGTGGAATCAAAACAGATGAGTGGGGACGTACTTCTATCCAGAACCTTTATGCCTGCGGGGAATGTTCCAGTACCGGATTGCATGGTGCCAACAGGCTTGCCAGCAATAGTTTACTGGAGGCCATGGTATTTGGTCACCGCTGTTATCTTGATAGTGCGGATCGCATAGACCATATTTCCTTTGAGACGAATATTCCCGATTGGAAAGCCACGGGCACCAGTGAACCGAAGGAGATGATCCTGATCACACAGAGCCAGAAAGAATTGCAGCAGATCATGAGCGACTATGTCGGTATCGTTCGCACCGATGTGCGTCTTGACCGTGCCATGAAAAGGCTGGATCTTTTATTTTCTGAAACAGAAGATCTGTATCGCTCTACAAAAGTTTCTCCCCAGCTATGCGAGTTGCGTAACCTGATCTCCGTGGGATACCTGATTGTAAAGGGCGCGCAGTTCCGGAAAGAGAGTCGTGGCCTGCATTTCAATACGGACCATACGGGCAAAAGTGAGTTATTGCAGAATATCATTCTATAAATCTTACCCGGTTCATGTATTATATCATTTATCCACTGCTCTATCTTTTATCATTGTTGCCCTGGAGGGTGATCTATTTGTTAAGTGATGGCGTATACCTGCTGATGTATTATGTGGCAGGTTACCGCAAAGAAGTGGTGATGAAAAATCTTTCGATTGCTTTTCCTGAAAAGACATTGCAGGAAAGAAAAAAGATCGCGAAGGAATTTTACCATAATCTTTCAGATACGTTTATCGAGACCATTAAGCTGATATCCTTAAGCGATGAGTCGTTCGCGAAGAGATATTCAACAAACAATAAACTCCTCAATGACCTGTATGATACGGGTCAGAATGTACAGGTGCATGCCGGCCATTTTTTTAACCTCGAAGTAGTGAACCTTGGTGAGTCGCGTTACGGGAGATATACGTTCGTGGTTGTTTACATGCCCATTGCCAATAAAGCTTTTGACAGGATTATTTACAATATACGCACGCGTTACGGGAGTATATTGGTGCCTGCGATGGATTTTAAAACACGTTTTCACCAGTATGTAAAAACCCGCTATGCGCTGGCACTTGCCGCCGACCAGAATCCGGGTAATCCCATGGCGGCACAGTGGGTAAAATTTTTCGGTCGGTACACGCCTTTTGTCAGCGGCCCCGAAAAAGGCGCGAAACGCAACAATACCATCGTGGTTTTTGCGAATTTTTATAAGCGTAAACGCGGCTATTATCACCTGCAGTATGAATTGCTCACGACCAATCCCAAAGAATTTGCACCCGGAGAACTCACCAAATTATTCGTTAACCGCGTTGAGCAGGCGGTGCGTGAAAGACCCGCCAATTATTTATGGAGCCATAGAAGATGGAAATGGGAATTTGATGAAGAGAAACACGGACAACTGGTAGTTGAATAATATTCGATTGGGAAACGTTGTATACCCGAAATCAGAAGCATCATTAACTGTTCGAATACCTGAACACCTCTGTGCAACACTGTGCGCGCAGGCCACGATGTTAAAGCCCTCGCTCCATTATTGCATGGCAGGCTTCACCACAAAGGCCTTTTCCATATCTGCCCTCCCCAATCCAAAATCAATTAAGCGCTTCCACTGTTTTTGCTATTTCAAACTTATCGGGCATTTCTTTGATCTTACTCCATCCACCCAATACATTGCGAATGTTATGAATGCCCTGGCGCTTCATGAGTGAAGCAGCGATCACGCTTCTGTAACCTCCGCCGCAGTGCAAATAAATATTGTGCGTATCATCCAGGTTGGCCATACTGCCCGGGTCAGTTAGATCCAGTAGCGGTATATTTACGGCTTCCTTGATATGGCCATCGGCATATTCCGTTTCTTTCCTTACATCAACGATCACCAGGTTCTGGTCAAATGGCATATCCATTGCCAGTTCATCCGGTTCTACATCAATGACCAGGTCTATTTTTTCATTGGTTGCCGCCCATGCTTCATAGCTGCCTTCCAGGTACCCTTCCATCCTGTCGAAGCCTACCCTTGCGAGACGTACCAGCGTCTCTTTCTCTTTGCCGGGTGCCGTTACCAGAATCAGTGGTTTGTCAAACGGAAGAAGGCTGCCTGCCCATTCTGCAAATCGTCCCTCAAGACCGATACTGATTGAACCGGGCACAAAACCCTGGGTGAATATTTCGGAGTTACGGGTATCTAAAATGATCATATCATCCTGGCTCATTTTTTCCCTGAACTCCGGCACGCTGAGTGCACGCATGCCTTTTTCAATGATCGCATCAAGACTTTCGTATCCTTCTTTATTGATCCTTGCATTGATTGGGAAATACTGAGGCGGCGCAGCAAGTCCTTCGGTCACTGCTTTGATAAAACTTTCTTTGGTCTGCTGTTGCAAAGCGTAGTTGGATCTTTTCTGTTCGCCAATGGTGCTATGCGTTTCTGATCCCAGGTTTTTACCGCAACTGCTACCGGCACCATGTGCGGGGTACATCAGAATATCGTCTGCCAGTGGAAGTATTTTTTGCTGGATGCTGTCGTACATCAAACCAGCAAGATCATCCATTGTCAATTCGTTTGTTTTTTGCGCCAGGTCAGGTCGGCCTACATCACCCACAAACAAAGTATCACCGGTAAACACCGCATGGTCCTTACCATTTTCATCTTTCAGTAAATAACAACTGCTTTCCAGTGTATGGCCGGGGGTATGCAACACTTCTATTTTGAGTTTACCAAGTTCAAATACTTCCCCGTCTTTGGCAACATGAACCGGAAATTTGGTTTCTGTGCCCGGGCCATAAATAATGGTAGCGCCTGTAGCCGCAGCCAGATCCAGATGGCCGCTTACAAAATCTGCGTGAAAATGGGTCTCAAAAATATATTTGATCCTGGCGTTTCTTTTCTGTGCCAGGTGAAGGTATTCTTCAATATCGCGCAAGGGATCCACTACCGCAGCAATCCCGTCGCTTTCAATATAATAAGCTGCTTCACTTATGCAACCTGTATATAATTGCTCAATAAACATATCCGCATTTTTGTGCAAAGATAATGGCAAGCTTCAGGCCAAATGGCTACGGTATCCGGAAATGGCAGTTAAACTGTCAACCTACCAGTGTTTCCACGAATTGAACCACTTCACCAAGGCGGTTGTAGTTGACAGAATAAAATATGAATTTGCCGTCCCGCGAGGTACTTACAATACCGGCGCGGCGTAAGATGGCCAGGTGCTGGGATGCCACTGACTGTTCGAGCCTCAGCTTCACGTAAATCTCGGTTACCGTCATCTTCTGGTGCTCATCGAGCAATTTAATGATCTGCTGACGTAATTTGTGGTTGATGGATCGCAGAATGAGTGAAGCCTTCTTGGTATGCAGGAAATCGACCTTGATCTGGGTTTTGCCGTTAAGCAAAACAACGGACTGTAAAGATTGGGTCATACAATAAAAGTTAAATTGGGGGGTTAACAAACTAAGATTGTGACCTAATAAAGTTAGGCATGTTTTGCTACATAGTATAAATTTTCTGAATATTTTTTATTTGGCCTATGTAGGGCGCTTACCGGCGGCATCAAAGAATTCCTTTACATACAGGGGTTCGCTGTACGCCAGGTCGGTGAAACGGTTTGACGCATAGGCGGTTAATGCCCTTGCGGCCAGGTGTTTGGCAGAGTGCTGCGAATGGCTGTAACGGGCATTTGGATGGGTAAGCAGGGTTTGGAGCTTATGATAACCTGTACCCGAGAACACAAGAGAATAATCTGCTAATAGTTGACTGAACGATGAATCATCGAGTATCATAGCGTGAGGCGATTCAATTTCTTTTAAAGACATATCATAAAGGGCAGTAAATACTTCCATCCTTCGCGCATCAATTAAAGGACAGAGAAGGGTGGCTTTATCGAGCGGTTGATTTTCGGGGTCGTCCAGAATTGACTGGGCCATTACTTCCAGGGTATTTACGAGGATCAGTTTTTTTTTAAGGGCATAGCAGATGCCTTTGGCCGAGGCCATGCCTACCCGTAGCCCTGTATAACTTCCCGGGCCGGCACTAACGGCTACCGCATCAATATCGATTAATGCGATACCTGCACCGTCTGCCAACAATTTGATAGCGGGTTGAACAAATGAGGCATGGTTTTTCTGTTCGGTACTTTCTATCAATCCTAAAATAGACTCACCCCTGCTCAGGCAGACACTGGCATGTTCGGTAGCGGTATCAATGCTGAGGATAAGGCACATAGGGCTTTGTTATTTTACCGGTGTATTTGTTTCGAGATCAGGTTTCATTGCGGGGGCAATCGCATAACGGGGGTTTTCGCGGGCAAGCTTTTGCAGTAAGGTATGTATCTTTTTGAGGCCGATTATTTCGCTCCATTCGAAAGGACCATAAGGATAATTGGTTCCCAGTTTCATTGCCGTGTCGATCTCTTTTTTGGAACTCACCTCGTCGCCCAGGGCAAAGTATGCTTCGTTGATGATCATCGCTATCACTCTGGCAGCGATCATGCCGGCTGTATCCGGGCAAACCTGGTAATTCCAGTTAAGTTCCTTTAAGATAGTGCCGGCTTGTGCCAGCGAGCCCTGGTCAGCAGCCGCAATCTCGAGTACATCTCTTTGGAAAAAACTATCCCACGCGTTTATGCGAATGGAGCCAGCGGGTAGTTCTGCGCAGGTAGCTGTTACAGCGTTTACAAAAACCGGTTTACCATGGATCATGCTGAACGCCGCTTTTCCCTCGTTTTCATAACAGAGGTCAAAATAGGCGTCTGCTTCCGGAATGGTGTCGTATGCAGCATTCCAATGGATCCGCACTCCCTCCGGAATCACTTTCTTCAGGAAGGATTCTTTTTGCTTTTCATCTGCTTGTACCACTATTTGCATGAACCGGTAGTTAAACGGCAAATTTAGGTTGGCCGGTTGATAGAAATGCAGCAATTTGCCACCGATTAAAGTAATTGTTATGGCAAAACAGATCATCAACACCACCAAAGCGCCAGCGCCCATCGGTCCTTACAACCAGGCTGTAAAGGCAAATGGCTTTGTTTTTATCAGCGGCCAGGTGGCGTTTGTTCCCGAAACCGGTGAACTTCAACTCAGCACACTCGCTGCAGAAACGCACCAGGTGATGAAAAACCTAGCCGCTATTCTGGAGGAAGCCAGGCTCACCTTTGAACACGTGGTCAAGACCAGTATTTTCCTCAGCGATATGAGCCTGTTCAGCCAGGTGAATGAAATATATGGCGGCTATTTCAAAGGCGATCATCCCGCACGTGAAACGGTGGCCGTAAAAGGATTACCCCGGGGTGTTAACGTGGAGATCAGTGTAATTGCCGTGGTTGACCTATAATACTTCTAAACGGTAACTGGTAGTAAAAGTTTTTTCTTCGCCCGGAGGAAGATGCAACAGGTGGATACCATTGTTAAAATTATCCGGCGCACCGCTCAGGTTTTCTATCGCGATGCTTTTCCTGTTTGCGGGTATATATACCTGTAAAATGGGATAGCTATTGTCGGGACAAATCGTAAGCCTGAGTGCCTGGTTAGCCAGCATACAGGCGGCATTTCCTTCAGTGTTCAACTCGAATGAATTGTCGAGCTCAATACCTTTTAATGAGCGTGCTTCCTCAAACCTTGTATCCCTGAATTTCTTACCGGTGGGCAAAAGATCCGCATCATATTCGAATTGCTGGTTCGCGTCAAACTGAAGGGTCCATTCATCAGCATTTCCCCCCAGCGTAAAATAAGGGTGCCATCCGTCTGTGTAAGGAATTGCGATAAGGTTTTGATGGGCAATCGTGGTGGATACCGTTAGTTTATTTCCCGATTGCAATGTCCATGCTACCTGTAAAGAATAAGGAAAGGGATATCCGGGGTCGTCTCCGCCATAATTTGCCGATAGCGTTACGCTGGCAGCTTCTTCGTTATTCTTTGTACCGGTTATGGTGTAGGTTTGATCAAATACCAGTCCATGTATCGCATGCTCACCAAGATAATATTTCCCGATCTGGTAGTATGTTTCGTTAAAATAGTACTTACCCTTCCGCATTCGACACACAAAGGGACTCAGTTTGGTACTTTTAAATCCACTGAGCACGTTCTCTTTCGCATCAGTCACGGAGCTGAACCCTTCCACAACATTCATCATAACTCCTTTAACCGGCGTACGGAACGCGTTCATCAATGCGCCGAAAGTATAGATCTCGGCTTCTGTGCCGATGGTGGTATCCCGTAAAGTAATTACCTGCTCTTCCGTATCACCCTGTATATTCACTTCAAATGCCATAGCCTGGTTTGAGGCGTTGAATGTATGAAGTTTTGGAACAATTGTTCTCCTTTCAAAAGCTAACGATTGTTAACAATTGAATGTAATGCTGTAAATTTGCTCTCTACGTTTTACTATGTCCTACTTACCTAAAAATAAAGTGCGTATTGTAACGGCTGCCAGCCTTTTTGATGGCCATGATGCTGCTATCAATATCATGCGCCGTATCCTGCAGTCCAAAGGTGCCGAGATTATACACCTCGGTCACAACCGCAGTGTGGCGGAGATCGTTGAATGCGCTATTGAAGAGGATGTGCAAGGTATTGCCATCACCAGTTACCAGGGTGGCCATGTTGAATTTTTCAAATACATGAAGGACCTGTTGGAACAGAACGGCTGCGGTCATATCAAAATATTTGGCGGCGGTGGCGGTACCATCCTTCCCGAAGAGATCCGGGAACTGCATAGTTATGGCATCACCCGCATTTATAGCCCGGATGATGGCAGGCATATGGGACTGGAGGGCATGATTGAAGACGTGATCAAACAATGTGATTACAGTATCAATGGTACCGGCGATTACAAAACACCGATGACCTTAGGTGAAGTAAAAGACGTACGAAAAGTTGCGCGCCAGATAACGAATGCGGAAAATGGACAAGGGATTATTATAGACAGACCTGCCGGTAAACAACAAAAAATTCCGGTAGTGGGTATCACAGGTACCGGTGGGGCGGGAAAAAGTTCCGTTACAGATGAAATTGTTCGCAGGTACCTGCATGCTTTTGAGGATAGAACCATTGCCGTAGTATCTGTAGATCCCTCCAAGAAAAAAACAGGCGGTGCTTTGCTGGGCGACCGTATACGCATGAACGCGATCTCCAATGGCCGGGCCTATATGCGCAGCCTGGCAACACGAGATGACAATACTGCATTAAGTGCGCACGTGCAGGAAGCCATTGATGTGTGCAGGAGCGCGGGTTTTGACCTGGTTATCCTGGAATCCGCCGGTGTGGGCCAGAGTGATGCGTCGATACTTGACTATTGTGATGTGAGTTTATATGTAATGACACCGGAATATGGTGCGGCCTCACAACTCGAAAAAATCAATATGCTTGATTATGCGGACCTTGTCTGCATTAACAAATTCGATAAAGCAGGGGCACTTGATGCCTTGCATGATGTACGCAAGCAATTTAAACGTAATCATGGCTTATGGTCAGCCAAAGATGAAGAGTTGCCCATTATCGGCACCATTGCGGCGCAGTTCAATGACACAGGTGTTAACCAGTTGTTTGAGGCGCTGGTAAGTATTGTTGAAAAAAAGACAGGTGTACAATTTTCTGAAAAGGGCCCGCGTGAGGTAACAGATGATCATACGGCTACTACTACCAAATCACAAATCATTCCGCCTGCCCGCGTCCGCTATCTTTCGGAGATATCAGAGGCGAACCGTAGTTACGATGTATGGGTGGCGGAGCAGTGTACCATCGCTTCCAAATTGTACCAGTTGAATGGCGTAATCGATATGCTGCATGCGGACAAGAAAGACCCCGGTCCATTGCAGGAAGTAAAAGAACATTTTGAAAAGCAATTACATGCTGATTGCAAACAGCAGCTTGCCGAGTGGCCCGCAACAATTGCAAAATATACGGCGGATTTTTTTGAATACAGTGTGCGTGATAAAATGATCAGGCAACCCCTGGCGGCCCGGTCCCTGAGCGGAAGCCGGATTCCGAAAGTGGTATTGCCGAGGTATAAAGACTGGGGGGATATTCTTCGCTGGCAGTTGCAGGAAAACCTGCCAGGTGCTTTTCCCTATACATCCGGTGTATTCGAATTAAAAAGACAGGGAGAAGATCCCACCCGCATGTTTGCAGGCGAAGGTGGTCCGGAGAGAACCAACAAGCGTTTTCACTATGTATCAATCGGCCAGCCAGCCATCAGGCTTTCTACCGCTTTTGACAGTGTAACACTATACGGTGAAGATCCCGATCCGCGGCCGGATATTTATGGCAAAGTGGGTAACAGCGGCGTGAGTATAGCTACAGTAGATGATGCCAAAAAATTGTACAGTGGCTTTGATCTCTGCGATCCGAAAACCTCGGTGAGTATGACCATTAATGGGCCGGCACCAATCATACTTGCTTTTTTTATGAATGCGGCCATTGACCAGCGATGTGAAAAATGGTTAACCGAAAACAACGAGTGGCCCCGGGTAAAAGAATATATCGCGCAAAAATTTAGATCGCTTCCCAGGCCTGTTTATTATAATCCCGCTTCACCGGAAAGATTGCCTGAGGGAAATGATGGGCTCGGGCTGCAACTATTGGGCATCAGCGGTGATGAGGTGCTGCCTGCCGATACCTATAACAAAATTAAAGCGGAAGCATTATCCCAGGTGCGTGGTACTGTTCAGGCAGATATCCTCAAAGAGGACCAGGCGCAGAATACCTGCATTTTCTCAACTGAGTTTGCTTTGAAACTGATGGGCGATGTGCAGTCCTATTTTATAGATCAGAAAGTAAGGAATTTTTATAGTGTCAGCATCAGTGGATATCATATTGCGGAAGCCGGGGCTAACCCGATCACGCAACTTGCGTTTACTTTATCCAATGGGTTTACCTACGTAGAATATTATCTGAGCCGTGGGATGAACATCGATGATTTTGCGCCGAATCTTTCCTTTTTCTTCAGCAATGGAATGGATCCGGAGTATAGTGTTATCGGCAGGGTAGCGCGGCGTATATGGGCAAAAGCGCTCAGGTACAAATACAAGGCGAACGACCGGTCGCAGAAACTCAAATACCATATTCAAACCAGCGGAAGAAGCCTGCATGCACAGGAGATTGATTTTAATGATATCCGAACCACATTGCAGGCGCTGTATGCTATTTATGATAACTGCAACAGTCTTCATACCAATGCCTATGATGAAGCAATCACAACCCCAACAGAGGAAAGCGTGCGGCGGGCAATGGCTATCCAGTTGATCATTAACCGCGAATTGGGAACGGCTGTAACCGAGAATTTTATCCAGGGAAGTTTTGCTATTGAAGAATTAACGGATTTGGTGGAAGAAGCGGTATTGGCCGAATTTGACCGTATTACAGAGAGGGGAGGCGTGCTAGGTGCCATGGAACGCATGTACCAGCGCAACAAGATACAGGAAGAGAGCCTTCATTATGAAACGTTAAAACATACCGGTGAATTGCCGCTGATTGGTGTAAATACATTCCTCAACAAAAAAGGAAGCCCCACCATTCTCCCGGGTGAAGTCATCAGGAGTACCACAGAAGAAAAGGAGCAGCAGATCCAGAACCTTCATGCATTCTGGAAGCGAAGCGAATCTAAAAATAAGGAAGCTTTACAAAAGCTGAAAGACGTAGCCATTAACAATGGCAATATTTTTGCAGAACTGATGGAGGCCGTCAAATACTGTTCACTGGGGCAGATCACCCATGCTTTGTACGAGGTGGGCGGGCAGTACCGCAGAAATATGTAAGACGTTTTAAATTGAGTACATTGTAGCCTATAAATAATAAAGAAATGGGGAAAGGAATTTGTTTGTCGGTTGTGATGGTGCTTTTTGTTTTGTTCGGAAACGCGCAAAACAAACGCTATGACACGTCTATGAAACTGGGTAAGACCGGTTACCGCGTATTTACAAATAACAGGACCGCCGACAGGAACGTGGTAACCATTAGTCCGATCGGGTTTGATAATACTGCCCGGGAGATCTCCATTGATGTGAAGGGGAAAGTGGCACGCTCAGAAGTGGATGATCTTAACAATGATGGTTTTCCGGACCTGGTCATTTATGTATATAACGGCGGCGAAAAAAATACTGGTACCGTAGTTGGGATCCGCTCCGACAAAAACCAGGGATTTGCGCCCATCTTTTTTCCCGATATAGTTGATGATACCAAACTAAAGGTTGGTTACCAGGGCCACGATGAGTTCCTGCTTATGGAAGGAACACTTACCCGCCGGTTCCCCATTTATTCAGTGGCAGATACTACCAATATTAAGCCTACAGGCGCCATGCGCCAGATTATGTACCGGGTAGTTCCCGATGAAAAAGGCACCCAGAAGTTCAAAGTCATGCGCAGTTACGAGTTTAACAAGCAATAGCGCCGTTCGTCAGGCGCCAGCGTGTCACCGTTGTTATTCGGCAGCAATGCCATATGATGCCTTTATTAAATCGGCGTCGAAGGTTTCATTTCTGTGCCCGGCACTGTATATTTACCCATCTGATCAACAGCATTTTTATGAGAAAATTTATTGCACTGCTATGCGGAAGCCTGATGATACAACCCTCCATTTCGCAAACTTTACAACAGGTGGAAGCGAAAAAAGTGGTTCTCCCCAACGGCTGGAGCTTAACACCTGTTGGCCGCAGTTTTCCCCTGGGCGATCTGCCACTGAATATTGTGCTTAGCCGTTCCAAGAAACTGATGGCTGTAACGAATAACGGGCAAAGCGTTCAAAGCATCCAGTTGATTGATCCTGTTTCAGAAAAAGTTCTCGATAGCGCCATAACGCCCAAAAGCTGGTATGGTCTGCAATTCAGCGCTGATGAAAAAACTTTATATGCTTCGGGCGGGCATGATAACTGGATACTGGAGTATGGCATCGAGAATAACAGGTTGCGATTGAAAGACAGTATCAGTCTCGGAAAGAAATGGCCCAACAAAATATCACCCGCAGGCATCGCGATTGATGACGCGAAAAAGATTTTATATGTAGTTACCAAAGAGGATAATACGCTATACCTGGTAAACCTTACTACCCGCAAGGTGGATAAGCAAATTGCACTGGGAGGGGAAGCCTATTCCTGTGTGCTTTCACCTGATAAGAAGGAACTGTATATCAGTTGCTGGGGCTGCGACAAGGTTTATGTATTTGATACAGGCAAAAAAAATATAGTTGCAGAAATCCCGGTGGGTGATAATCCCAACGAACTTTGTCTTACTGCAAAAGGAAAATATTTATTTGTTGCCAACTCCAATGATAATTCTGTTTCCGTGATAGATGTAGCGGGCAGAAAAGTGGTAGAAAACCTGAATGCTGCTTTATATCCAGATGCGCCCAATGGTTCTACAACCAACGGACTGGCATTGAGCCAGGATGAAAAAACATTGTACATCGCAAATGCGGATAATAATTGTTTGAACGTATTTGATGTGTCCACCATTACCAAAAGCAGGAGCAAAGGATTTATTCCGGTGGGGTGGTATCCTACCAATGTAAAAGTGGTTGGGAAAAAGATCTTTGTATCCAACGGGAAGGGATTTTCTTCCATGGCTAATTTCTATGGCCCCAATCCTTTCGGAAAAACACAGGAAGTGCTGCACCATGAAGGCGATCCGGCCAAGCCCAAAAACGTCCAGTACATAGCCGGTCTTTTCCAGGGTACGATGAGTGTGATCACTGAGCCAACTGAGAAACAACTCGGGGTCTTTTCACAGGTAGTGTACCGGAATACCCCGTATAATAAGGTAAGGGAATTATTGGCCCAGGGTGAGACAGGTAACCCTATCCCAAGAAAAGTAGGCGACCAGGGTCCAATTAAATATGTTTTTTACGTGATCAAAGAAAACCGCACTTATGACCAGGTGCTCGGAGATATGAAAGAGGGAAATGGCGATCCCAGGCTTGTGCTGTTCGGTGAAAACATTACGCCTAACCAGCATGCACTTGCGCGCGAGTTTGTGTTACTTGATAATTTTTATGTAGACGGGGAAGTAAGTGCTGATGGCCATAACTGGACCATGGGTGCTTATGCTACCGATTACCTCGAAAAAAATTGGGTAAGCAGTTATGGAGGTCGGGGTGGAAGTTATGACGCAGAAGGTAACCGTGCAGTGGCCAATAACAAGGGCGGATTTATCTGGGATCATTGTAAGCGTGCGGGTGTAACCTTTCGAACCTACGGTGAATTTGCGGATAATTTTAAACCCAATATTCCCGTGTTGAAAGGACATTTTTGTCCTTATTTTAATGGGTATGATAACAGGGTGCAGGATACCACCCGTTTTTATCAATGGAAGCGGGATTTTGATTCCCTGTTAGCAATCAACGCTGTTCCCCGGTTTAACAGTGTACGATTTTCCAATGACCATACTGAAGGTTTGCGCAAAGGGCGTCCAACGCCCTATGCCCATGTAGCAGACAATGATTTGGCGGTGGGAATGTTTGTGGAGTATTTAAGCAAATCTCCCATCTGGAAAGAAACGGCAATTTTTATTATTGAAGATGATGCACAGAACGGCGCGGATCATGTGGATGCACACAGAAGTACCGCGTATGTGGCCGGCGGATTTGTAAAACGTGGATTTGTTGATCATACCATGTATTCTACCTCTTCCATGTTGCGGACAATTGAGCTTATCCTGGGCATCCCACCTATGAGCCAGTACGACGCTGCGGCGCAACCCATGTGGCGTTCATTTACCAATACCCCCAACCTCAAACCGTTTAAGGCTTTACCATCCAATGTTAACCTGAGCGACAGGAATACGGCGATGAATGAGTGGCAGATGCGATCAGAAAAATTTGACCTTACCAGGGAAGATGCTGTACCAGACCTGGAATTTAATATTGTGCTGTGGAATGGGTTGAAAGGCACCCCATTTCCCGGTCCCAAGCGTGCCGCATTTTATAAACCCATCAAAAAAGCGGATAAGGATGATGATGATTAATCATCGCCCGGATGTGATGGCGATCTTGGTGGCCAGTTTTTCCGCACCGGTATCATCGCGAATGATAACGAGGTAAATGCCACTGGCTACTTTTTCGCCGTTATAGTTACGTCCGTTCCAGACAGCTTGTCCGCCTAATGCCCTTGTTTGGTAAACCAGGCGACCATTCATTTCCGTGATTTTTACGAGAGCGTTTTGTATGAGACCTCTGATGGCAATGGTTCCGTTATAACCCGGGGGCACGGGGTTTGGGAAAATGAGCACATCGGTGTTGGTGTTACCTGCTTCAGTTGCATCTCCCCTGAAACTACAGATGCCATTGAAAGTGCCAATGAATACTTCACCCGTAAGCGGGTCAACCGCAATCTTTTTTATATCGTTACTTAACAGGGGGCTGTTTTCTTCTGTAAAGCGATAAACAATCTTTTCGCCATCGGCAGAAACCAGCCAGACCCCGTTTTTGGTACCGATCCATTTGCGGTTTGCGCCGTCAACTGCCATGCATTGTACCAGCTCATCTTTAAAAAGCAATCCCGAAAACCGATCCTGCTGTACAACCGGCAGGACAGCATCACAGCTTTGCGGACCAAATACTTCAGAAATGCATTGAATGATGCCAATACCTCTATCTGTGCCCACCCATATGAAACCGTTTTTCTCTTCAACTATGCACAGCACATTGTTGCCGGGGAGGTTACCATTGCCTGCTCCCTGCCGGTAAAATTTCCATTTGTCATCGTTGGTGTTGTCTATATTCTGTCCATAGTTAAAGCAAAACAGCCCATTGTCTTTCGGGCTAACGATCCAAATCTGGTTCATATCATCTACAATAACCTGGCTAACCGCATTTTCAAAGTGTGCGAAGGGAATGGTGAAAGCCTTCCATGTGCCATCGGCTTTGCGCACGTGGAGGTTCTGTGCCGCGCCGTAATTGCTTATCCAGAGGTTATTGTTCTGGTCAAATGCAAGCCCGCTTACGCGGTAACTGGTGGGATCACCGATTGCAGGCTGTAGGGTGGAGTTATTTTTTTTGTAGATGGTGAGTTGGTTATTATCCTTAAAATTAACAAGTCCTCCTCCATAGCTGCCTGCCCATACACTCGCGTCACGCGGATCAATAGTGAGGGATATAAAATCCAGCACCGAATCGAGCTGGGGTAAGTTGTAGTATCCTTTATAATTCCAGACATCCTCTTTGTAAGAAAACACGCCATTCCTGTTGTATTGGTAGTTCCAGGCGCTGTTAACACTGCCGGCGGCTGCATACAATATATTGTCTTTGAAAAGAAAATCGCCATCTGCGGTGCCCAGTGGGCCATTGGGTATGAAGCGCTCGGGGTCAGGATTGAATTTGGAAAGTCCACCAAAAAGGTCAGCCACCCAAACAGCGCCATTGTCTAATATGGCAGATTGCGGCGCTGAAATTATGCCGCTTTGCGAAATATTCTTCTCGATCAGTCCATTTGTAGAAATAGTGATGACCCTGGCAGCACCGGTTGCTGTTCGTTGACAAACAGCCAGCTTGTTTTCAGTGGAAGTGATACCAATGATGGGCCAGGCGGCATCGGCATATAGAAGATTCCATGTGTTTCCAGACAATATAAACAGAGAATCTCCTTTCTGCGTGATGACACGGTCATTGGTAAACACTACATTTGAAACCGGGCCCGCTGCTAAGCCATTGGACCCGCTAAGAGTTTGCCAGTTGGTATAATTTGAGAGATTGGAAGAGTTGATAGCTGCTCTTTTTACACCTTCGCCGGTTGCGGCGTAAAAAAAAGAGGCATCACTGCAAAATCCGTTCACAACTACCTGGCCCCCTGCATTTCCTATGAGCCAGGTGTCTTTGATTTCATATTTAATAAGGTCAACTACAATTACTCCCAGCCCGCTCGACAGATAGGAAAAGCCGTTTTTACAAAAAATGTTATTGATGGTTTTGTTGCCGGTAATGGTACTTCGCCTGATATCTCCAATGTTCTTTACCTGAGATTTTTTTACAGCATCGAGGTTGCTGTTGTTATAGGCGATCAGCAGTTGTTGTGTGGTGGCATCCCATCCTATTGAGCGGACGCCGATGTCATTCAGGCCGGTAACCTTACTGTACCGCTCTATTTCTCCGTCAGAATCAACGGAAAAAACATTGGTAGCGGTTGCACAATAAATCCGGTCGCCTTTTATCACCTGGCGGGTGTTCTGGTAGTTCAGGTGTTCTCGCCAGGCTCCAATGGCAGGAATTGGGTTTTGGGCAAGGCAATGGGTGAAGGGCAGGAAGAATGCCAGCGCGAATAAAATGTTAAGGGCAATCTGGTTCAGCCCTTGTTTTAGCCTCATACTGAGGGCTGAGAATAGTAAATGGATATTTGTGGTGATAGTAGATCGCATGTGTCCTGAACTGACACAGGAATAACTTCCCAAACCGGGATCAGATAGTCACAATGCCATTCTTGATCGCAAAGATAGCAAGACCCACCCTGGTTTTAACGTCCAGCTTTTTAAAAAGGTTATCGCGGTAGGTATCGATTGTGCGGGGGCTGAGGCACATTTCGTCGGCGATTTCCTTATAGGTTTTTTCTGTGCAGATCCATTTTAGAAAAGTGACTTCGTTTTCGCTCAGGTTGTTGAGTGCAAATGTATCGCTGTCGAATACTTCTTCGTGATTGATATAGTGCATCAGTTTGCTGCTGATGAGTTCATTGATGAAGTAACCGCTGTCGCGGATACTATCGAGTGCCTCTTTAAAAACCTTTGGCTTACTGTCTTTCAGGATATAACCTCTTGCACCATTCTTAAGCATTCGTATGATAGCTGTATCATTTTCCAGCATACTCAGTACCAGCACTTTTGTCTGCGGAAGATTGGTCTTGATCCAGCTGGATGTCTCATAGCCATCCATAATAGGCATGGTAATATCAAGCAGTACGATATCGGGTGCTGTTTTCGATTTTACTTTTTCGATAAATTGTTGCCCGTTATTGGCTTCCATTACTACTTTAAAACCCTCAAAGGAATTGATGATTGCCGCGAGACCGGTCCGGAGTAATTCATGGTCGTCAACTAAAGCAACAAGGGTCATACGGCTAATGGTTTAGGTCTCAGGTATAAAGTTATGACAGTTCCGTTACCCGGCGAACTTTTCACATCTACGGTGGAGTTGATGGTCTTTGCCCGGCTGGCGATATTCTGCAGGCCGATGCCGGAGTTGGCCTCTTTTATCGCTGTGGTGTCAAATCCCACGCCATTGTCTGTAATGCGAACCAGCGTGATATCGGGTTCGCTGTTGATTTCCACTTTAATGATGGTGGCGGATGCGTGTTTGATGATGTTGTTAACGATTTCCTGGATCATCCGGTAAAGGATGATATCGGTGTTTACGTCTAAAATGTGGAAATGATCGGAGGCGCTCAGTTCTGTTTTATACTGACCGGTTTTTTCCAGGGAAAGCAGGAGTTGCCGGATGGATTCGACGATGCCGATGTCGTGTATGCGGTTGTTTTGCAGATTATGGCTAAGATCGCGCAGGTCTTTAATGGCTTTACCGAGGAGATCATCGGTCTGCTCCAGTTTTTCTTCTGTGACAACTTCGCCGAAGGTATTCAGATTCAGTCGGACCAGGCTAAGTACCTGCCCGATATTGTCATGAATTTCCTGGCTGATATAGGAGAAAGCCTGTTCCTGAATTTCCAGTTGTGTTTTGAGCAAAGTTTGTTCAAAACGGTTTTTCATTTCCTCTTTTTCCTGTT
>JANPIE010000017.1:0-3221 GCA_031424835.1 Chitinophagaceae bacterium
AATTTTCAAATTTTCAAACTCCCTAAAAAAACCCTCTACCCCCTCAATTATATCTGAAGCGATCAAACTTGTTCTTGAATGTATCTCCGCCGCCATATCACCGGCATAGCCGTGTAGGTAAGCACCCAGCACGGCCGCTATTTCAGGTGTATATCCCTGCGCCAGTAAAGAGCTGATAATTCCTGTTAGTACATCACCGCTGCCCGCAGTGGCCATGCCATCGTTGCCCGTGGAATTGAAATATATATTGCCGGCAGGCGTGGTAACAGTTGTGTATCGTCCTTTTAATAAAACATACACGCTGTATTGGCGGGAGAAACTCAATTGCGTTTGCAATCGCTCAAATGCAGAACGATGCTCTTTTGTTAACCGGTCAAATTCACGGGGATGGGGTGTAAGAATTACCTGCGGTGATAACAACTCGTAGCATTCTTTCGCCTGAGACAGCAAAGTGAGTCCATCCGCATCAATTACGAGGGGTTGTTTTTTGTGAGCCAGCAGTTCCGCAAGGATTGTGGAAGCATTCATCCCTACGCCGGGACCAAAACCAATGGCGGAAAAATTTTCCATCGCCGTAAGCATGGTATCCACAGTGGCTTCACGTACAATCGTCATTGCTTCAGGTAACGTAGTAAGCAATGCAGCCTGTGCCGCAGCAGGCACCCAGGCTGTGAGCAATCCGCAACCGCTACGCAGGGCAGCTTTGCAGCACAATATGGCTGCCCCTGTCCTTCCCTCGCTGCCGGCAATGATGAATACATGACCGAACGTACCTTTATGCCCAGCCGGATCACGGGGTCGCACAGCTTTACGGATCATTTCCTCATCCACAACTTTATAGTTACCGGCTGTCACCTGTAAAAAATGTTCTACCAATGCAGGTTCTTCTCCGGGAAAAAGATCAATGGTGATATCCATGCTTGTTTTTGGGAGATAAAAAAATTACGATTCTATTTCGATACACGGGAATGTTATTCGGAGCATCCATTGCAATGGCTATAAATTTATTTTTTGCCTGCCCCCAGTAAGCTTTGTTGTTTTACCATTCCAAACAAACACTCCCGATAATCTGGCAGGCAATTCAACATCAGCCGCAATTCCCTGCTTTCCGTTTCGTTTAAGTAAAACACGAATATCCCCATAGGGGTGCGGCAATATACCATTTGCTTCCGTTAATTCGCCCAAAGCCGGTTCAATACGTACGGTGGCAAATCCCGGAGAGGACGGAACGATACCGCAAATGGTGGAGAGAAAATCATAGTTGGGACTCGAACTCCAGGCATGGCAATCGGAGCGTGTGGGATCGGGATTCTCTGCGAAAGTGGTGAGTCCATTGCGGATCATATCCCTCCATGGCGTGAGCTGTGAATAATAGAGATCAGCCATGCCCGCGGCTTTCAATGCGCGGTTAAGGTAAAATCGGTAATAAAAAGTGGCCTGGCTTAACGAGGTATCATACAATACTTTCCGCATCACCTGCTGCCTGTCGGTTTCAGGTATTGCGCCCGTGATCACAGCAATGATGCTTGCGTGCTGGCTATAGGTATTCTTCAGCGGCGTATTGGCCATCACACCTTTCCTGGTATCGAAACATTGCCGGTAAGTAGCAGCGCTTAGGCTGGCCGCAAGTTTGCGATAACGCTCCGCTTCCGTTGTTTTACCAAACGCCGTAAACAATTCAGCAGCCTGGTGCAGCGTATTAACATATTGCAATGTGATGATCGATGAATTTCCATCCATGGCGCCATCCGGTGTACCGCCGGGAAAAGCATGGTTCCAATCAACAAAACTCCACCATTTCATCGGGCCCAGCATTTGTTTGGTTGGGTCAATATGTTTTTCAAACCAATCCAGCACCCCGGTAACCGGTACCAGGAAATCGGCAATAAATTTTTTGTCCTCCCTGTGCATCCAGTAATCATATACCATGGATACCCAAAACAATGAGAAGGGTGGTATCACCTGCAGCCTGTTACTGGGATATCGTCCCTGCGTAAGTCCCTCCGGCACTCGTGAATGGTAGAAGTCAAGTAATGCCTTCCGCATCAGCCGGTCATCACCCGTAACATATAAAGAGATCAATGACTGGATACGTGTATCTCCCTCGTACTGCAATTGCTCGTAATAGGGACAGTCAAAATACGTTTCACCCGCGCAAAGCTGCGCCGTACGCCATCCGATATCCCAGATCTGTTGCAGGGAAGCATCATTACTGGTAAAAGATGCTTTCACTTTGAATGGATAACCTGTTGCATAACCATAGAGATCATTGATGACTAATGGTTGGTCCCTGGTAGTGATATCTAGTTGCAGGTAACGATAGGTGCGCATCCACAAAGGGCGGAATAAGCGTTTCTCTCCTCCATCCGGCATAAATATATCATAGTTGCCTATTATGGTCTTTCCCTCAATTTCATTGCGGTTAAGCTTTTGGTTATCTTTTGTAAACAGCGCTTCGGCATACGTCATTTTTACCGATGCACCTTTGCCGCTGCTCACGATCAATTCAGGATAGGCAACGGTATTGAAACTTTGATCAAGCAAAATGCTTACTGTCTGATTGGGCGGAATGGTCAAAGGATGCCCGCCATGTAATAGTTCCGCGTTCACGTTGATTCCTGTTGCCCTTCTTACAAACATGATTCTTTGCAGGTGCTCATACATCAGGGGAATATTTCGCGGCTCCAGTGTCCAGAGATTATCAGAACCATAGCCGGAGGGAACCGGGCTGGCAATACGTCTTGCTGGCAACCAGCTCGCAGTATCGCTGTAAGCAGGTTGCTCCCAACCCCAGGGATAGGTTGATGCATCTACCTGGTCGCCCGGGCCTATCACCATATACGTCCGCATCCTTGCCCCATTATCAATCGAACACGGTGTGTAGGAAATATTGCGGAACACTTTCCAGCTGTTGTTTGTATTGATGATCTTTTCTGCCTCTGTATTTCCCTGTAACACAAATGCTGTCTGGTTAGATACCTGGGCCACTGGTGCATGTATGCCCATGTTCCATACCAGCGCCGCAATGGTGTTGCTGCCGGCTTTCAGGTAAGGGGCAATATCAACTGTTTCAAAATACCAGTTATAGAGATCGCCGCGCGCGGGGCCATTGCATACTGCTTTGCCATTGACGAATAAACGGTAGCGGTTATCTGCGGATACGTGTACCACAAATTTTGATGGCGCAGCGGCAAGGTTAAAGCCTTTACGAAAATGGAACA
>JANPIE010000018.1:0-8267 GCA_031424835.1 Chitinophagaceae bacterium
TGGAACGCACCTTTCTGAATGCTTATCTCCTCACGTTTTTTAGGAAGTATTCTTGTAAGAAAGTTCGCTAAATGGTTAACGAGAATCACCATTCTATACTTTACTAATTACGAATACCGTGCCATTGTACTGGGAGGCACATTAGGCCAACAGCGATTAGATTTTTTGGGGATTTAATTTCACAACCGCGGGTTATGGAAATAAGGGTGGGGTGCTTTTTCACCGCAAGGGCGCGGGGGCGCAAAGACATGCCAGGGGTTACCCAATACAAACCGTGCCGACCTGTTGCGTCTCCGCGTGATAAGGGTCAATAAAAGCTATTTCCTCCTCAGCACGCGCTCAAACGCATCGAGCACCTGGTTGGTAAAATTTACCTGTGCATCAAATGCCTTTTCCTTCCCCGGTGTGATCTTTTTGGACAGCAGCTTTTTCCCTTTATGTACGATGCTCACATGGGCAAATAACTTTTGAACATTTTTTTCGGGAATTGGTGTTGCATAACCGGTTATGCCGATGCCATAGTCGCTGAGAAATAATTCAGTTACACTTTTTGCCATCTGTTGCGCAATCGCTGCCGAAACACAGTCGCATTCCAATGCATGGATGGGTTCTATGGCAAGCTGCCTGCATTTTTGGCCAAGATTATAGGCAGTGATGCCTCCCTGGAAAAAAAGAGACGCATCAGTGGCAGTGGAAAAAGCTGCCTGGAGGTGTCCCGAAGTAACGCTTTCTGCTACGGCCACAGTGTGCTTATTCCTTACCATTATTTCTTTGATACGGTCAAGTATTTCTTTGTGGTAGAACATACCAACGGCCTACAAAAAATTATGCCATTATGAAAGGAATTCCCTGGTAAACAGCATTGTATTAATTTCGCTGGCGCAGCAACCACGCGTGATTATGTATAAGAAGAAACCCGGCATAGACATCATTGCCAAAATACTGGATGCGATGTACGCGCATAACCCCGATGGCCTGTTTGTGATGAGCCTGATGCACCAGTACGAAGAACGGGGAAGCCTTAGCAAAAAACAATTACAGGGGCTGCAGCAGAAAGCCGCAAAAGTGGAAGGGATACCCGCAAGCTGGCTGGGTACGCTGGAAGCCATTATTCTCAAAATGCCTACCCGGTACAAATCAACAGAGGAGATCGTTGCATCACCCATCTATACCCGTGACGAAGAAACCGGAAAAATGATTCGCGCCATCCTCCAAAAGTACCCCCTGCACAAAAGGGTCCTTTTTCTCCGGTCCAAATACGATAACCATGAACCCCTCTCCGCCGCCGAACTCTCAGAACTAAAAAAATTCCTGCAGCAGATGAACAAGGAACCGAAGAATAGATGAACAAGGAACAGATGAATGTTGATCGGGGATAAAATGCTTTCCAATCTAAATTCATCTGTTCATCTGTTCAATACCCCCATTTCTTCATCACTTTCAGATCTTCTTTTACCGACTCTAACGGGGCTTTGCCCTGGTAGGATTCCTGTTCGATGATAAAATGCAGGGTGCCGCCGGTTCTTTTTCCTTCGTCGGTTACGGCTTTTGTATTGGCAACGCCGGTGCCGATGATAGTGCTTTCATAGCCCTCACCGGTTGATTCGGGTTTGGCTGCTTTCACTTCATCCTTTACATGCATGGATACAAACCTGCCGGGGTTTTTCTTAACGATTTCCAGCGCATCGGCGCCAGTTCCGTAAAGATTACCCATGTCCAGTTGCTGAACTACGAGTGAGGGGTCGGTGCTGGTTAGGATAATATCGTAAACTTTCTGCCCGTTGAGCGATTGGGTGAATTCGAAATTGTGGTTATGGTATCCAAAACGCATACCCGATTTTTTACAGAGCTCCCCGCTTTTATTGAAAACCTCCATGTATCGCTTCATGTCATCGTAGGTTTTACGCAGGCTCTCATCCAGCCAGGGGCTGATCACTAATTCCTGGCCCACTGTGGCCGCATCTTCCACCGTATATTTCCATGAATCAGAAAAATCATTTTTAGCGGCAACCCAATGATCACGTCCCATTACGGTGTGCCCGCTGAGCATCTTCATACCATGCCCCTCAAGGATTTTTTTGAATTCCGGTGCACTGTACCCATAAAATTTACGGTTCACGTAATTGGCATGTTCCACATACTGGTACCCCATATCGGCAAGTGCTTTTAATGTACCCAGGGGGTCCCTCTTCATATCCTCTCTTACAGAATACAACTGGATACCCGTAATATGTGCAGGTGCGGCAGCAGCGAATGATCGCCTTGAAAAAACAGCGCTTCCCGCTAAGACCAATGCGGTCTTGTGGATAAATGATCTTCTGGATGTTTGCATGACAAGCGTTTTTAAAGGATGGCAGAAAAAATGATCATGAATATAAACAATATCTTCTATACCCACGCCGGACAAAACGTTTTATTAGAATTAACTTGCAGGTATGAAAACGGCAACGATCCATGAGCTGAAACAGGAACTGCAGGAGGTGGCGCCGGCCAGGCTGCTGGAATTATGCCTCCGGCTGGCAAAATTTAAAAAAGAGAACAAAGAACTGCTTACCTACCTTTTATTTGAATCGCATAATGAGGAGGCCTACATAAACAGCATCCGGTTGGTTATCGATGAAGGATTTGATGACCTGCCCCGGGGAAGTTTGTACCTGGTAAAAAAAAGCCTCCGGAAGATATTGCGTATTACCAATAAATATGTTCGGTATACCGGTTCGCGACAGGCAGAAGCCGCCCTGCTGATATATTTCTGCCGGAAAATGAAAAATTCGGGTATTGAGATACAAAAGAGTACTGTGCTCACCAACCTGTACCAGCAACAACTCAAAAAGATTGGGGGAGCCATAGAATCCCTGCACGAGGATCTTCAGTTTGATTTCCGGCAGGAAGTGGAGGAATTGCAGATGGAAGACAAGCAGGGGGCCAACATATTTAGCATTTTCCGGAAGCGTTTAAAGGGATGACCGGGGGGAAGAATGGCACGATTTTACTGCTAAAAACCCTTGGTCTTTATGAAAATTCATATTTCGGCCATAATTACCGAACTTTACCGGCTGCACCTATCTTAAACAAGCTAAATAATATAAACGGTCATGTATACACAGATCTGGAACAAATACCTTCCGGTTATTAAAATATTACTGAAACGGACCTTACAGGGCGACCAGGTGCTGGATCTGAACCGTATCGATTTTGAAAGAGCGGGCAGTGGCCGGAAAGCCGGTTATAAGTTCGTCATTGAATTCAATAAGGGTAAAGTGGCCAATGTGATCAGCGGCTCGCAACTTGCTTCAGAACTCGCTGCCGCCATGCTGGATGATGCCAATGTAAAAGCGCTGCTGCAAACCAGCCAATACACCGTATCTCTAAATACCAAGTACCAGTTACTGCTTAAAAATGTTGCACCCGTTCCTCAGGGTGGACCCGGCGGCGATGATGCGGAGAGCTGATAAAGATTTCATAATTCTAAAGCATATTTTTAACGGAACCGCCATCCACCGTGATGGTTTGCCCGGTTACGTAACGGCTCAGGGGGCTGAGCAGCCAGAGAGCGAGGCTGGCAAAATCAGCCGCTTCACCCAGTTTACCAACAGGAATCTGCGCAATGGCGCGGGCCCTTACTTCTTCGAATGAAGCGCCGGTTTGTTCACTTTTTTTATGATAGATCCGGTCAATAGCGGGGGTATTGTGTGAGCCGGGGCCCAGTATATTCAGCGTAACACCGTTTGCGGCAATTTCCTGCGATAAAGTTTTTACCATACCCACCACGGCTACGCGTAATGAACTACTCAGTACCAGGTTCTCCAGGGGTTGTTTTACGGAAGAACTTTCAATGTACAGTATACGGCCATATCCCTGCTCTATCATTCGCGGCACAAGGGCCTGGGTGATCTCTACTTTCCAGCGGAGAATATTTTTATAGGCATTGTCCCAATCTTCCAGCGTGGTTTCCATAACCGTTTTGGCCGGCGGTCCACCTGCATTGACTACTATCCCATGCAACTTGCGGCTACCCAAAGCTTTTATTACCTCCGCAATTACCTTGCTGTCAGCAATATCACCCGTTACAAGGCTAACGCGTTCCGGCGCAAGTGATTTTATGATTTGCAGCTTTTCCTCCCCGCGTGCCACAGCAATAATATGGGCGCCTTCTTTCAGCAATGCTTCTGCGATCGCTTTTCCAAAACCGGAGCTGGCGCCGCTTACAATGAATAACTGGTTCTGTAACTGGAGATCCATATGCTGGTTTTATGCGGGGTAAAGATAGCGGGTTTTGCAGCCGGCAGCGGTGAAGGCACTTGTAATATTATTTTGTTAGCTTTAAAATAAAAACACCCACATGATCATCAGAAACATAAAGACGGCTCTTACGCTGTTAGCAGTTAGTTCGGTTTTCTTCGCTTTTACGATAGCGCAAACCGATTATTCAGGTACCTGGAAATTAAATGAGGGTAAGAGTGAGCTGGGACAGTTTGGCGCCAGAAGCGCCGCCAGCAAAATAGTGATAGAACAAAAAACAGGCGCCGTTACGGTAACACGAACGCTGGCTACCATGGATGTGACCGAGAGCCTGGTGGAAGGTAAGGAAGTGGAAACCACCGGATTTAATAACGCAAAGAAAAAAGCCACTTTAAAATGGGCAGGTGACGGACAGACATTTGTAGTTAACGGAGTTATTTTGCTGGAGATGAATGGGCAAAGCTTTGAATTGACTACGGTTGAAAACTGGAGCATCAGTGCAGACGGTAAAACACTCACTTTACAAACCACTGTTACTACGCCCCAGGGCGAATTCAGCAGCAAAGGAGTGTACGACAAACAATAGTTCTACCCACTCTGTGAACCTCTGTGTGTTCTGTGGCTTTGCGGTGAAGTCTTCGCCTTGATCACTTCAACACAAAGCCACCGGGTTCACGGAGGTTCACGCAGTTTTTATTTCGCGATGGAAGGCGGAGAGGTATTTGTCTATATAGACATCCTTCAGCTTTGCTTTATACTGCATAATAAACCTCGGATGCTCCAGTGCCACAATTTGTTTGAAATATTTTTTCTCCTCATTGAGCTTCCGCAGAAATTTTTCGTTCTTACCCGTACCAAAACAGAATGCCGTTTGGGTGTTGATGCCAAAACTTAGCTGTTTCGTAATGCTTTCGTTCATAAAATCATAAACAGCAGCGGTAAGTTCTTTGCTGTCGTAATAATTATAATTGACCTCTTTGCCACCGGGCTTCTGCGAGGTAAACCCAAGCGGGCAGATGGAGTTGATATAGAACTTTTCATAAAATGCAGCCGGGCCGCCAAATGCATCGATCATCTCGTAAATAAAAACGGAAGAGGTTTCGTGCGCAGGGTTGCCGTGAAAAGGAATGCCGCATTTTTCCACCAACCGCTTGGGATCTGTGAAAGGAATGCCGGTTATTCCCCCACCAAACCGGCCGGGGTTAATGCCCAGGATAATATGGCGTTGGGAAGCATCATCGTAATATTTCTTATAAAAAGCCGAAGAAAGCGCCATTACCTGTTTATCTTCCCTAAAAGGGTTCATGATGCGGATACCATTGGGCAGTACACCCGTAAAGGCAAGGCTTTTATTGAATTGTATCACTTTGTCTGCAAATGTCTTCATGCTCCCAAAAATAGGCACATCAGGACCACCGCGCTATAAAAACAGGATCTCATAAAATCAATCTCAAAATTCCAAATCCCAAATCCAAAATTCCCCAGCCTTCCCCGGCATGATTGTTGACCCTTAAAGGTTATGGCAAGACTAGATTTCGATATACCCCACCAGCTTTCGCAGGAGGAAGCCCTTACACGGATAAAGACACTTCTGTCGGAAACCAAAAAAGAACATAGTGACCAGATTGAAAACCTGGTTGAAAACTGGGAGGGTAATACCGGCCAGTTCAGTTTCAAAGCACGGGGTTTTGACTTATCCGGCACACTCACCGTTACCCCAACAGCTATTGAATTAAGGGGGCAGGTCCCTTTTGCCGTGTCTTTGTTCAAAGGGAAAATCAAACAATTGATTGGTGAGAAAGCGGGCGAACTGCTGGCCTGATCCGTAAGAGTATCCGATTATTTTTCCCCCCAATGGGGCCAAAAGCCTATCGGTTCCCATTTCATTGTGACGTATGAATCTATATCTTGCCTTTATGAAACCATTTGCTTATTAAGCTATCGCCAACTTTGCTGCTTAGAATGGTCCCGGCCCGTTCCTTTTATGCAGTATACCAGTTTGAAAACTCCCTCAACCTATAGAATGACGCATCGTATCGGTACTACCCATGCGATCCTGCGTATAAATTTCGCCTACAGATCACGAAAAAGCTATATCGCGTTTATACATTCGATTTTACATACCATTCCTGCGGCAGCGGCGGGGTATAAACGGATACCATCCCGCAGGCAACACCGGCAGTCATTGCTGTATCTACTCTATTAAGCTTTCAAATACATGAGATCAGGTATTCGTTTTTGGTTCCTTGCTGGGTTATTTTTCGCCGGTTGTGTCAAAACCGATAATACTTCTACCACTTCCGTTACGCTCCAGTTAAAGGCGCTGGCATCGCCGGTGCAGGGATCTACCATTGAATGGACGGCGGGTACGGCCGCAGTAGTTTCAGTTATGATAGTAGCGAAAAGAGACGATAACAGCGAGATCGAATTCAGATCGGTGGCCGATACACTTATAAACCTTTTTGCACCAGTTGCCGTTGGCACCATTACCTTACCGGCGGGGAAATACCGGCAACTTGAATTCAGATCGCAGCTCGACCGGCGAAACATGCACCCTGCATTGAGACTGGAAGGAACTTATACGGGCGGCGGTGCCGCAATACCTGTCATATTGGAAGTGAGTACACCGGTAGAGATCAAGGCAAAAAAAGATACTGTCACGCTTGCAAACGGCGCGCTTTATACAGGGCTTACCACCATAGATTTTTCTCAACTTATAAAAGGCATTGCCGAATCTGACCTGAAAGCGGCGGATAAACCCACTGGTACCATCATCCTGTCTACTTCCTCCAACCCCGGTATTTACAGCAAAATGCTGCTGAACCTGGAAAAGAGTATCGGTATCGATCTTCGTTAGGTAGCTGTCATTTTTTAAAAATTCCTTTTTCTACGGCATACGTTATGATGCCTGCAATACTTTTGGCACCAACTTTATCCATAATGCGTGTACGGTGTCCCTCTACGGTGCGTTTACTTAAATGCAGTGCATAGGCGATTTCTTTGCTGGTACATTCGCGGCAGATAAGCCGGATGATCTCTTTTTCCCGTTCCGTAAAGCTGATCACTACTTTTGCGGGCGACTGGTAATTTTTGGATACGATCTCGGTGAGGCGCTCTGTTATCTCACGGCAGAAATAGGGTTTGTGGTGGTAGACTGTTGAAATGGCTTCTGAAATTTCTTCGGTATCTGCACTTTTCAAAACATATCCCAGTGCCCCTGCTTCCAGCATCTGCAGGATGGGTTCTTCCCGGCCATGCGCCGATAGTACGATCACGCGGATACCGTTCTTTCTTCTCGACAATTCGCGGGTGGCCGCGATACCGTCCATTAAGGGCATGGCAATATCGGTCAATACAATATCGGGCAACAACTCTGCCGAGCGGCGCACCAGTTCCTGCCCGTTGCAGGCCTCACCCACTACGTCAACATGCTTCAGTTGCGATAAAAGCACCCTCAGACCTGTGCGGAAAACACTATGGTCATCCGCTATGAGTACTTTGATATTTCTTCTTTCCATATGCTGGATTTACGTGTGATAATTTCGCAGCGCAGCCGGGGAAAAACCGAAGTTCTGCGTGGTTCCTGCTACAAAATCTAAAAAATTCAGGAAGCCACAATGCGTATTTATACGCAGCAGTAACAAATTTTCCGCAACAAGATAGCGCGATCTGCAGGCGTTCGCAAGGGTGAAAACACGGTATTTAGGGAGTTATGCTGTATGTTATGTGTTGGGTATTAAATGGGTATCATTCCAGATGGATCATTTAATATTCAACATAAAAACAGGTATTTGTACGGGTATTTAGCTACACGAATGTCATTCATAGAATTAGGTATCATAGGCGCAATTCGTTTCCTGGCAGCCAGCCACTATTTACTTTTTTCTCTCTTACAAAAAAGTAACAAAAAAATCAACGCTGCTGAAAAAAAGCTAAAATGTATTCCATTGCGCTAAAATGAACGGGTCTAAAGCCATGCTGTTGTTAACTTATTAAGCCAATATACCCCTCGGATGGTGATCAGG
>JANPIE010000019.1:0-20562 GCA_031424835.1 Chitinophagaceae bacterium
CTTTTTTTATTTTCAGCATGAGGCTATTAATAATAACGCAGTTTCATTTCAGTACGCCTGTTCAGGGCTTTACCTTTTGCAGTTTTGTTATCCGCAATAGGTCTGTCAGAAGAAAATCCTTCAGAGGTAAGTCTTGAAGCATCGATACCTTTTGAAACCATATAATCGTATACCGATTTTGCTCGTGCCTTACTCAAAGGAATATTGATCTTGTCGCCACCTGAAATATCAGTATGACCTTCAATATCCAGTTTCAGGGCAGCATCATCATTCAGAACCGCTACTACATCATTCAGGGCTTTGAAAGATTTTGGTAACAGGGTTGCTTTATTCACCTGGAAAAAGATATTTTTTGCGCTGGTGTTCACACGCTTTACCACTTCTTCCTTCACTGCAGGGCAACCCTGGTTTTCCCTAACGCCGGGAACATCAGGACACTTATCTTCTTCATCATTGATACCATCTTTGTCCCTGTCAGGAATCGGGCAACCCTGGTAACGGGCCACGCCATATACATCGGGGCACTTATCTTCCTCATCGTTGATGCCATCCTTATCCCTGTCGGGAACCGGACAGCCATCGTATTTTGCCAATCCTTTTACGGTAGGGCATTTATCGTTCTCATCATTGATGCCATCTCCGTCGGTGTCGGGAACAGGACAACCATCGTATTTAAGTGTACCCGGAACGGTAGGACATTTGTCCTTGCTATCCAGGATACCATCATTGTCAGTATCTTTTTCAACAGGAGGTGGTGGCGGCGGAGGTGGTACAACAACAGGCGCTTCTTTTTTCTCTTTAAGCGGAGAAACAATGCCTATGGTGTAATTGAGGTGGTTAACAGAAAGCGCGGAAACCATTGCATTGTAAACAAACCTGGTATTCAGGTAAGTGCCTTCACCCAGTCCCACCTGGATACCACCGCCCATGGGTGCATAAGCGGCAAAATAAGTGCCTGCATACATTGAAGCGCCTATACCAAATGACAGGTAAGGAACTACCACATATTTATCGCTCAACAATTTTACATTCACATTTGCGTCTGCCTCCAGAAGAAATTTGCTATCATTTGGAACGGATATGCCAGATTTATAGGAAAAAGGGTATTTCAGGTATGAGCCACCGAGGTTTACCATGAAATCCAGCTGCTCGGTAATACCGTTGAGGTAGCTGAGGCTCAAACCGGGAGCCATATCCTTTATCGGGGTCCATTGTCCCTTAGATAACACATCGGAAACAGAGGTCCTGTCGATCAGCATCGCAGTACCCATATCTTTCAAAACAAAGTTAAGTCCGAGGCTTGGTCGTTTTTTATAGCTAATGGGTGTTTGGGCAAAGGAAGCAGCTGCCAAACCAACCGCCATCAGAGATAAAAGGAATTTCTTCATAAACAATGTTTTAGTATGCGGACAAAAATACAGGGTGTAGCCGATTTATAAAAATTAAGATATCTTTATATTATACCCATTTTATTCCAGCGTGTCTTCCGGCACGATCTCCACTTTTACTTTAGCAAGGCCGTTTTTAATAAAATCAAGCTTTTTTGCAGCTAACCTGCTAAGGTCCACCACCCTTCCTTTTTTTTGCATCCGCGGGTGCATCCGGTCATTGATCCGCAAAACAATGGATTTGCTGTTGGACAAATTGGTTACCCTAACCCAGGTATTGAGTTTAAAATCATTGCTCGCGGCGCTGATACGGTTGTTGCGGAATATTTCGCCGGTGGCCGTTTTAAGACCGTCGAAACCCGGACTGTAAAAACTGGCGATGCCCAGCTTGAAGTTGTTCTCCGGCGCCGGCAGTTCTGTACGGACGGAGTCCGATGTTATTAAGGAGTCTTTCGCCGCTTTTACACTGTCCAGTGACCGTTTCACTTCCTTTGAAAAGATGAATTCAATTGGCTGCACCTTTACTTTGGTAAGACCGTTGTCTATAAAATCAAGTTGTTTGGCTGCGTCGCGGCTCAGGTCCACTACCCTGCCCATTGCTTTCATCCGGGGATGCATGCGGTCGTTGATACGAACAATCACGGAGCGTTTGTTACGCAGGTTGGTAACCAGCACCCAGGTATTGAGTTTGAAATTATTACTGGCAGCAGTAAGCTTATTGTTTCGGTAACGCTCCCCCGTGGAGGTGAGGGTGCCATCAAGGTTATAGCTATAAAAACTGGCGATCCCGTTAAGGGCCTTCCCTTTTGGCCGGAAAGTATTGGGTGTAAGGGTGTCAGGCTTTCGAATAGAATCAGTCCAGGTAAATACTGATGATAACGAATCAACTGGAGCTATTGATTCCATTTTTATTTTAAAGTTATTCTTGCTGTTAATGCCCAGGGACCTGGCTGCCTCCGTGGTAAGACTGACAACAGCGCCCTTCTTTTCCTGTTTCTTAGACAGGCGGTCATTGATACGCAGAATGACGGACTTGCCGTTTTTGGGATTGGTGACCTGCACCCAGCTATTGAGTTTAAAATAATTGGTTCCGGCGGTTAGCCGGATATTGAGGAGCATTTCACCCGAAGCGGTCTTGGCTCCTTCGCGATCCAAATCATAAATGGTAGCCAGCCCGGTAACCGGTTTCCCGGTAATGATGAAAGGGGGCTTGGTGGTGTCGATCCTTCTAAGACTACTATCCAGCGCGGACCGCAATGTGTCTGCCTGGGCCATCGCAGGCACCAAACATCCCAGGTATACAATAATGCAGATGATCTTTTTCAGCATGAATCTGTAATTTGAATCACCAATCTGTCTCATAGGCTTTGGTAAAATAGGCATTGTGCCGGACAAGCACCGCTTTTTGAACAGTTTTTTCCGGCATGCCCTTAAACCCAAACTCTGTGCCAGATTCTGATATTATCTCAATTTTTTAATTGAATAAAAACTTTAAAACATTATGTAATCAACCAGTTATGATATTTTATTTTCACAAAACAAGCCGTCTAATGTAATGCTATATACACGGATGATCAACGCCGTTGTAAATCCAACTGAATGGCTACCCTTATCCTATTCTGTCCGGAACCGATGAAATATTTATTGCCGTTGATATTATTTTCTATCCACCAGGCTTCCAACAGCCAGGCGGTCATACGGATAGACAATCCGGTTAACAAAACGCTCACAGAAATATATCTGCCCGATACACTATCTCGAAAAAAGAAAACCCTGCTGATCTTTTACGCCTTGCCCAACGGAAACAGCATAGAATGGACAAGGGGCAAAAAACTAAAGGAAGAAGACGATTGGCACTTCGATATTCAGCACATTGAGGCCCAAACCCGGTACCTGAGGAAGGTAATGAATGACCATAATCTTATTGTTGCCTATATGGCAAACTACCTGAAAAGCTGGCCGGCATGGAAAAGGCAGGCGATTGATGCACCGGTAGAAATCAAGCGAATGGTTGACTCCATCAGCTCCATGTTCTCAGATTTTCAGCCGGACCTGGTGCTCAACAGCCATAGCGGCGGGGGCAGCTTTGTGTTTGGATTCCTCGATGCCGTGAATGAAATACCCTCTGCCGTAAAACGAATCGCTTTCATAGATAGCGATTATGGCTATGATGACGCATTGCATACCCCAAAACTTATCCGTTGGCTCAGAAAAGGAAAACATCACCTGACCGTACTAGCCTATAATGACAGCGTTGTGGTATACAATGGCAAGCCACTGGTTACTGAAACAGGAGGAACCTGGTACCGCTCCCGTTTATTACAGCGGCGGCTAAGCGAAAAATTCAGGTTCAAACAATCCGCAGACACCGGTTTTCTTAATTACAGTGCTTTATCAAATAGAATCGATATAAGATTGAAAACCAATAAAGAAGAAAAAATTTACCATACAGAGCAGGTGGCCCGTAATGGCTTTATACACAGCGTATTGAGTGGCACAAAATACCAAGGAAAAGCACCGTATGCCTATTGGGGTGATCGGGCATACAAAGCCTTTATTTACTAAACCTGGCTGTTTTTTCATCCGCCGTTATATCGCCATGGCTCCGTATCTGAATCTGCAGGTTGGTGATCCATTCGCGGCAGCCGCGGGCATACAGGTGCTCATTTACCTGGTTTACTACCCGCATAACTTCCTCATAGGTCCCTTCCAGCACGGTGGCGAATGGACCTACTTTGTAATCTATGCCGGACGATTCGATGATGGCGATCGCTTCATCCACCCATTCATATGGATGCCTGTCTTCTACCACCGGGAGAAGCTGTATCGACGCATTCACTATAAACTGGTGCATAAAGATCAGATTTCAGTAACAGCGGTAACGGCATCCAGGTTAAGTGGGCCATGAATATGGGGAAAGACTTCGTTGATAGATCCCGCCAGCTCAAAGACCAGGGGCCGTTCTACTTTTGCCCGTTCAATGGTTAGCTTTACCAGGTCTGACTTTCCCTGGTAATATCTTTCAAGTACACCTGCCACCTGTTCAGCCGTGCTGCAGTGCATGTAGCCTTCGGTGTCCAGGGTATCGGCCACATACTGTCCTTTTTCAAGCGCCAGGGCCCATTGCTGTTTGGTAGTGATATGGTATATATAATCTGATTCCATCTTACAATACGGGTTTAATTTTTTGTGCCAGCAGCATCAGATCGGTAAGAACCAAAGCCGTTACAGCTTCCAGGATAACCGGCACGCGAAGCGTAATACACAGATCATGACGGCCTTTCACAGAAAAGCTTTCAATAGTATCGGTCTCACGGTTCCAGGTTTGTTGTTCCCTTGGAGTTGAGGAGGTTGGTTTGATGGCGATACGGTAGACCAGTTCATTTCCATTCGTAATACCCCCCACCACGCCCCCTGCATGATTGGTGCGTGTTTTACCCGATCCATCCTCGATGGCATCATTGTGCTCCGATCCAAACATCCTCGCAGCGGCAAACCCCGTCCCAAATTCAATTCCCCGCACCGCGGGTATCGCAAAAACGATATGAGCAAGCAGGGATTCAACAGAATCGAAAAAATGCTCGCCCAGTCCCAGCGGCAAGCCGTTTACCCTGCATTCCACGATACCCCCAATGCTGTCCTTTGCGGCGATCGCTTTCTCAAGGCCTTTTTCCAGGTCAGCTTCACCACCTATCTCCAGAATGTCCGCATGCACAGACACAGTTTTCAGCAATTTCTTACAGATAACGCCAGCAGCAACCATGCACACGGTGAGACGGCCACTAAAATGCCCTCCCCCCCGAAAATCCTCATAGCCGCCATACTTAGCGTGCGCCGTAAAATCTGCGTGGCCCGGACGGGGAACGGCCCTTTGCTTTTCATAGTCGCCGCTGCGGGTATTCTTATTCTCAAAAATGATCGTAAGTGGTGCCCCTGTAGTATGCCCGTTGAAAAGGCCACTCATGAATATTGGTATGTCGTCTTCTTTCCGGGGTGTAGTGCCTTTCTGAACACCGCCTTTACGCCGCTCAATATCCGTTATAAAATCTTCCGCACTTAATGGAAGTCCGGCCGGGCAGCCATCAATAGTCAACCCCGCGCACTCTCCATGCGATTCGCCAAAAATATGTACCCGAAATATGCGCCCGAAACTGTTCAAGTTGTATGTAGTTTACTTTTTTCCAATCGTAATTTTCGACTTCTGAATTTTGATTTCTGAATTTTGACTTTTCACTTTTCACTTTTCACTCCTCACTTCCCCCAACCCTCCCCCCCAGCCTCACCAGGTGTTCATAAAACCCCGGATACGATTTATTGATCGCTTCTGCTTCCTCAATTACCACTTCACCGGATGCTTTTAACGCAGCAACAGCGCAGGCCATGGCAATCCTGTGATCGTGATGCGAATGGGTTGTGGCAGGTGTGATACCCGTGCCGCCTTTTACGATCATCAGGTCATCCTGCAGGTTAATTTCGATGCCCAATTTAGCAAACTCCTGCTGTAATGTAAGACCACGATTGCTTTCTTTGTGCGCCAGCCGGTTCACCCCTTCAATTACCGTTGTTCCTTCGCAATTTGCAGCAAGGGCCACCAATGGTGGAAACAGATCGGGACAGTCGCTGGCATTGAAATGGAACGCTTTCAATGCCGGCAGGGGACCTATGTCGATCTGGCCCGCCTGGATGGACATCCGGCAGCCGCAATCTATCAGCGCCTGTAATACGGCTTTATCTGCCTGGGTGGAAAAAGTATCGAGACCTTTTACCGTTATGGGCCCTGCTATTGCCCCCGCTACCAACAGGAATGCCGCGCCACTCCAATCGCCTTCTACCGTGTAATTCAGCGGCTGGCTATGGGAGATTGCGTTCTGACCTGAAAAATAAAATTCCCGGTACTGATGATTGTCAACTGTCCAACCAAACTGCCGCATCACCTGCAGTGTAAGGTCTATATAGGGTTTACTTTTGAGATCATCAACCGTGATGGTTACCTCTTTTGCTCCGGCTGCACCATATGCCATAAGCAGGCCGGTAAGAAATTGGGAACTCAGTGAACCATCCACTGTTATATCAGCGGGTGCCAGTGGTCCCTGAATATGCAGAGGCAATTTGCCGTTTTGCGACTTTATTTTTACACCCAGTTGCGGCAGTATCTCATCAAAAAAATCCATGGGGCGTGTAAGAAGGCTACCGGTGCCCGTAAGTGTGATGGCCCGGTTGCTTAAAGCCGCTATAGGTGTAAACATGCGAATGCCCAAACCACTTTCTCCACAGCTCACAACATTATTTACCGGATGTATCCCCTTAGACGAAACCTGCAGATCGCCATTGGGAAGCTGCTCTACAATGGCACCCAGCTTCTGAATCACATCGATCGCCGCAAGATCGTCGTTGCTGGTACCGGGGTTATGCAATACGGTTTGACCGTGGCGAAGCAGGGCAGCCGCGCATGCACGTTGCATACTGCTTTTGCCGGCGGCTGCGGTAACGGTTCCGGAAAGCTGTGAAGGTTGTATTCGTACGATCATAAAATGCTGGGCTGTAAACTAAAAGCGGGCGAATATATCAGCTACTTCTTTAAAAGGCAATGACCTGGCCACTGCCCTGCCTATCTTTTCCAATAAAATGTAATTGATGTTATCCCCGTCTTTTTTCTTATCCTTTTTGAGAATGGCAAATGCTTTATCGGTATCAAACCCGGCAAAACCGGGCAGGCCATACTTTTCCAACAACACTATCAGCTCATTCGCTTTTGTAAACCCGGTGAGTTGCTGCGACATAACGGATGCATAGGTCATACCAATGCTTATGGCCTGGCCATGACTGAGTTCATACATGTTTTCAATGGCATGACCCAGTGTATGCCCGAAATTCAACAGTTTTCTTTCGCCTTGTTCAAACTCATCGTTTAAAACCACTTTGGTTTTGATAAGCACATTTCTTTCAACAAGCGATGTGAGCAGTTGCCTGTTTTTTTTGAAATCACTGATTTTGTATTGCTGCAACATCCGGAACATGCCCGCATCCTTGATACATGCATGCTTAATAATTTCCGCAAAACCATTCTGCCATTCTTCCTTTGGCAATGACTTGAGCAGCGAAACATCAAAAAGCAGAAACTGCGGCTGGCGTATCAATCCCACCATATTTTTATAAACACCCACGTCAATTCCATTTTTACCGCCAATGGATGCATCTACCATGGCCAGTAAAGACGCAGGTACAAAACCAAAACGGATGCCACGCATATATATGCCGGCCACATAGCCGGTAATATCCGTTATCACACCACCTCCCACACCAATCAATGTAGTTTTACGGTCAGCACCCATCGCCAGTAGCTGCCCGATCAGGGCATCAACTGTTGCCTGGACCTTGTATTGTTCCCCGGGCTTCAGCACGATGGTGTTCCAGCCCCTGAATTTTGACTTGTGCGCAGTGAATACGTTTTCGTCTGTTACAATAACCGCATTCTCAACCGGCACCAACTTTTGAAGGTGAGAAAACGCTCCGTCGAAATAATAATCGACCTTGCTGGACGAAAAGCTGAAGGTTTTTTTGTGCATGGCAAATTAGCGGACTGGCGGATTACGAATTGGCGAATGTACACGCAACCATCCGTGCATTCTTAATGCGCTAATTCCGGAATTATGAATTCATAACCTTGTTCTGGTGATTGATGCTTTCCATATGTACCGCATCAAAATACCGGGTCACAAACTCTTTACTGAGTCCCAGTACATCACCCTTTGCAAAGGCCCTTTCCAGGATTGCGTTCCAGCGGTTGGTCTGGAGGATGGTGATGTTGTTGTCTTTTTTATACTGGCCAATCTTGTCGGCCACTTTCATTCGTTGTCCAAGCAACTGCAATAATTCATCGTCAAGCTGGTTAATCTGCGTACGCATTTTTTCCATCGCTGCATGAAGTTCTTCCGAATTGATATCTTCTTTACGCCAGATGATGGAACCGATCAGCTCACCCAAACGTTCAGGGGTAATCTGCTGTTTGGCATCGCTCCAGGCATTATCCGGGTCTATATGACTTTCAATGATTAACCCGTCAAAATCAAGATCTATCGCTTTCTGCGCAACATCCTGCAGAATATCTCTCCTGCCGCAGATATGCGATGGATCGTTAATCAGCAACATACCCGGGTTACGCCGTTTCATCTCGATGGCCAGGTGCCACATAGGCGCATTCCGGTATTCCGTGTTTCCATACGAGCTGAAACCACGGTGTATAAGACCGATATTTTTGATACCCGCTTTGGCCACTCGCTCCACAGCGCCGATCCACAATTCCAGATCCGGGTTAATCGGATTCTTTATCAATACAGGAATATCAACACCTCTCAAAGCATCAGCCACGTCCTGTACACTAAATGGGTTAACGGTAGTGCGCGCACCTATCCACAATACATCAACATCAAAATGCAGAGCATCCTCTACCTGTTTACCGGTTGCCACTTCAATAGCAACGGGTAGTCCTGATTCTTTTTTTGCACGCTGCAGCCAGGGAAGTCCTTTTGTACCAATCCCTTCAAAACTACCCGGCCGTGTGCGGGGCTTCCATATACCGGCCCGCAGCATATCCACTTTACCTGTGGCCGCCAGGCGTACAGCTGTTTCTACAACCTGCTCTTCCGTTTCGGCGCTGCAGGGTCCCGAAATAATAAGGGGACGTTTCTGTAATGTGGTTTCCACTGGTGTTACCTGTGCAGTTGCTTGCTCCATATAGGTTGTTTTGTTCAGTTGTTGCTTTGACCCAGTTGCCGGTTAACGCTTAACCGGAAACCGGTAGTGATCACTACCTCCTCCCGCCACCACTATCCGCATCATTCATTCTTATCCTGCGGCCCTTGTAATTCTTGCCATCCAGTGCACGGATCATTTGCTGGGCGGCGTCCCTCTCAATTTCAATCCAGCTATTCATATCCTTCATATCAATCTTACCCAGCGACTCTTTTTTGAGGTCACTCATGTCGAGAATAAACTGCAGGAAACTGGCTTTATAAAAACCGTCTTTGGTACCGAGATTAACAAAGAGGCGGCTGTAACCACCGCCACCGCCGCTGCGTGCATATTTGTTGCGGTCGCCACGGCCGGCACTTACGGGTTCATCTCTTCTGCGCACGCCCTCTTCTTTCCGGCTGCGCTCGCGCAGGTTGAGGTCCTCCGCATTTTCGTAGTATTTAAGGAAGCGGTCAAATTCCATGGCGGCCACGCGTTTCAAAACGTCTTCCTTGCTTACCTCCGCAAATTTTTCGGCTAACATGGGAACATAGGTTTCATAGTCGCCGTGACTGATATCTGCAGACAGCAACTTATCCATAAAGGAAAAGAACTGCTTGCGGCATACGTCTTTGCCACTGGGAATATCGAGTTTATGAAACTGCGAGTTGTTGATTCTTTCGATCTGCTTGAACTTGTACATCTCTTTCGAATGAACGATGGAGATACAGATACCCTGCAAACCTGCGCGGCCCGTACGGCCACTGCGGTGCGTATAGATTTCTACATCATCGGGCAGTTCGTAATTGATTACGTGCGTGATGCCCTGCACGTCGATACCACGGGCGGCTACATCCGTAGCAATAAGAAGCTGTAAACTCTTATCGCGGAACTGGCCCATTACTTTATCACGCTGCTGCTGCGTAAGATCGCCATGCAGCGCGTCGATATCGTAACCTTCCCTTGTTAAACGCTCAGAAATTTCCTGCGCATCCATTTTTGTCCGGGTAAAGATGATACCGTAGATGCCCGGATTGAAATCGATGATACGTTTCAAAGTTTCATAACGGTGCTGTGCACTGGTAACATAGTACTGGTGATCAATACTTTTGTTGGCCATGTTCACTTTACCCACTGTTACTTCTTTCGGATCTTTCATGTACTTCTTACTCACCTTGCGGATTTCCGGTGGCATCGTTGCGCTGAATAACCAGGTACTCTCGCGCTGTGGTGTATTCTTGAGAATGAACTCGATATCATCTGCAAATCCCATGTTCAGCATTTCATCGGCTTCATCAAGCACCACGTATTTGATCTGGGCCAGGTCAATGGCTTTTCTTTCGATAAGGTCAATCAGGCGGCCCGGTGTTGCCACCACTATCTGCACACCTCTCTTCAGGTCGCGGATCTGTAAACCAATCGAGGTTCCGCCATAAACAGCTACCACGGAAACACCTGTCATGTATTTCTTAAAAAGCTCCACTTCTTTTACGATCTGCATGCAAAGTTCCCTTGTAGGGCACACCACCAGCGCCTGGGGATGCTTTGCCGATGCGTCGATCACATGCAGCAGGGGCAATCCAAATGCAGCTGTTTTACCTGTTCCGGTCTGAGCCAGACCTATAAAATCTTTTGTGCCGCTTAGTAGTACGGGAATGGCCTGCTCCTGTATGGCCGTAGGTGTTACATAGCCAAGCTCATTGGTAGCCTGGATAAGTCTTGCATCAATTCCTAACGCTTCAAATGTCATCATGTATTAAAAAATTTGCGCAAAGGTACTCTATATAGGCGGTTTTACCGATTTTTTCGTGAGTCGTGAGACGTGAATCGTGAGTTGGGGCTGACCTACCATTCACGTCTCAGAACTCACGCTATTTCAATATCCTCTTTATCCCATTCGCATGCTCAATTAATTCCTGCAGGTATGCATAGTTCTCCTTCTCCAGACTGGTCTTGAACTTGCGTAACTGGCTGATATGCTCGTTAAGTACATCCAGTATATTTTCCTTATTCTGCATGAAAATGGGCACCCACATTGCCGGGTTACTTTTTGCCAGGCGCACAGTACTTTCAAAACCACCACTGGCCAGCTCAAAAATGGCATCCTCTTCCCTTTCCTTTTCCAGTACCGTATTGGCCAGTGCAAAGGAAGTGATATGGGATATATGGCTTACATAAGCCACGTGCACATCATGATCCTTTGCATTCATGTACACCAGGTGCATACCCAGAGTGCGATAAACACTCTCTACAAGTTCCACCGCATCAGCGTCGTTCTCTTCTTTGTTGCAGATCACCGCCGCTTTTTCGACAAAAGCACCTCTGATGGCCGCCTCCGGGCCACTGTATTCTGTTCCCCACATAGGGTGTGTGGCCACCAGCCGGCTGCGTTTGGGATGGCCTGCCACCGATGCCAGTATCCCTTCCTTGGTAGAGCCAACCTCCATCACTACCTGCTGGTCTACGTTGTCAAGTATCTTGGGAAGCAATTCCTCAGCAACATTCACCGGTACAGATAAAATAACAAGTTGCGATTGTTGTAAGGCTTCCTCCAGGGGCAATATTTCATCCACCAGCAGCAGTTCCAGGGCTTTACGGCAATGTGCCTCGTTCGCATCTACACCAATCACCTTTGCTGCCATTCCCTTCTCCTTCAATGTCAATGCCATTGAACCACCTATTAAACCTATTCCGATGATCGTTATGGTCATGGTAATTATAAATTAGCAATTAATAATTAGTAATTGGAATACAATTGCCATTCATTAATTCGTTTTTGATTTGATCCTGTTGATGGCTTCTTCAAATTTTTCTATACTGCCGCAAAGGCTTACCCGAATGTATCCTTCACCCGCACTTCCGAATATACCGCCGGGGGTAATGAATTCGTTTGCGTTGTATAAAATATCGTCACTTAGTTCATACCCACTCTTATATTGTGTTGGCACTTTGGCCCATACGAACATGCCTGCCTGGCGGCGGGTGAAATCACAATGCAACAGTTGAAGCATGTCAAATACTTTTTCCCTGCGCTCTGCATAAATCCTGTTGATGCCATCATACCAGTCTTTCCCCAAACCCAGCGCTTTGGCCGCCGCAAGCTGAACCGGCAGGAACATACCGCTGTCCATATTACTTTTAAACCGCAATATTTCATTCACGCGTTCTTTTGCCGCGCACAACATACCCACGCGCCATCCGGCCATGTTCTGGCTTTTACTTAATGAATTCAATTCAATGACCACCTCCTTAGCGCCGGGCACAGCCAGCAAACTCATTGGTGTTTCATTGAGTATAAAACTGTATGGATTATCATGGCAAATAATGATCTCGTGCTTTTTGCCAAACGCCACTATCTTTTCAAATACTTCTGCCGCTGGCAACTGGCCAGTAGGCATATGCGGATAATTGACCCACATCAATTTCACTTTAGAAAGGTCTGTTTTTTCCAGGGCCTCAAAATCAGGCTGCCAGTCATTCTCTTCTTTCATCAGATAGCTTACCGCTTTCCCTCCCGCGAGCTTTACCGCGCTGCTATAGGTGGGATAACCGGGATCAGGTATCAATGCAACATCACCCTCATTTAAATAAGTCATACATATATGCATGATACCTTCTTTGCTGCCGATCAGCGGCAGAATTTCGGTGTCAGGGTCCAGCGCTACTTTATACCAGGTCGCATACCAATCACGCACTGCATTGCGCAGCACAGGGGAGCCTTTATAACTCTGGTAGGCATGCACACCCGGTTTGGCGGCTTCTTCCTGCAATGTTTTGATCACATCGGGGTGCGGCGGCAGGTCGGGACTGCCGATACCCAGGTTGATAATCTGCTTACCCTGTTTATTCAGCTCCTCTATTTCCCTCAGTTTCTGGGAAAAATAGTATTCGCCAATTCCCTCCAGCCTTTTTGAAGTGGTCACTGTCATGTTTATCCTTTTACAACTTTCCCTTTTTTATAAATACCGAACATACGCAGGTTGTTGGTGAGCGATGCGATGGACGCCATTACATTGTTTAACTGCAAGCGGGTTTCAAACTCCATATCGGCATAAAACCCATACTTAAAATCGCTGCCGGGTATAGGCATACTCTGCAATTTGCTGAGGTTGATACCGCCATCCGCGATCCGTGTCAACACTTTTGCCAGTATCCCTTTCGAATGGTTGGTCTGGAAGTACAGCGATGCCTTATCAGCATCGGCCACTTCCGCGGCATCTGCTTCTCTTTTCAATACCAGGAAACGGGTTACATTGTTTTTCATGGTCTGTATATCAGGTGCAATCACTTCAAGACCGTATAATTCTGCCGCCAGTTTACTGGCAATAGCGGCCGCGTGTTTGTTATGGTGCTGGTGAATATGCTTTGCACTTAAAGCGGTATCATCAGATTCCACCTGCTTCCAGTGATGCTTTTCCAGGTAATCCATGCATTGCAGCAGGGCCATGGGGTGACTATGCACTTCCCTTATATCAGAAAGTTTTACGCCGGGGTTCACCAACAGGTTCTGGCTGATGGCCAGGTAAACTTCACCTACCACCTTAAGTGAACTTTTCTGCAGGAGGTTATAATTGGGCAGAATACTGCCCGCAATGGAATTTTCGATCGCCATCACAGCACCGCCAGAAGCATTTTTATCTGCTGCTTTGCGGATCAGCTCCCGAAAAGTATCGCAGGGCAATACCTGCACTTTCTTACCAAAAAAATAATGTGCAGCAACCTGGTGAAAACTGCCTTCGTACCCCTGTATGGCAATGCCCCCCGGTTCCAGGAAATTGTGAGGGGTAATGGTTTCTTTGGTTGTTTTGGTGGTCATTGCGTGTTGTTCTGTTATTTTTTCCTGGGTCGCCCAAGGACATCAATGGTTATGCAAAAAAAATCCCGGCCATTGGGCCGGGATGGTATTTTTAGTTTTTTGTTTATGATTTGACAAATACTACCCGGCTTCTTTTTTCAAAGAAGTAATAGAAGAAAAAGTAGAAAGTATTTGCGATTGTTGTTTTCATTCCATTTCAAATATAGGGATTGAAATGATGAGATCTGATTTTTTTCAAAACTATTATACGAACGTTAATTAGTATTGACGTGCTGTGGTATTCATAACTATTAACCGCCATTCGAGATCTTTTGACGCTACCCGTGCCAGCTATGGATAAAATGAATTTCTAATAGCACAAGAGTTTGGTATACCAAGTGAATCATGGTATCCGATTGCCGGTAACAGGGAACCGGTAATAAAAAAGAAAGCCCCTCCGTGGAAACGGAGCGGCCTCTAACGATTGCTTGCCATATGAAAAATTCTTGTTCAGCTACCAACCTGCCGGCAAGCGGGCGCTACACTTCTAAGCACGGTAGCTGACTTGTAATTACTTCTTGGTGGTGTCAACAATAACTACTTTGGTAGTGTCGGCAGCAGCTTTTGCAGCGCTGTCGGCAGCCCATGCAGCTTTGGTGCTATCAGCGATACGAGCGCTGTCAGCAGCAGCTTGTTCTTTGTTTTCACCTGATGCACAGGAAACCATAATAACCGCTACGGTCATAATTGCGAATACTTTTTTCATGTTTTGAAGCTTTTTTTTGTGAGTGAATTTGCTAATTAATACCGGAAGGACTAAAAAGGTAACCCGGGTATTCCTATATTTTTGAAAAATTAATTTTAGGGCAATTTTGGGTTACTTTTACCCCCCTTTCCGTATTAAAAGAACCGATAGTGAAAGCTGATACTACAGAACAAGGTTTACTGAAAGGACTGGCCAACAATGATTCCAGGGCGATTGAGACGATTTACAGGGAGAATTTCACCATGGTACAGTCTTTTATACTACAGAACAACGGTTCTTATGACGATGCGCGCGATATTTTCCAGGAAGCAATGATCGCATTGTATGAGAAGGCGCAAAGTCAATCGTTTGTACTAACCTGCCAGATCAAAACCTACCTGTATTCAATATGCAGGCGGCTGTGGCTCAAACGGTTACAACAAATTGGCCGGTATTCTAACCAGGTGGACAGCCTGGAGGAAACAGTGCCGGTTGAAGAGGATCTTGAGATGCATGAGAAGCGGAATGCGGAGTTTGCCATTATGGAACGCGCCATGGGCAGCCTGGGTGAACCCTGCAAAAGCCTTTTGGAAGGGTATTACCTGAAAAAAATGGGTATGCAGGAACTGGCCACCAATTTTGGCTATACCAACGCTGACAATGCCAAGAACCAGAAATACAAATGCCTGATGCGCCTGAAGAAATTATTCTTTTCGCAGTACAATATAGGAGATTAGATTATGGATGATATTTTACTCTTGGAAGCGATCGAAAGGTACCTGAGCGGCGATATGAACGCCTCTGAGCGTGACTATTTCGAGACCCTTCGTAAAAATACGCCGGAAATAGACCAGATGGTGGTTGAACACAGCATGTTCCTTCACCAGATGGATATTTATTCGGTACACCAGAACCTCAGGCATAGCCTGCAGGCCGCACACGCCAAATTACTGGAGACCGGTGAGGTGAATGAAGGCGGTGAACTTACTACCAAAGGCAAAGTGGTGCAGCTCTGGAAGAAATACAAAAGGGTTGTGGCGATCGCAGCGTCTGTGGGCGGCATTATCGCACTTTTGATCAGCGCCCTCGCCGTTTATTTCGCACCGGTAAATACCAGTGATATCCAGCAACTGAATAAGGAACTTGCAGAGCTCAAAGGCGCGGTTGGCGCTCATGGAAGCGTGATCAAAGAAGTTAAGAACAAACTGCCCGAAGGCAAAAAACCAGTTAGTGGCGGAACCGGCTTTTTAATCGATTCAAAAGGCTATATCCTTACCAACGCACACGTGCTGATAGGTAGCGGTGCGGTTGTAATGAACAGTAAAGGACATGAATTTAAAGCCAATATCATCGATATAGATCGTGAGCGGGATCTGGCGATACTTAAAATAGAAGACGCGGACTATCTGCCACTGAAAAGTCTTCCCTACAGCATACGCAAAGCCAATTCAGATATTGGCGAAGAGATTTTTACCCTTGGTTACCCTCGTACGGATATCGTGTATGGCAAAGGCTACCTGAGTGCCCGTACCGGTTACAATAGTGACTCATTGACTTACCAGATGCAGATCAGTGCCAACCCGGGTAACTCCGGCGGGCCGGTATTGAACAACAGTGGCGAAGTGATTGGTATTCTGAGCACGCGCCAGGTGCAGGCGGAAGGAGTGGCTTTCGCGGTAAAATCGAAGAACATCTACAGCATGGTAGATGATCTGAAGGAAAAAGATACCAGCGCTGAGAGGATCAGGCTGCCCTTACGATCGTCCCTTAAGGGAATGGAAAGAAAACAACAGATCACCAAAATAGAAGAATGTGTTTTCCTTGTGAAAGCCTTCAATTAAGATAATTCAGTTGGTTTGATGTAATACAAATGGCCCCGCTCAATGAGCGGGGTTATTTTTTGCGTGGCTGGGTTGATAAATACGTTTGGTAATCATGATTGCCGGGAAAATCAGGATAAAGATGAATCGGGAGATCCAAAAAAACACAAGCCCGTTAAGCTGGGCAAAAAAAAGTCCGCTCAAAAAGATCAAGGCAATCACAAAACTTCTGGTAAGGGCCATTATCGTGGGGTGGGTGCTCGGATAGAGCAGTTTTGAATTTTGGAATTTTGGAATTGGGAAATTGGGAAATTGGGAAATTTTTTGCGGAGCAAAAAGTTACCGTTCCAAAATACAACAAACCATCTGCTCACAAAGTTCACCAGAAAACTAATTCCAAAATTTCCCAATCTCCCAATCTCCCAATTTCCCAATTAACTCTCCCTATGCCCAAAGATTACCCGGATACTCCCCTGCCTTCACCAGGTCATTAATACTTTGTTGCACACCCGGGGCGTCTTCCTTATAGGTTACGCCAAACCATTTGGCGGAGGTGGGGATCACTTTCACCACGCCTTTGCCCGACTGGATAAAATGTTTGGTGGCTGTGGGTATAAAAAATTCGGATTTGGGTTCATTGATGTGGTTATCGAGAAATGTATGGAACTGTTCTTCGCAAACCGAAATAAATCCGGGATCAAAGCAGAGGTAATTCATGCTTACCAGGCTGTCCTCAGATACTTCGTGCTTTCCGGTAGGATCTTCATAGGTGATCTTTCCATTCTCATCACGGAAAATACTGGTGCGTTCATTGATATCCGTGAGATTGTTCGCTGCATCCACTTCGCAAACACCGCGACTTACGCTGCCATTATCGCTGAGTGTATTCTTCAATTCATAACCGATGATGGCATAGGTGCGTGGATCACATGCCGTTGTAAGAAAATGATAGGCTTTTACAAATGCATCGCTGCCATAATAATCATCCGCATTGATTACAGCAAATGGCTCATTTACTTTTCCCTTACAGCACAACACCGCATGGGCCGTACCCCACGGTTTACTGCGTTCTGCGGGAACGGTCCTGTTACCTACAAAAGATGAAAGGTGCTGAAATACATAATCGGTCTCTATTCTGCCCTTCAGTTTGGGCTCGAAGATGTCTTTAAAATTTTCTGCAAACTCTTCCCGTATAATAAAAACCACTTTCCCAAAGCCTGCACGTATTGCGTCATAAATGGAATAATCCATGATGGTTTCGCCACTGGGACCAAAAGACTGTATCTGTTTCATACTTCCATAACGACTGGCCATGCCCGCGGCTAAAACAACAAGAGTAGGTTTCATAGTAACTGTCTATTTTGCAATTGCGAAGCTAAGGATTCATTGCTTTTGATAACAGGAATGAAAGAATTATGCAAAAAATAACTATACAGCATATAAAAAGTTTTTCAACGAATGACGTGGCGGTGGATATCCTGCGACTTGACCAGGTTCATCCGGTGGTATCGGGAAACAAATGGTTCAAACTTAAACACTATATCAACGACGCTGTATTACATAAACATGATACCATAGCCACTTTCGGTGGTGCCCATTCCAACCATATCGTTGCCACTGCATTTACAGCCAAACAGCATGAGTTAAAAAGTATTGGGTATATCCGTGGCGAAGCACCCGCCATACTTACCCCCGCGCTGGAGGAAGCGGTGGGCTATGGGATGCAGTTGCACTTCATTGACCGCGAACGTTACCGGGATCCATCCTCTGTTATGATACAGGAGGATACACCGGGGCGGTATTGGATCAGGGAAGGTGGGTATGGGAAACCTGGCGCTGCGGGGGCGTCTGATATCCTGCGCTCGGCCAGTACAAAACACTATAGCCATATCCTATGCGCTGTAGGCACCGGCACCATGATGGCCGGCCTTATAAAAGCAGCAGGTAAAGGCCAGTTGGTTACCGGTGTCAGCGTATTAAAAAATCATTATGATCTGGCAAACGAAATGCTGGCTTTGCTGGATGAAACAGAAAAAAAACATGCGTTCAGCCTTTTACATGACTATCATTTCGGCGGCTATGCAAAACATCCGCCTGAGCTGATCAATTTTATGAGGAAGGTTTGGGAAACAGAGCATATCCCCACAGATATTGTATACACAGCCAAACTGCTTTTTGCGGCACAGGATTTGGTCAGGAAAGAACACTTTGCTGCGGGAAGCAGGCTGTTGCTGGTACATAGCGGCGGCCTGCAGGGTAACCGTTCCTTACCTGCGGGCAGCTTACCATTTTAAACGATACAGTTTTATATTTGCAAACGATGAAGTATTTACGCAGCCTGGCCTTTCCCATTCTACTAACCATTATTTCTGTTCCTGCCCTTGCCCAGGAATTACTTGCGCCGCTTCCTGCAATATCTGTACGTGAGCTTACGAAAGGCAAAGTACAGATCAGTTGGAACAACCCGTATGAAACCTGTATACAATTGGCTATCCAGCGTTCCACAGACAGTATAAACAATTTCAGAACCATATTTTCAAGTCTTTCCCCCGAACTTCCGTCCAATGGCTTTGTAGACAATAAACCCATACGGGGTATAAGGTCCTATTACCGCATATTTTATGTACTGCAGGGAGGCGCCTATTATTTTTCAAGGATCGTTCCCGTAGACATCAAGTGGACCGAACCGCCGGGAACATCGTCTTCTTCAAGGATCATTAATGAGGCCAATCAACAACTTACCCGTATACTGGTAAACGGTTCAGAAGTTTTCAAACTCAGTAAAAGCGAATACGATCGCTTCAGGGATTCCCTTAACAGGCAAACAATGGATAATCTCAAAAGAGTTAATGCCAGTACAGTAGAATGGATGCCCGCACCGGTAAAGCGTGGCAGCGACCAGAAACTGGTGCACATCTATAAAAAAGAAAACCTGTTTACCAGCTTAACAGAAACTGCTTATAAATTGTTCAGGGATTCGGTGGCTGCCTATACAAAAGATACCCTGTATATGATTGATCCTTACCGCATACAGTTACGTCCATTTGTAACCGTACCGGAATATATCTCTGTATACAGGCATGATACCCTGGTAAGAAAACTGGAAGTGCATTTGTACAAAAAATTCCGGGATTCCATAGCACTGGGCACACGCGATACTTTGTTTTCGGTAGATGCATACCGCCTCGACATACACCCCTTCATAACCAAATTTGCCTGGCGCCCCTCTCAGTATGTATTCACGAATGCAAGGGGCTATGTTTCTATTTTACTACCCCTCTTTAAGCAACACAGGTACCGTATCGTCTTTTACGATGATACCGATGGCTCAGAATTGTTCCAGATAAAATCCCTCAAAGAACAGGAACTGGTGCTTGACAAGACCAATTTCATCCACGCAGGCTGGTTCAGTTTTGAATTGTACGAAGATGACAAACTGAAGGAGAAGAATAAGTTCTTTTTGACAAAGGAATAGGGGATGTGAGAGGTGAGACGTGAGGCGTGAGACGTGAGGCGTGAGGCGTGAGGCGTGAGACGTGAGGCGTGAGGCGTGAGGCGTGAGGCGTGAGACGTGAGTAGAGAGACGGTAGAAGTGAGAAGTGTCACGAGAGGCGTGAGACGTGAGGAAAGAGGCGAGAGAAGTGAGGCGTGAGAGGTGAGGCGGGAGTCGGGAGACGTGAGGCGTGAGCCGTGAGGCGTGAGACGTGAGCCGTGAGGCGTGAGACGTGAGACGTGAGGCGTGAGACGTGAGACGTGAGGCGTGAGACGTGAGACGTGAGACGTGAGACGTGAGACGTGAGTAAAACAACGCACCAGGTGAACGATATTATACCTATTTTAGAAACTTTTCACTTCTCACCTTTCACTTCTCACACTGACGATTGACGTCTCACGACTGACGATTGACGATTGACGTCTCACGTCTGTCGATTGACCTCCCCCGCCCCCACAAGGCGGCAATCGAAGATTTTTTCAAAATTTCTTTGCAGTTTTTCTGAAACTTCAGGCAGCGGGATATGGCTGCCCAGTTCTTTTTGGAGTGAGGTAACCTGCTTGCCTTGTATGCCGCAGGGAACGATGTGG
>JANPIE010000020.1:0-40443 GCA_031424835.1 Chitinophagaceae bacterium
TACTTCACGCTGAAGTTCGAGAGCAAATATGAAACACCATTGAACCTAAGAGTGATGGATGCAGCAGGAAGGGTAGTGGATGCACGGTCCAAAGTAGGTGCCAACAGCACACTGCAGATCGGGTATAGCTACAGCAGCGGAACCTACTATGCAGAAATCATGCAGGGTACCAGACGAAAAGTGGTACAACTGATAAAGGGACGAGGATAGTATTGGCGTATTATTAAGTCCCCACGGGCCTGCCTTTACTGGCGGGCCCTTTTTTGTACCTTGAAAAAAAGCAATGCGCAAAAAGAGAAGAACCACTGCGCGGGTACTATCTTACTCCTGTATTGACGGGTAGTATGTGTCAGTTTACGAATAGGTATGTGTTTAGTAACGTTACCATTCAGTTCCATCCGTGAAATTACCGAGGCCAATTACCTGTAATGATCGGGTTAAACAGTTGGTGCGTAACTTGTGCCCTCCTTATTTCATATGCGCTACCCCGAGAATTTAATGAATGTATGGGATGAACTGGAACTCTTTGTGCCGGATCAGGAACTGGTTCAGCCAGTGTACAAAAAAATGCAGGCACAGAACCCGGCAACACCCTTTCCTTTCTGGGCAAAAATATGGCCTTCGGCATACGCATTGGTTTCCTTTCTGAAAGAAGAACCGCAATGGACTGCAGGCAAAAATATACTGGAACTGGGGGCAGGTATCGGGCTGCCTTCATTGGCACTGGCCCCACAGGCCAAATCCGTCATTATCAGTGATCACGCGCCGGAGGCAGTCAGGCTAATGGAATAGAATATCCAATACAAAGGATGGCAGCATGTAACAGCCCAATGCATCGATTGGAATTTTTTTCCTCCCGGTATACATGCAGATACCGTATTGTTAAGTGATATAAACTATGCCCCTGGCCAGTTCACCGCATTGCTGTTGCTGATCCGTATGTTTTTAGCTGAAGGCGCTACCATCATTCTTGCAACGCCTCAGCGAATTACCGTTACGCCATTTGCAGAAGCGCTGCAACCTTATGTCTCCCGATCGTTACTGAAACCTGCGAAGGACGGAGCACAGAACGTTGACATACGCATCCTGATTCTGGCGCCATGATGTTTTTGTGCAAACGTTCATCTGAGGAAAGGTAATTCATTGCGGAACTTTTTAGCGTGAAATCCCTTTGAATAGCCATGAGCTGAAGCAATGATGCTCAGGAGGCATTTTACTTAAGCATCTATAATCGGTAACCAATATTTTACAGGATACCGTCCAAAAAAACGAATGATAACGGGAAATTCTTCAACTTTAGTGTAAAGTCAAACCAAATGGAAAAATTATCGTTTCAAATCCTCCTCAATGCCCCCAGGCAAAAGGTATGGGATTCTCTCTGGGAAGATGAAAGCTACCGCAAGTGGACCTCCGCATTTATGGAAGGCTCCCGCGCAGAGTCCGATTGGAAAAAAGGAAGTAAGATAAGGTTCCTCGACGGCAAAGGGTCCGGGATGGTGTCTGTGATTGAAGAAATGGTTCAGCCATCGTTTATGTCGTTCAGGCATGAAGGAGAGATCAAAAATGGCGTTGAGAATACAGAAAACGCCAAAACGCAGGGCTGGGCCGGTTCTCATGAGAACTATACACTAACAGATGTGGAAGGTAAAACACAATTGACTGTAGAGATGGATGGATGGAGTATGCCGGCTGATATGATGGAATACTTCCGCAACACCTGGCCCAGGGCATTGGCAATATTGAAGGAGATGGTTGAAAAGGAATAGCGTTACCGGTTGCCGATTGCTGTTTGCTTAGTGGCGGATTCCCGTTGCCATTTGAATGCCCAAAAGAGAGCCGGGCCCTTCTGGCTGGAACGCGCAGGTTACCTGCGCTGCGACTCACTGTTGCATAAGAGTCCAAAAAAACTTATCTTATCCCTTCCAAAATTACCACGCCTGACTTTAATTCCTTTGTTATGAGAAAATTGCTATTGCCTGCCTTACTTGGCATCTGCTTACTGGTATGTACACCTATTTTTGTACTGGCCATCGATCCCACAGACACACGCATGCTCGCACAGCCTGCCATCAGCTCAAATCATGTTGCCTTTATTTATGCAGAAGATCTTTGGGTTGCGAACAGGGATGGCTCGCAGGTTCGCAGGTTAACGGTTGATGACGGAAATGAAACCGGCCCTGTGTTTTCACCCGACGGAAAGTGGATCGCGTTCAATGCAGAATATGATGGCAACCAGGACGTATTCCTTGTTCCGGTTGAAGGAGGTGTTCCGGTTAGGTTAACCTACCATCCCGGGGCAGACGTTGTGCGTAGTTTTACACCTGATGGGAAGGCAGTACTGTTTGCTTCGCAACGACATAGTTTTACAGGTAGGTACACGCAATTATTTACGGTTCCTGTTACCGGGGGTATGGCTGAGCAGTTGGAAATACCCAATGCTACATGGGCCACTTATTCGCCAGACGGAAAGCAGTTGGCATATAACCCGCTGTCTGATGCTTTCAGGCAATGGAAACATTACCGCGGCGGATCCATTTCCGTTATCTGGATCTATACATTTGCTGATCATAATACCATCCGCATACCCCAACCCGACGGCGGCTGCAATGACGTTAACCCAATCTGGATAGGCAATACCATTTATTTCCGCAGCGACCGCAACGGTGAGTTTAATCTATTTACATACAACACTTCTACAAAAAAAGTAGAGCAGATTACTTCCTTCAAAGATTTTCCCGTGTTAAATGCCGCAGGAAGCAACAACACTCTGGTATTTGAACAGGCCGGTTACCTGCATACCTTGAATGTAGGCGAATCCAGTTCCAGGAAACTGAAGATCGGCATCGCGGCAGACCTGCTTGAACTGCGACCACGTTTTGTGCGGGGTGTAAAATATATCAGGAGCGGGGCGATCTCCCCAACCGGACAGCGCGTGGTGGTTGATTTCAGGGGTGATATCGTTACAGTGCCTGCAGAGAAAGGTGATCCCCGTAACCTCACACAGACAACCTCCGTTCATGAAAAATATCCTGCCTGGTCGCCGGATGGAAAAACCATTGCCTATTTTTCTGATGCATCCGGCGAATACCAATTGCACCTTAGTCCACAAGACGGAAAAGCAGCGCCCAAAATTATCAAGCCCGAAGGAACAGGCTTTTATGCATACAGTAAATGGTCGCCCGACAGTAAAAAAATAACCTATACCGACAATGGAAGGAACCTGTACATGGTTGATGTGGCCAGCGGAAACATACGCAGAATCGATTCCGATGAACTCTATGTACCCGGAGCCTTCAGGGATATGGCGGGCGATTGGTCGGCCGACTCAAAATGGATAGCCTATACAAAAGTTACGGAAACCCAATTCAGACGCGTATATCTCTATTCAGTGGAACAGCAAAAATCATTTCCGGTTACGGATGGATTGAGTGACGCTGCCAACCCCATTTTCGACAGGGGTAGCAAGTACCTGTATTTTACTGCTTCTACAGATGCGGGGCCGGTACTTAACTGGTTTGATCAGTCGAATAATGATATGCGCTCCAGCAGTTCCATCTATCTGGTTACGCTTCAAAAAGAAACCGTGTCGCCTTTTGCCAAAGAAAGTGATGAGGAAAAATCAAAGGAAATACCGGATACCACCAAAACAAAAAAAGATTCCACAGCCGCACCGGCAAGAAAACCCGGCACCGTTTACATTGATTGGGAAGGCATACAGGAAAGAATCGTTGACCTTCCTTTACGGGCTGGTAGTTACGGCCAATTGGCAATGGGCAAAGAGGATGAGTTGTTATATATTTCTTCGGCCGGCCCTCAGGGCGCGGGCACATTACACAAATTCGATGTGAAGAAAAGAAGGGATATGGAGGTAATGGAGCTGGATAATTATGATCTTTCGGCTGATGGAAAAAAGATGGTGTATGTAAAAGGTACCACCTGGGGAATTGCCAATGCTGGTGAAAAACCATTGCCGGGTGTTGGCCTTTTAAATATGGCGGATATACAGGTTAAAATTGAACCACTGGCAGAATGGCCGCAGATATTCAATGAGGCATGGCGTGTGAACCGCGATTATTTTTATGACCCCGGTATGCACGGAGCAGATTGGGCAGCAATGAAGAGTAAGTATGAAGTGTTTTTACCCCATCTTGCCTCACGGCGCGACCTGAATACATTAATACAATGGATGAGTAGTGAACTGGCAGTGGGTCATCATCGCATTACAGATCCCGGAGAGCAGATGAGTAATCCTGATCGGGTAGGCGGTGGCTTGCTCGGTGCCGACTACACCATGGCCAATAACCGTTACCGCATCAGGAAAATATATAGTGGCCTTAACTGGAACCCTAACCTTCGTTCACCCTTATCTGAGCCAGGTGTGAATGCCAAAGTGGGAGATTATATTCTTGCGGTGAATGGTAAAAACATAACTACTGCCGATAATTTTTATAAATTTTTTGAAAATACCTCTGGCCGCATCATCGACCTGACCATAGGCCCAAATGCCGATGGCACAGGATCGCGTGTGGTGAAAGTGGTACCCGTTGCCAATGAACTCGCGCTGCGTAACCGCGACTGGGTGGAAGGAAATTTGAAAAAAGTGAATGAGGCAACTAAGGGGCAGGTTGCTTATGTGTATGTACCCAATACCGCCGCTCTGGGTCATGAATATTTCAAACGTTATTTTTACCCGCAGGCAAATAAAAAAGCCATCATCATTGACGAACGTTTTAATGGTGGCGGGCAACTGGCAGATTATTATATAGACATATTGCAGCGTCCCTACCAGGCGCATTGGAACATGCGTTATGGAAAAGATCTGAAATCGCCCAGTGCGTCCATACAGGGACCTAAAGTAATGCTGATTGATGAAACGGCAGGTTCAGGTGGAGATATGCTTCCCTGGATGTTCCGTAAATTCAAAGTGGGCACACTCGTGGGAAAAAGAACCTGGGGCGGGCTGGTGGGTATACTGGGATTCCCTGAATTTATGGATGGCGGTGGTGTAACCGCACCCAATGTGGGTATATGGACAAAGGATGGCTTCGTGGTAGAGAATGAAGGTGTGGCGCCTGATATAGAAGTTGAGCAGTTACCCGCGCAGGTGATCAATGGCCGGGACCCTCAACTGGAAAAAGCAATTGAGATCGCGTTAAAGGAACTGGAAAAAAATCCACAACCCGATCCCAAACGCCCGCCTTATCCCAAAAGAGCCAGGCAGTAAGTCAACCCATTTCATGATTTTCTAAGTCCCGTTTCATTTATTTGAGACGGGCTTTTTTATTCTGCCTACATGCGCTCCGGCAATGCCGAAACTCGCGCTTCGCCCCTAACAGGCGTCTCACGCTTCTGTGCCCTGCTCTCCTGTTCGCTGCTCCTCTGTTCCTTTTTCGCTTGTACAAACTTTTCACGGGCAAACACGGAATTTGTATATTGGACCATCTATGAATTGCCTTAAGCATTCAAAGTGAAATTACCATTCCATTAAAAAAAACATTATGCCGGGCGATTCACTGCATGTAAACAATAAAGCTGCCGCAAAAAATACATTTGATGTAATCATTGTAGGATCCGGTATCAGTGGTGGATGGGCCGCGAAGGAACTTTGCGAAAAAGGATTGAAAGTGTTACTGCTTGAACGCGGAAAAAACATTGCGCATCCTGTGTATCCTACAGCCAACAAGGCGCCCTGGGAATTTACACATCGCAATTCCCTCTCAAAGGATGATAAAAACGAACACGCAATCCAGAGCCGTCATTTTTCATACCGTGAAGACAACAAACACTTTTACATAAATGATACCCAGAACCCTTACGAAGAGGTAAACCGTTTTGATTGGGTTCGCGGCGATATTGTGGGTGGAAGGTCATTACTCTGGGGCCGCGCCTGTTACCGCTGGAGTGATCATGAATTTGAATCCAATCTGAAAGATGGCCATGGTATTGACTGGCCCATTCGTTACCGCGATCTTGCACCCTGGTATGACTATGTCGAAAGTTTTATCGGTGTAAGCGGCAACAGAGATGGGATAGCATCCGTTCCCGATGGTCCTTTCCAGCCGCCTTTTGAAATGAACTGCGTAGAGAAAGATTTTAAATCAAGGCTGGAAGCCAGGTATACGTCCAGGAAAGTAATTATAGGACGAACAGCCAACCTAACAGAACCTGTAAATGGCCGCACGCAGTGCCAGGTGCGAAACCTTTGCCACAGGGGTTGTCCCTTCGGCGCTTATTTCAGTACCAATGCCAGTACCATGCCGGCAGCGATAGCAACGGGTAACCTCAGCGTTCGCCCGCATTCGCTGGTGGTAAAAGTTTTGTATGATGAACAGAAAGCCAGGGCTAGCGGTGTTGAGATTATTGATACAGAAACAAAGAAGACCGAACAGTTTTTTGCACGCATTGTTTTTCTCAACGCCTCTACCGTAGCCACCGCCGCCATCCTGCTTCGTTCCACATCCAACCGTTTTCCCAATGGCCTGGGCAATGGAAGCGACCAGGTGGGTCGTAACCTGATGGATCACCACAAAGGCATTTCTATTACGGCCCATGTAGCGGGTTTCGAAGACAAATATTATTATGGCCGCAGACCCAATCCGCTTTACATTCCCAGGTTTAAGAATATCAATGAGCCCGGTACGGGATTTCTCCGGGGCTATCATTTTAATGCACACGCTTTTCGGGAAACGCCCTCTCCCGACCTCCAGGTGGGTGCAGCATTCAAAGACGCGTTGACAGAAGCCGGCCCATGGAAAATCCGCTTGTATGGTTACGGCGAGTGCCTGCCTTACCAGGATAACCGTTTGGTGTTGAGTAAAACAAAATCAGATCCCTGGGGACTGGCCATGGTAAGTATCGATTGCACGTTTCGGGAAAATGAGAAAGCCATGCATACAGACATGGTAAAGACAGGTGTTGAAATGCTTACTTCACTGGGCTATCAACATGTTACAGATAATTCCGCCATCTCTGCACCCGGAAATGCCAATCACGAAATGGGGACGGTACGAATGGGAAAGGATGCAAAAACCTCTGTGCTCAACGCATTTAACCAGATGCATGAAGTGCCCAATGTGTTTGTAACAGACGGTTCATGCATGAGTTCCAGTTCCTGCCTGAATCCTTCTATTACCTATATGGCACTTACAGCAAGGGCCTGCGATTATGCAGTAAAGGAAATGAAAAAAATGAATCTCTGAAAATGACATTCATCCATTGCGGGTCATTTATGTTTTAATTTTTTCAGATGCGCAAAAAAACCGGTTGTCTAACTTTCCTGCTTACTGCGTTTGGCATGTATGCGGTTGCGCAAACGGCAAGGCAACCTCCCTTAAAACTTTGGTATGATAAGCCGGCCCTCGCCTGGGAGGAAGCATTGCCATTGGGTAATGGCAGAACCGGTGCCATGGTTTTTGGCGGTGTGGTTACCGAGCGCTTCCAGTTAAATGACAATACATTATGGTCAGGGTATCCTAACCCGGGTAATAATCCCGACGGTATCATTTTCCTGCCCAAAGTACGTGAGCAGGTTTTCGCAGCCAACTATGACAGCGCTGCACGTCTATGGCGTAAAATGCAGGGACCCTATTCCGCACGTTACCTGCCTATGGCTGATCTGTGGTTGAAGTTCCGTTACCGGGATACAGCCCCGTCAGAATATTACCGCGACCTTGATCTCTCCACGGCAACTGCTTCTGTAAAATATACAGTTGCAGGTATTACGTACTCGCGTGAAACTTTTATCAGTCATCCGGGTAAAGTAATGATGGTGCGTATTACTGCGGATAAAAAAGCTTCAATAAATTTCACGGCTTCCTTAACCAGCAAGTTGCGCTATGTGACGAACACGCAGGGAAAGGACCTGCTGGTATTATCGGGCAAAGCGCCAAAGCATGTGGCCAACAGATCTACCGAGGCCGTACAGGTTGGATACGATGAAAATCCTGCAGGCGAAGGAATGAATTTTATCGTCAAAGTAAAGATCACAAATGAAGGCGGGTCAGTCAGGCAGGGCGTTGACCAACTTGAGATAATTGATGCAGATGCAGTAACGATTTACCTGGCGGAAAGTACCAGTTTTAACGGGTTCAATAAATCGCCGGGCCTGGAAGGTAAAAATCCTGAACTGGAAGCAGCAGCCATCCTTAACAACGCCGCGCACTATTCTTTCACAAAAGCCAAACAGTTACATGTAACCGATCACAACAGTTTGTTTGATCGCGTGAAACTCTATCTGGGGGAAAATGCGGCCGCGGAAAAATTACCAACTGATCAACGGTTGCGAAAATTTACCGGTTCGCCTGATGACCATGGGCTCACGGTTCTATACTACCAGTTTGGAAGGTACCTCATGATTGCCGGGAGCCGGCCGGGTTCACGTCCCACAAATCTGCAAGGGATCTGGAATGATGCCATTCAACCGCCATGGGGCAGTAATTATACCACCAATATCAACACAGAGATGAACTACTGGCTGGCGGAGAATACCAATCTTTCCGAGTGTCACCAGCCTTTATTCGATTTCATCAAAGAACTCTCAGTAAACGGAGCGGTAACAGCCAAAACAAATTATGGTATCAGGGAGGGATGGGTAACCCACCACAACTCGGATCTATGGGCCAAAACTTCTCCACCCGGCGGCTACGATTCGGATCCCCGTGCGGCAGCGCGCTGGTCGGCATGGCCCATGGCGGGCGCCTGGCTAAGTACCCATTTATGGGAACATTATTTATTTACGGGCGACAAAAAGTTTTTAAGGGAACAGGCCTACCCGTTAATGAAAGGTGCCGCTCAGTTCATGCTGCATTGGTTATTGGTAGATCCTGTCTCGGGATGGCTTATAACCAATCCCTCCACCTCGCCGGAAAATACCATCAAGCTCAACGGAAAGGAATATGAAATGGCAATGGCCAGCACCATGGATATGTCCATCATTCGCGAACTGTTTACGGCATCAATCAAAACAACAGAAACCCTGAACCTTGATCCGGAGTTTCGTGAGCGGCTTAAGCAGGCAAGAGAAAAACTGTATCCCTACCAGATAGGCCGCAACGGGCAGTTGCAGGAATGGTTCAAAGATTGGGACGATCCCAGCGACAGGCACCGGCATATTTCTCATTTATTTGGATTGTATCCAGGTAGCCAGCTAACGTTGAACCATACACCTGAGCTTGCGGCAGCTGCAAAAAGAACACTAATAGAAAGGGGCGATGTCAGCACCGGCTGGTCCATGGCATGGAAGATCAATTGGTGGGCCCGGCTACAGGATGGTGATCACGCATACAAAATTCTAAGTGCCGCATTTGCTTTCATCGATCCCTCCAAAGAGAAGGCACAGATGAGCGGTGGAGGTACCTATCCCAATTTATTTGATGCGCATCCTCCGTTCCAGATAGATGGAAATTTTGGTGCCACCGCGGGCATAACGGAAATGTTGCTGCAGAGTCATGATGGACAAATCTCCCTGCTACCCGCTTTACCCAAAGCATGGAGAAATGGACAGGTGTCTGGCATTAAGGCAAGAGGGAATTTTAAAGTGGATATCAAATGGCGGGATGGAAAAATTCTGCAGGCTAAACTCGTTTCCCAATCAGGCGGAACCTGTATGGTAAAAACCAAAGAGCGGGTAAAACTTATCGGATCGAAGGAGTCAGGAAGAGAAGCAGGCAATGCACTGCTAACTGTTTATGGTGCGCCGCCGTTCGAAAAAAATCCTCAAGCAGTACTGGTCGGAATAGATGTTTCCAAAGGATATACCATCAGATTCAATACCCGGAAAGGGAAAGCATACACCCTCGTTCCGTTGTGATTTTATTTGGGTTGTTACAAAAGTTAACTGTGTTGCAAATGCTGTTAATGTTAGTGAAAGTGATTTCATGTTCAACAAATTAATATGAGCCAACGAATAGCCCTGATATGGCTGCTTTGTTTTTGCTTAGCCGCCACACCTTTTGTTCCCGCGTCTACCATCAAAGAGGAGGCGGAACATACACTACGCCCATATGTACTTAAGGAAGCAGCCTGGGCGTTGCAGCAGCAACCCATTACTGTTACAGCGCAAACTTCACCACGAACAGCAGGAGGGAAGCATGACTTTTTTTCGGAGGGAGACTACTGGTGGCCCAATCCGATAAGTGTGGATAGTCCCTATATACAGCGTGATGGGATGACCAACCCCGATAATTTTACGGCACACCGCTCTGCCATGATCCGTTTCAGCAGGGTCATGGGTGCATTGGCATCTGCATACAAATTAACAGGCGATAAGCAGTATGTGATACACGCATTGCTGCATTGCAGGGCATGGTTTGTTGATGAAGCAACCATGATGAACCCAAGCCTGCTTTATGCCCAGGCCATCAAAGGAAGGTTTACAGGCAGGGGCATCGGTATCATCGATACCATTCAACTGATGGAAGTGGCACAGGCATTATATATATTACAGGGTGCAGAAAGTATGGACAAGGCAACCCTGGCAGCCTGCAAAGATTGGTTTTCGAAATACCTGCAATGGTTAACCACTCATCCCTATGGCATTGATGAAATGAATGCAGAGAATAACCATGGCACATGCTGGGTGATGCAGGTGGCATCCTTTGCAAAATTTACAGGGAACCGGACTCTCCTTAAATTTTGCAGTGACAGGTTTAAAAATGTGTTGCTGCCCAGACAGATGGCAGATAGTGGTGGATTTCCGAGGGAACTTCGCCGGACCAAACCTTATGGGTATTCTATCTTTAACCTGGATGCGTTTGCCATGATCTGCCAGATATTATCAACAAACGAGGATAATCTTTGGCAATACTCAACCCGCGATGGTAAGTCCGTACAAAAAGGAATTGATTTTTTATATCCCTATGTGGCCGATAAAAGTAAATGGCCATTTTTACACGATGTGATGTATTGGGATGACTGGCCGGTTGCACAACCCTTCTTATTATTTGGCGCCAACGCATTCAATCGTAATGACTGGCTCGCAACCTGGAGAATTTTAGCGCATGATCCCCAGGCGGGAGAAGTGATACGAAACCTGCCCGTGCGGCATCCGCTGATATGGTTTACCGAATGATTATGCAAGGAGATTTTAACAACCTGTAAATTGCATGTACATACATATAATATCTGAAAATAAAAAAAACATACCTGTATGCGCTCTAAAATATTATTCACCGCGATCCTCACAGTCGTATCCATCTTACCACGGGCCCAGGTAAACAATGTTAGCCGGCTGGTGGCTGATGCTGCCGTGCAGGCAAAACTGATGCTCTCGGAAATAGCCGATGCACGTGAAGGCAAACCAGAATTGGTTTCACCCCGCACCCTGGAAAAAGGCAACCTGAAGTTGGTAAGTTCCAGGGACTGGACCAGCGGTTTTTTCCCCGGTATTCTCTGGTACCTCGCCGACTACACAGGCAGCAATGAATGGAAAAAGCAAGCGCTCGCTTTTACAGCAAATATCGAGCGGGAAAAAAATAATGCCGGCACGCATGATATGGGCTTTAAAATCTATTGCAGTTTTGGAAATGGATACAGGCTGTTCAAAGATGCCCATTACAGGGATGTGATCATTGAGTCGGCGGGAACATTGTCTACCCGTTTCAATAAAAAAGCCGGCGTTATCCGGTCCTGGGACCACCACCAGGAACAGTGGCGCTTTCCTGTGATCATTGATAATTTAATGAATCTTGAATTGTTATTCGCGGCCACTAAACTTACCGGCGACTCATCCTATTACCGGATAGCGGTTACACATGCAATGACTACCATCAGGAATCACTACCGTTTGGATAACAGTTCCTATCATGTAATTGATTATGATACAGCAACGGGTAAGGTACTCGCACGCAATACCCACCAGGGCTACGCGCACGAATCTGCATGGAGCAGGGGACAGGCCTGGGGCCTGTATGCTTTTACCATGTGCTACCGGGAAACCAGGAACAAAATTTTTTTGAAACAGGCAGAACTGATCTCCGATTACATGCTCAATCATGCCCGGATGCCAAAGGACCTTGTGCCTTATTGGGATTTTGATGCGCCCAATATTCCCAATGAAGAAAGAGATGCATCAGCGGCTGCAATCATGGCATCCGGACTGTATGAATTAAGCCTGTATAGTGCCAAAGGAAAGTATTACCGCGGCATGGCAGAAAAGATTATGCGCAACCTTACCACCAAGTACCGTTCTCCAATTGGTGAGAACCGTGGTTTTATTCTCCTGCATAGTACCGGATCGCGGGCTGCAAATTCTGAAGTGGATGTTCCGCTGATCTATGCCGATTATTATTACCTGGAGGCATTGTTGCGGGGCAGTAAGATCAGGAATGGCAAAAAAATTTGGTGAACCTTACAAAGATTCATACTGTTAATTTCCCTATTACCCGGCCGGCTGATCTGTTATTTTTAATTGCCTGATTTTATTACGGGTTGGTTGCAGGAAATCGAATTGCCGGGAAGTGAACTTTGGCAGTTCAACTTTTAGAGGGTAGTAAAAACGCATCAAGCCGAAAACCCCTGATGGCCAACTGCTTTCCTTTTCGAAATAAATCCTTAGATTTAACTGCCAATGCTCACGTAATAACCGGTTTGTTCACCCGAAAATTACGTTCGCCCATGATTATTATTTTCAGAATCTGCCTCGCCGTTTTTTGTGGCATGGCTACCTGTTTTACCGCTATCGCAGATGTAAAACTTCCCCAGCTTATCAGTAATTCAATGGTTTTGCAGAGAGACATCCCACTTACTATTTGGGGATGGGCCGCCAATGGAGAAAAGGTATCCGTTTCCTGGATGGGAAGGAAATACAGAACCTCTGCGGGTGCAGATGGTAAATGGATGGTGAGACTACCCGCGCAGAAAGCGGGCGGCCCGCATACGATGGAGATCGCCGGCAATAACCAGTTAACCCTTACCGATATCCTGGTGGGAGATGTTTGGTTCTGTTCCGGGCAGTCAAATATGGTTCTGCAGATGGACAGGGTTAAAGAAAAATATCCCGACGAAATTCCATCCGCTCATTTTCCGCAGATCCGTAATTTTTTTGTGCCCACTTCTTCTGATGTACGCAAACTGCATGATGATTATCCTCCATCCCGATGGGTGGTTACCAGTCCTGCCACCGTTGGGCCAATGGGTGCTGCTACATATTTTTTTGCAAAACAACTATTCCTCCAATACCAGGTGCCTGTCGGCATCATCAATTCCAGTGTAGGAGGAACACCTGCCGAAGCATGGGTAAGCGCGGAGGGTTTCGATTCATTTGAACCATTTGCGGCAAGGCTTTTGCAATTCAGGGACTCGACATTTTTTGCCAGGGCGCCCCGTCAGCAAAACACACCGCCTCCTGCGAGGCGGCAACCGGATAAAGGCACTGCCGGTCCACTATCATGGTTTGATACTTCTTTCGTACCTAAAAACTGGCATAAGTTCTGGATGCCGGGATATTGGGACGACCAGGGTACAAAAAACCTGCATGGTGTCATTTGGTTTCGCAAAGAGATTGATGTTCCCGCTTCCATGACGGGACATCCTGCAAAATTATTCCTGGGGCGTATCGTTGATGCTGATGAAACCTATGTTAACGGAACCAAAGTGGGCAACATCACATACCAGTATCCGCCGCGTCGTTATGATATTCCGGCAAATCTTTTGCGACCGGGCAGGAATACCATCGTTGTGCGTGTTAGCAATACAGGTGGTAAGGGTGGATTTGTGCCTGATAAAAACTATTCGCTCACCGTCGGTAACCAAAAAATAGACCTGCGTGGTGAATGGACCTACCAGGTAGGGCAGGTACAGACACCCGGCAGTTTTGCCGGCGGAGCGCCCACCGGCATCAATGCACAGAATGAACCCACCGGACTCTATAATACGATGGTTGCGCCTGCACTGAATTATGCCATAAAGGGATTTCTCTGGTACCAGGGTGAAACAAACAGCGGCAGGTCCTCCAATTACGCAAGGATCATGCGCTCACTCATTAACGACTGGCGCGTTAAATGGAACCTTGGTACGCTGCCTTTTATATTTGCGCAATTGCCAGATTTTATGGAAGTGGTTTACTACCCGGCAGAAAGTCAATGGGCCGAACTGCGGGAACAGCAGTTGCAGACACTTGCCATACCCAATACAGCCATGACGGTGAACCTTGGCCTTGGGGAATGGAACGATATTCATCCCCTCAATAAAAAAGATGTGGGGGAACGCATGGCGCTGGCGGCACGTAAACTGGCCTATGGTGAAAATATTGTTCATTCGGGGCCAATATTCCAATCTGCAGTGATTGAGCAACAAAAAATCACGGTTTCATTCACTGACACAGGCAGCGGTTTGATTTCCGCAGACGGTGGTGCGCTTTCACATTTTGCAATTGCAGGCGCTGATAAACGTTTTGTTTGGGCCAATGCGCGTATCGAGGGAAATACCGTGGTTGTTTGGAGTGATGAAGTAAGCGAGCCATTGTTTGTTCGGTATGCCTGGGCCGATAATCCTGAAGGAGCCAACCTTTCTAACAAAGAAGGATTGCCCGCGTCACCTTTCAGAACAGATAAACCCATACCCAGGCAATAGCGGTCGCAGGGCCTGGATGTTTGGGTTTTGTGTAACCATACAATCGTCATCCGGCATTCCGTATGAATATGTATATTGTTGTTCTAAAATGTGCATATGAAAACATTGTGTAGATTCATTTTTGCGTTTTCTGGAATTGTATTTTTTTCACTTTCAGCCATGGCCACCTGGTCCATTATCGTGATTGATGTAAAAACAAAACAGATCGGCATGGCAGGTGCATCCTGTAGTCAGGGTGTGTATGGCATTGGCGTTACCGTTCCCGGCAAGGGCGCCATCATCGTGCAGGCTATGAGCAACAGCGATGCGCGAAGGAAAGGATACCAGTTGATGCTTTCAGGAGCTACGGCCCCGCAGATACTGAAAGCGATGATGGACCCTGAATTTGATCCGGAAGACCAGCAATATGCAGTGATCACACTTACTGATCCTGACAGCCCTGTAACCTATACCGGTAAGCAGGCATATACGAGCAAAGGTGCGATAACGGGCAGGGGTATTTCGGTACAGGGCAATACACTGGCCAGCGACGGGGAACTGCAGGCAGTATTTGATGCAGCAGTAAAGGCGCAGAAACAAAACCTGCCTTTGGAACAGGTGCTTATGCTTGCACTGGAAGCTGGCGCGAAGCTGGGTGGTGATAAACGTTGTGGTGAAAGAAAAGCATCCAGTTCATTTTTGATCGTGCACAATGAAACGGATACCGTGAGGGAACCCTGGTTAAAATTGGTAGTTAGTGGTGGCGATGCTGCCCCCGATAAAAATGCTGTAGAATTACTGAGAGCCCGGTTTGAAGCATGGAAACGAAACAAAATGTTGCCCTAACCAAAAGTCTTTCGTCCGGTTCTATGCACAATACTGCACCATCTTCCCGGCATGACTGAGCCATTCACCGAAATCGCCAGCCTTTACAAAATAATCATTGGCACCAAGGGATAACGCCTTTAATCGGCTCTCCTCGTTGTCTGCTGTGGTGAACATAACAACGGGTATGTCTTTAAGGGTGGGCTCTGTGCGTATGCGTTGCAGGGTTTCTATACCGTTTAGATAAGGCATATTGATATCCAGCACTACCAGGCAGGGGGGCGGGAGCCTCGCATTTTGCAGCCTTTCAAGTGCGAGCTTGCCATTGCCCACAATTTCGACTTTCACCGGACTTTTTATTTTTTCAAGACATTCCATGATCAACTCCTGGTCGTCATGATCATCTTCTGCCACCAGGATGACCGGTAGCTCGTTCTCAGGTTGCATAGGCACTAAAAATACCAATTTCATCCCAAATTGAGGCGAAAGTTCGGCAAAATGGGGAGCTTATTCAAAAAATGACACTGGCATGATTATGTAACAAATGCTAATATGAACCGCAGAGTATTGATTATTGACGATGAAAAGGATTTATGCAGCCTGATCGCACATTATTTAGGTCGCAGGGATTACCAGGTAGATTGTGCCCATAACCTGAATGACGGCTTGAAAAAATTGAGGGAATCCAGGCCCGATGTTTTGCTGCTGGACAATAACTTACCTGATGGCCTGGGCTGGTCGGCTGCTCCCAAAATACACCAGGATTACCCTGAATTAAATATTACGCTCATGAGTGCCAATACGGCGCTTCCTTTTCCAAAAGCAGATCATTTTCCTTATAAACTGATGGAAAAACCACTTACCCTGGGCAGGCTCGAGAGTTTCCTCTAGTCTCCTCTGCTGCCCGTACTTTCCGCACTGCGCTAATTCAATAGATAACTAATCCCAACCAATCTTTTCTTCAAATTCATTTTATTCCGTGCGCAGACTTTTTACCGGGTTTGCCAATGCCGCTTTCACTGATTGAAAACTTACCGTGACCAATGCAATTAAAATAATGGTTAGGAAAGGAAACAGGAAGTAGGTCCATTGCAAATTCACCCTGAAAGCATAATCCTGTAACCATTGATACATTGCCCACCACGCCACCGGCATAGCAATAAAGAATGCAATCACAAGCAGGAGAATAAACTCACGGTACAGCAATTGTAAAATACCCATTACCGAAGCTCCCAATACCTTGCGTATCCCAATTTCCTTGGTGCGTTGCAGTGTTGTGAAAGAAGCCAGGCCAAAAAGTCCCAGGCATCCTACCAGTATGGCCAGTCCCGTAAATAAGCCAAACACTTTTCCAAATCGCTGATCGGCCTTGTATTGATCATCAAAATGTTCATCCAGGAAATAATATTCAAAAGTGTTTCCGGGAAAGAATTTGTTCCAGGCAGATTTTACCTGTGTTACAGCCTGGCTCACATTGCCGGCGCTGGTCTTAATAGATAGGTATCCACTTATGCCTGGAACCAAACGGAAGATCAATGGCTCGAATATTTCCCGCAATGATTGCTGGTGAAAATTTTCCGTAACACCCACAATCGTATAGCGGTTGCCCCAGAAATCAATTCTTTTGCCGATAGCATCCGCTGGTTGGTTGAATCCCAGTTGTTCAATGCCTTTCCGGTTAAACACCACTGCACTGTCATCAGATCCGAACGCTTTTGAAAATGCGCGTCCGGCAATCATTTTGAGGCCGTAGGTATTGATATAATCATGGTCCATCCCAATCACACGGTATTGTTTCTGTGTTGATTCATCGGTGCCTACCAATTTGATTCCACCTGCGTTCCAGCCCACCGCCTCACCGGGAATACTGGATGAAATTGCAATATGGCTGATAGAACTTTGTTGTTTCAATGCTTCCTTAAATGTTGTCATGCGCTGCGGATAGGTGGAGTCTATGCCCACAACCGGCGGCGTAACCACCAATGTCTGCGCAACATCAATGCCCAGCGATTGTTCCCGCATAAATTGTATCTGCTGGTATACAACCACTGTACCTATCAGCAGGAAAAGGGATGCGGCGAATTGAAAAACCACCAGTGATTTTCTCAACAGGCCGTTTTGCCCCGTGCTGTGCATTTTCCCTTTCAGCACGTCAATGGGTTTAAAGCCTGATAAAATAAAGGCAGGGTACAGTCCGGAAAAAAGCACACCCAACACAAAAAGGCTAGCCAGTGCCAGCCAGAAATTACCATCCGCAAACAGGGAAAAAGAAAGTTGCTGACCTGTTATGCGGTTAAACCCAGGTATCGCTATCACCACTATGATCAATGCGAGCAGCAGCGCCATCCCGTTTAGAAGGGCCGATTCAGATAGGAACTGCACCATCAGTTGCCTGCGTTGGGAGCCGATGGCTTTGCGGATACCTACTTCTCTTGCACGGGTAATGGCTCTTGCCGTAGCCAGGTTTACATAATTTACCCATGCAATCAATACAATAAATAATGCGATGCCGGCCAGCAGGTAGGTTGTTTTTCCGTCGCCGTTAGCTTCCGGTTCATTCATGTAATGTGAGTAAAGATGAATGCTTTGCAATGGCTGAAGATGATAGCTTACCGCCGCATTTAATTTTTTCAGTTCGGGCCCCACTGCTTTCTCTACAATGGGTGCGAATTTTTTTTCCACGGCGGCAGGGTCGGCGCCTTCCCGTAACAGCACATAGGTAAGACAGCCATCCCATAGCCAGGCAGTCTCCGGATTGTTGTTAGGTCCCGCATTCTTAATAAATGTAGCATACGAGAGAATGATATTGGGTTTGATCTGGGTGTTAACAGGCGCATCTTTAAAAACAGCCGTAACCGTATAATCGTTCCTGCGGTTCAATCTTAATATTCTGCCCACAACATTGGTGGTTCCATATATATTTTTGGCAGTGGTTTCTGATAATGCAACGGTGAATGGTTCTTTCAGCGCTGTGTTCTTATCTCCCAGTAGCAGGGGGTAGCTGAATATCTGAAAGAACGAGCTACTTGCATAGAACATGCTTTTGATCTTAACCGGCTGGTTGTCGATCTCGGTAACTACTTCGCCGCGCCGAAGCACTTTTACATAATCCGTTATGTCCGGTATGGCTTCCTTAAACGAATTGCCGGCAGCGTAGGCACCCGCGGCCCATTGTGTGCTTAGTTTACCGTTGTCAAAGCGGTCCTGCTGTATCCGGTAGATACGGGATTTGTTAGTATGGAAATTTTCATAGCTCAGTTCAAATGATACATACTGGAGTATGAGCAGGCAGGCCGCAATTCCGATGGCGAGCCCAAAAATATTGATGCCCGAATAGGCTTTGTGACGAATGATATTTCGCCATGCGATTTTGAAGTAATTTTTCAGCATGCAGCAGGTTTATACCCCTACAGACGCAGAAATGCACGAATAGTTACAACTTTTTGGATAGCCGGTTGAAAATTACCCAGATATAATACCAGAACGCCTTAAAAAATAGCGACCTAAACCCGCGCTTCTATTTATTTAACGCCAGCTTTGGATACATGACCTAAAATGCCCGAGATATCTGGGTGGCAGCGCCTAAATTTGCGCTGTTGGATCAGGAGAGAAATGCAGTGTTTGGTATACCAGTAACTTATGAAGTAAATTAATGATCAGGAATTACCGCATAGCAATGGTTTATTGGCTGGGGCTTTTGCCCGTACTGGTCAGCGCGCAGCTTCCAGGGGTAACTGTATCCGGGTTGATTAGGGATGCTAAAAACAAAACAGCGTTGCCTTATGTCAATGTTTTACTGAAAATAAAGGCCGATAGCGCTTTTGCAGGGGGCACCATAACCAATGAAGAGGGTCGATTCTCATTGGCCGGTATAAAAACGGGTACTTATATAATGGAACTGGCTTATGCTAATTTCAATATGCACCGGCAAGAGATACTGGTGGGCTCCTTAAGCCCCTTCCTCGACCTGGGCACTATTGAACTCAAAGAAGCGCCGGCACTCTTAAACGAAGTAACGGTTACCTCCAGCAGGCCGCGCGATGGTCTCGCTGATAAAATGGATAAGAAAGTATTTACACTTGCCAACAATATCAGCCAATCAGGGGGCTCCGTGTTACAGGCCATGCAAAACCTGCCAGGTGTAACTGTGCAGGACGGAAAAGTACAGTTACGCGGAAACGATAAAGTGGCTGTTCTTATTGATGGCAAACAGAATGCGGTAACTGGTTTTGGAAGCCAGACGGGGCTTGATAATATACCAGCCTCTGCCATAGAGCGAATCGAGATCATTAACAACCCATCGTCGGCCTATGATGCCAACGGAAATGCGGGTATCATCAATATCATCTATAAAAAGAATAAACAGGAAGGATTTAACGGAAAGATCGGTATGACTACTGCGTTGGGTGCTTTATGGGAACGCCGGCAAAACCTTCCAGGAATCAGGCCACAGTACCGCGCCACTCCTAAACTGAATCCTTCTGTTTCGCTGAACTACCGCAAGAACAAACTCAATACTTTTTGGCAGGGTGATTGGTTGTATACTCAAACCCTTAATCGCAATGATTTTGCAGAGCGTGTGTATACAGACGGAACGGTCATCAGGCAACAGGTAAAACGAAACCGAACAACCACATTTGCAACGGTCAAAACGGGTATTGACTGGACCCCGGATGCGCAGAACAGTTTTACCCTTTCGGCATTCTTTAACCGTGAAAAGATCAGTGACGAAGGGGATAACCCTTTTTTCAACAAGGACCTGTCGCAGCGGCTTCGTCTCTGGCAGTTTCTGGAAGATGAAGTTAAGTATACGGCAGTGGCATCGGCTATTTACCAGCATAAATTCAAGCAGCCGGGGCATTTGCTCAATGCCGGCTTTAATTACACATTTCACCGCGAGGATGAGAAATATTTTTTTACCAATATTATGCCCGGCTTTACAGGGCAGGATGCATTCAAACTACTCTCTGATGAACATGTTTCGGACCTCAATGTAGATTATGTGAGGCCCTTGAAGCATGGTAGACTGGAAACCGGTTTAAAGTTCAGATATCGATCAATACCCACAGATATGCAGTTTTTTCCGGGGCTCAACTCGCCGGTTGATGCCAAAGCAGGAGGCTGGGCCACCTATAAAGAGACCATTCCCGCAGTATATGGAAATTACGTTTATGAAACCAACAAAATTGAAATGGAAGCCGGGCTGCGCTTGGAATATGTAAAGGTTAATTACGAAGTAAATCCTGATCACAATACTTATCAGTCGGACGGGTATGATTATGCGCAGCCTTTTCCTAACCTGCGTTTCGGGTATAAGATCAACGATCGCAATAAGCTTTCTGCTTTTTATAACCGGCGTGTTGACAGACCCAATGAAGTTGATATCCGTATTTTCCCAAAATATGATGAGCCGGAATTGCTGAAAGTAGGCAACCCTACATTGCGCCCGCAGTTCTCAAATAGTTTTGAGTTGGGGTACCGGCACCGCCGGGGAAAGGGCAGCATTTCCACCTCTCTGTACCATAGAATTACGGATGCAACCATCACCCGTATCGCCACCATAGTGCCGGGCAACACAATTATCTACAATATTTTCCAGAACGCAGGAAGGAGCACCGCTACCGGAACGGAAGTAATTTTTCAGCAGGAATTGTCGCCGGCCGTTTCTTTTAACATGAGTGCGGCCCTGTATCGCAATACGATCCATGCATTCAGCGTGCAGAACAAATATCCCGTACCAACGGTATATGCTATGCCTGAGGAGAGTATCACATCAGGTAATGCAAAACTGAACGCATCGTTTAAATTGCCGGCTAAAGCTGAGTTCCATTTCTCTGCACTTTACCTTGCGCCGGATATTATTCCGCAGGGAAAAATTGGCGCACGTTTCTCAGTGGATATGGGTTTCCGTAAACAGATCCAGAAAGGGAATGGCGAACTTTTTGCCAATGCAACCGATGTTTTCAATACGCTGCGAATAGAGAAGGAGATCACCGGAAATGGATTTCGCATGACAAGTACCGATTATTATGAGACACAGGTGATACGGGTGGGGTATAGTTATAAGTTTTAAGTGATAAGTTTTAAGTTGGGGGAGATGGGTCGGATTAGGGGTGGTGGTCGAGGGCGGTGATTTGCTTTTTATAGTTGGCGGGAAGAAGCACCTGTTTTACCAGCCAGTCTGCATGTATACATTTTAACGCCCTGTACACCGGTACGATGGGACGCAGCCATGTTTTTTTACCCATGCCCAGCAATTCTTTTGCAACAGGCGGCAATATCATTTTCTGCGACTCGCAAAGTATGTAAAACCTCGCGCTTCCAAGGTGCTTTTTGTACTGTTTGTATAGATCGATGGTATGTTCACTTTTCACAAGATCCTTATGCAGGTGCATGTCGCGCGAGGAGAGCCAGTCATGGTAGTTCAGCGGCAGGTTCTTTAGTCCCATTCTTGCGCCCACACGAAAGAATACATCAAATACTTCCTGTTTTTCTTCTGCAGTTAACTTTCGTTCAAGCAATTCATATGCACTGATCGAATAGTAGATAAGCATGTACAATACATCGCGATAGGCCCAGTCCGGTATGGTTGCCTGCCTTGCATTTTCTACACTGCTATGGATGGCTGTGATCCTGTCAATGGCCGCGTTGGCTTTTTCTGTAGGCGCAAACACAATCATCCGTGCATAGGCTACCGTAGAAAAGAGTCGGCCCAGGGGATCTGCCGGAAGTTTACCCGTAAAATAAAGCCAGTCCACGGCTTTATTCAGGGCGAATTCTGCGGCTGAGCCCGCGAAGATAAAAAGTATGGTATCGGCGCTGCCCCATATCTTTCTGACGATCGATCCTTCAGACACAAAAAACGTTGAATCACCAGGCATACGGTAAAGTTATTTTGTTTATGACAGGGAACTATGGTATTTATGCGAACGGTTGCAGGGGCACATGGTTGCCGTATCCATTGCATACCCAAATACTGCAAAACAAGCGCCGGAAATGCCGCAAAATATTTATTATGACAGACACCAATATTTTCCAGTTTGCGCAGGAGATTCCATGGGAGGATCTGGGCAATGGTATACAGCGCCAGGTTTTTGGCTATGATGAGAAACTAATGCTCGTGAAAGCGAAATTCGAAGCAGGCGCTATTGGTGCCATGCACCAGCACCCACATAGCCAGGCCACTTATGTTGACAGTGGTGTGTTTGAAATGACCATCGGCCAGGATAAAAGGATCATCCGAAAAGGTGATGGCTACTATGTACCGCCTAATGAGTCCCACGGCTGCATTTGCCTCGAACCCGGCGTGCTGATCGATGCCTTCAGCCCGCAACGGGAGGATTTTTTAATATGAGGGCGGGTGGTCGTGAGTCGTCAGACGTCAGACGTGAGTAGGGTGGTTGATTAGCAACTCCCAACTCCCCCTCACTCACCCTTGACACCTTTATCTGTCATCTTCACTGGCAAAATAAAGCCCTGGCCGTCGAAATACATTTCGTCGATGCAGGTGACCCTTTCGTTGCCGCCTGTTTTTCCGAGGGGGCGGCGGTGGTAGACGATCAGCCAGCGATCGCGGTTGGTTCGGATCACGGAGTGATGGCCGGCACCGGTGGCAATGCTGGAATCCTGTTGTAATATTTTACCCACCCGTTCAAACGGTCCGAATGGGGAATCGGCCATGGCATAGGCTACAGAGTAACCAGGACCCGTCCAGCCTCCTTCTGACCACATAAAATAATATTTATTGTCTTTGATAAACATATAAGGTCCTTCTACATAACCGTCAGGTGTAATTTCTTTGAAGAGGACACCATCATCGAAAGGAACAATCGACCTGAAATCATCACTGAGTCTGGCAATATTACAATGGCGCCAGCCACCATAGATAATATAGTACTGGCCATCCTTATCCTTAAACACGAACTGGTCTATCGGTTGCGCACCGTTATAAAATTTATCGATCAGTGGTTTCCCCAGGTGATCCCTGAATGGCCCGGCGGGATGATCCGCCACCGCCACACCGATACCTCCATACTGTTTGTCATTCTGGATATCATTGGCGCCAAAAAACAAAAAATATTTATTACCTTTTTCAACTACAGCAGGTGCCCACATCGCTTTTTTTGCCCATTGAATGCTGCCCGTATCGGTAATGCGCGGATGTTTTTCCCAATCGATGAGGTTGCGCGAGGAGAATGCGTCGAAAAATACCTGCTCCCTGTAGGGTGCGGAATAAGTAGGGTAGATCCAGTACCGTTTTTTAAAAACTGCACCCTCAGGGTCCGCATACCAACCGGGAAAAACCGGGTTGCCCGCTGTTACCCTTTTTTCTGATACGGCACCAAATTTTTGCGAGCAACCATAAGCAAGGGCAAATATGAGCAGCACGCATCCGGTTTTGTAAAAACGCATATAAGTTATTTAGGTAAAAATCGGCAATTGGAATCGATTTTCCATGCGGACATCAGAAGGCGGTCACCGCAAGCTTTATCGTTCTTTTAAACATTCAAAAGCCTAAGTATCTTACCTTTGTGGCAGTTTGTAAACATTGCCTGCGTATGCGTACTGTATTAGTCCTTGATGATGAGGTCGATTTTTTTATTCTGATCAAAGATTACCTGGGCCAGCGTGACTATGAAGTTTCTGCTGCACATTCGTTGAAGGAGGGTATGCGTATGCTGGAGGAAAAGCCATATGATGTGTTGCTCCTCGACAACAATTTACCCGATGGTTTTGGATGGAAACAGGCCCCGGGTTTGCAAAAGCGTTTCCCTAAAATGAGGATTACCCTGATCAGTGCCTACGAATCCATTTTTCTTGTAACAAGCCTCGAGGGCGTACCGTTCCAGATTATGGAAAAACCCATCAGCCTTGAGGCCCTTGTCAGTTATTTCTAAAATTCCGGTTCATACTTCCTGCCAATTTTTGCTGTGTCTGATCATCACTAAAATAGCAGGTATATCCATTAGCCAATAATGTGTCTGTGGCTCTCAGTGCATTCTATGGCTTTGTGGTGAAGCCTTCGCACCATAATGTACCTGTACTATTTCCCCGGACTTTTCCTGAATCTTTTAAACGGATCGTACTTAATCCGGATGGTGCCGTCTGCGTCTGTTTTGGCGCGCAGAAAGACACTCATACCACCACCCCTGCTGGCCCCCGCATTCTCAGGCACATAATCCTTATCTCTTTTCTTAAGGTTACTCAGGGGTAGCTGTATACTGATATCCGTATTGCCTGAAAGACCATAGATCCCCTCTACAAAAAGCGACATCACTGTTGAATTGATCTCCATACGGTCTATCGTAACCGTACCCCGGTTGAAGGCAATATGGTCTTTGATTTCCGCAAATGCGATATCGGTAAAGTCGCGGTTTTTAAAGACAAATGTCCTGACGGACTGCAATGGTTTAAAATTAATAAGTGCACCCTGCCGGATCGAGAAATCTGCATCCCCGTTTAATGTTTTCATGTCGAAGTTGCCCGTTCTGTCGAGAAGCAGGGAAAGCCTTGCGTCGGCTGAAAGTAGTCCTTTTATGTTTTTGTAATTGAGATCCGGTATCCCGAAATTCTCAAACTCATACCACACTTTCTGTGCATCCACCTGCTTCATCTGCATGGCTGCCTGCAGGCCAAAGCGGCCTGCGGACTGTTCCTGCACTTTTCCCGTTACGGATATACTGCCCGAGCCATGCTGCAGGGACGCGTTTTTTAGCAGCCATGAATTTTCGTCGATCGCGATACTGGCAACTGCATTGCGTGCCTGGAATTTGTGATAGACAAGCTTGGCGGCATTTACGTTTACAGATATATTTCCACTCGACAGTAGCTGGTCAATTTTCTGTGCTGTTTGGGCGATGCTTCCAGGTTTTGCATTCACGTTTGTTTTTCGCGCGGGCAATTTTCTGTACAATACACTTGTGAGGTTGTCAATGTTCAACACCGGGGCACTGATGTTTAACGATAACAAAACATTGCCGGGCGTGTCTCCCAGCAATCCCAATGCGTTTACAGCGTTTCCGGAAACATGGATGGGGTCATTGTGTATACGGCAATCAAGCCGTTCAAGGATCACATTGGTATTTACAAAATGAAATACGGCATTACAATCCGAAAGATTTGACTTTGCGGCACCAATCACAATGTTTCCGTTCCTGATTAATAATGTGCCGTTTAGGGATGCATTTTGCGGTGTAATGTGATCGAAGGGGCCCTTGTATTTCAGTGACAAACTTCCATTCCCCCTGGTAAGAGACAATGCTTCTGTCTGGAGAATAGTATTGAATTGAGGGAGTAAAAAGTCTGATCGCAGATCTGCAGTGAGTACCGGAATAGTAAGGTTATTGATCACCATTTTTTCCGATTGCATAGTCAGCCCCCTCCAGTCACCCCGGAATTGATAAATTTCCACTTTTGAATTCTCATCCGTATGCGCTGAGTCTGGATTTACTTCATTTGTGTATGATCCGCTGAAAGAGCAATTGTTAAAACTAAGCAGGGGAGTTGTAAGGGTATTGGCTTTTGTTACCCACTGCGCAACAATATATGGGTTACCGCCTGTAAGGCTACCCTTTAAAGTGGCAGATGCATCAACAGGACCCGCTACCGAAACCAGGCTGATGCCTTTCGCAGTTTTTTCTGTGAGCAGTTTTTTCGCAAAGTCTACACTGATATTATTTGCGTTTACGCGCAGCAGGAACTGTTGCACTGTGCCAAAACTGAATACACCGGTAAAATGAAAGGGTTGGTTTGTAATGCGTACCGGAATGCTGTCAAAACGCAATTCTTTTTTGGCTGCTGAGTAAAGCATGGAGTAATTACCGTTGAGTGTTTGGCCAGACATGTAGCTACCGATTGCCTGGTTAAACGCGATGGATTTAATTAAAACCGACTCGGATATTTTGAATATATAATCGCTACCGGATTTTTTTGTTGTTACGCTGAACTTATTTACAAAAACATCAAACAGTTTCGCTTTGGATCGGTCATCAACTGTCAGGGCCGTATGTTTCAGTTCTATTTTGTCAAACATTTCCTGTGAGCCCTTGTCTTTTTCGTCAATGGTTGTTGTCTGGGTTTTCTTTTTAAGCAGATAATCATTACTGTAACCGGTACTATCGGTATACAGGTAAACCATGCCGGAATCCATTTCTATTTTTTTGACAGCTATTTTTCCAAGCACCAGGCTAAGTGGATTAACCCGGAGATACAGGCGCTCCGCAAATAGTAAATGATGGCCATGCCTGCTAAAAAGGGAATCTTTGAGTGCTACTTTTTTTAGCTCAATGGCCACAAAAGGAAAATTATTGAGGACCGATAAGGACAGGTCGGAAATAGAAGCGGTTCCGCCAGTTGTAGTGCCCAGGGTGCTAACGGCTTTGGCGATCAGTTTTTCTTTATTGGCTGAAACATACAGTGCGGCGGACAGGTATAAAATAACCACCAGGATAAGCAATCCTGCCAATGCCCAAAGGCTATATACGGCGTATTTTTTCACAGGCTTGGATGTGTCTTAAAGATAACGCATTACCCACAATTGCTGGTTGAAACGGGTGGAATGATTATTTTATTTATGCATCGGATCGTTTCTGGTCCAATATCCCCAATATCCATACCCATGGCCATCGCTGCTATTTTGCGGGGTGGTACCGATTACCGGTTTGTTAAAAAAAACCCTCATGCAAACAAAAATTCATGTTGTGGATGGCTTGACCATCGACCATTCTAAATCTTCACTGGAAGTTTTTCCCGCCATGCTCAGCCTGGAAGGTTCTGACGAACTATACCTGAAATTCAGTAAAAACCATATTAAGACGTCAGCCATAGAAGGACATGCGCGGCTTTCGCTCGATTTTGATTTATGCCTGATCGACCGAGCCATGGATGAAACGGTGATGCAGTTGTTTGCCATATTTTCTGTAACCAAAAACAAGGAGCCACTTAACCAGTGGTCAAATGTGCAAAGCGCCATCAATTTTGCCCGCTCACTGATCGTGGATGAGATCCTGCGACGCGGCCTGAAGGACCGGAACGGTAATACCATTGTCGTACCTGTGCTGACACTTAGCGCCGAAACTATCCATTTCAGTTTTGAAACAGATGCAACCGAAAAGCGCTTATGATTGGCAGCCTGCTTTTTTCCCAACAGTATTTTCCCAGGTAATACCGCCCCCTTTTCTTCGGTAATCTTTACTCCATGCTGAAATATGGGAAACTGCAATGATGGCTGGTAACGAAAAAGGGAAAGCATTTCGCCTTCCCTAAGTCAATTGATTTTCAGAAATGATTAGTTATCGGTTTCCGGAGTAATGTCTTCGATCCTGCCAGTTTGCTGGTTAGTTTCATTGGTGGGTGCAACGTATATGGTCTGGTGGTAAAACTTGGTAGAGGGTTTTACTTCATTGAGTTTCTCATGGAAAATGGCAATATAGTTATTGTCCTTGTTGTTCTTGTTGAAAACATCTTTCAGTTGCAGGAACAGGTCGGTTGAACTGGCTTCGAATACAGAGGTTTCCAGGCTTAAGAGTTTGATGCTTGCATCTACAAACTGGTTCATCTCGGTATTGATGATGGTACAATGGATCGTGCCTTTCAGGATAGAGTCTTTGCAAAGGTTTACACGCAGGCTGTATACAGATCCTTCAAATTCGCCCTCCACTTTTATATCATTGCAGATGATGACTCCCTTTATTGAGCCGGTTGGGGTAATATGAATGGTTTTTTTACTGTACAGTACACCATTAAAGTTACCATCAAGGATAATATCATTTTCGGAATCGAGTACACCCGAGATATTGGTGGAACTGGTAATGAAAAGTTGTTTTTCATCCTGCGCGGTCTGCGTCGCAAAACTGGAATTAGGATCGTGCAGCAATTGCTCCCTGAATTTATTCATGACTCAAAATTTTCGTTATCAAAAACGGAATGAATTTATTTCGCAGAAAAGTTAGGCATTTCTGCCAATATTCATGTCAGGGAAACACGTTTTTTTTGTCGTTTAACCAAAACATAGCACGCGATTGGTAAAAAACGTCCATAATTGGTTATATTGACATCCGTATTCAATGCCAAAATCCAGTATATGATTTTTAACAAAAAAACGGAGGCGCCAACTGAAATGCTCCCTGCGGTGCAGGTGGTTTCCGGCGGTGTGTACTTTGGCATCATCAAAACGGCATCCCCTATCAGGATTGAAGGAGATTTTAAAGGGATCATTTTCTGCACCAATAAGGTAATCATCGATAAAAAAGCTTCGGTGAACGGGGATATTCTGTGCCATGAAATTGTGATCGGGGGTATGATCGAAGGCAATGTGATCTGTAAAAACAAATGTGTCTTAAATGAGGATGCCATCGTTAACGGAATAGTGCGAACTGCCAAATTTGAGAATGGCGAAAACAGCTCCGTTACCGGTCCGGTGTACGTGAACAAGGAGAATACCAATATTGATGTGGAAGAGTACTATGAGCTCTTCAATAAAAAAGAGACCCTCGAGAAGATAAAGTCCGAATACTTCTCCCTGCCCCAGAAACTTATTCTCATCAATTAAGCCTCCTTACGGCTTTTACCTGGCACATAGTATACAGGGCAATGAAATCGTCCAATGACTGTTCAAGCACCTGGTCATTCAAAATTTACAGGCTTTCCCGCCATCTTCTAACATCCGGCATTGGGGCTGCGCACGGCGGCTACCGCTTACCTGCACGCGCTTCGATGGTAGAAAACTAACTTGCCTGTACTACGCCTGTTGATGTTAACCGTAAAGAAGTATTTTTGCCGCACCCGTAAACTCCCTGGCTTTCATGAACCCAACACTGCAGCAATTATCTCAACAACTGGAAGGAGAATTTTATTTTGATAAAGCCATCCGTACTTTATATGCCACAGATGCTTCTGCATACAGGGAAATGCCGCTTGCAGTGGCAGTTCCAAAGAGCGAAGAGGATATCCGTAAACTGATTGCTTTTGCACGGGACAACCAAACTTCGCTGATTCCAAGGACGGCGGGTACATCGCTTGCGGGACAAGTGGTGGGACCTGGAATCATTGTAGATGTATCCAAATATTTTACTGGGATACTGGAATTGAATGAAGCGGAAAGATGGGTGCGTGTGCAGCCCGGCGTGATACGTGATGAACTGAATATGTTCCTGAAAGCGTATGGATTGTATTTCGGTCCGGAGACCTCTACAGCCAACAGGGCTATGATAGGCGGCATGGTAGGAAACAATTCCTGTGGCTCCAACTCAGTTGTTTACCGAAGTACACGGGAACACCTCCTGGAACTGCGGGCTTTACTCAGTGATGGAACCGAAGCGGTATTCGGCGAATTAAGTATTGATGACTTTCATGAAAAGTGTGAACTCAATAACCTGGAGGGCGAATTGTACAGAAGCACGCGAAAATTATTGAGCAATTATGAGAACCAGGTAGAGATCAGGAAAGAGTTTCCAAAAAAGACGGTGGAACGCAGGAATACAGGCTATGCTATTGACATTCTTGCCGAGACCGCACCCTTTACTGCAGGTGGCGATGATTTTAATTTCTGTTCCCTGATAGCCGGTTCGGAAGGAACGCTGGCATTTATTACCGAAATAAAGCTGAACCTGGTTCCGCTGCCCTTAAAGGAAACGGGTTTGCTGTGTATACATTTTACCAGCGTAGATGAATCGTTGCGTGCCAACCTCATCGGACTAAAATATGGCCCCAGTGCCAGCGAACTCATTGACCATTATATCCTGGAATGCACAAAGGAAAATATTGAGCAGAACAAGAACCGTTTCTTTGTGCAGGGAGATCCCGGGGCGATACTTGTGATAGAGTTTATCCGTTCAACGCGCGAGGAAATTCTTTCCATAACAGGTGCGGTGGAAGCGGAGATGCGGGCTGCGGGTTTGGGTTATCATTTCCCGGTATTGTTTGGTGAGGATACAAAAAAGATATGGACGCTGCGTAAAGCAGGCCTTGGTTTGCTGGGTAACCTGCCGGGTGATGAAAAAGCGGTGCCTGTGATTGAAGATACCGCTGTTGATGTAAATGACCTGCCTGCCTATATCCGGGATTTTAATGCAATACTCACCAGGTATGGTTTGCATGCCGTACACTATGCCCATGCGGGTTCCGGTGAAATTCATCTGCGGCCCATCATCAATTTAAAAACCTTGGAAGGTAACCGCTTGTTCAGGGCCATTGCTGAAGAAGTGGCTACGCTTGTAAAAAAATACCAGGGGTCATTGAGCGGAGAGCACGGTGATGGCAGGCTTCGTGGAGAATTCATCAGGCAAATGGTAGGAGAGAAGAATTACCGGTTGTTGCAGGAAGTTAAAAATACCTGGGATCCCCATCATATTTTTAATCCCAACAAAATAGTTGATACGCCCCCAATGAACACGATGCTTCGCTATCAACCAGGGCAATCCACACCGGTATTCAATACCCATTTCCGGTTTTATCGCCAGGATGTTCTCCAGCACGCAGAACAGTGCAATGGTTCCGGTGATTGCAGGAAGACGCACCTGTCTGGTGGTACCATGTGCCCCTCATTTATGGCTACACGAAATGAAAAAGATACCACCAGGGCAAGGGCGAATATCCTTCGTGAGTTTCTCACGCATTCAACCAAGAAAAACCGGTTTGACCATAAAGAAATTTATGAGGTTATGGACCTCTGCCTAAGTTGCAAGGCATGCAAATCTGAATGTCCCTCCAATGTAGACATGGCAAAACTAATGGCGGAGTTCCTGCAACAGTATTTTGATGCCAATGGCGTTCCATTTCGCTCAAAGCTTATCGCAAATTTTTCGGCATCGGCCAGGCTGGGTTCTGTAATGCCCGGTGTGTATAATTTTTTGGTGGGCAATGCATTTACAGGTGGTTTGATCAAACGCCTCTCGGGGTTTGCGGCCGCACGTTCCATGCCCATGCTGGCCCCAAAGACATTGCAAAAATGGTATGTTGAACATCAGCAAAAAAAGCTGGACAATCACCGCAGGGCAATAGGGGAGGCCGCACCCCAACGGACCAAGGGGCTTGTATACCTTTTTTGTGATGAGTTTACAAATTACAACGATGCGCATATAGGTATCACAACCATCCTGTTGCTTGAGCGATTGGGTTATGAGGTGGTGATACCCAAACACGAAGAAAGTGGCCGCACCTGGTTGTCTAAGGGCCTTCTGCGAAAAGCCGCTCAAATTGCCAACCGGAACATTGAGCTCCTGAAAGATATTGTTTCGGCAGATGCTCCTCTTATCGGTATTGAACCTTCTGCCATACTTACTTTCCGCGATGAATATCCTGACCTGGCAACGGATGCTAATGTTGCAGCAGCGCAGGTACTATCCCGTAATGCATTTCTGGTGGATGAATTTATCGCCTCGGAAATGGAAAAAGGAAATATCAGCCGTGATCTGTTTACCAGTGAAGCGGCTACCATACAATTGCATGGTCATTGCCAGCAAAAAGCGATCTCCTCGTTATCCGGTTCGGTAAAAATGCTTTCGTTCCCTGAAAATTACCGGGTAGCAACCATTCCTTCCGGATGCTGCGGAATGGCCGGTTCGTTCGGCTATGAAAAGGAACATTATGCATTATCGATGCAGATAGGAGAACTGGTTTTGTTTCCCGCAGTGCGCAAACAGGATGCAAAAACAATCATAGCCGCTCCCGGTACCAGTTGCCGTCACCAGATCAAAGATGGTACGGGACGAACCGCTTTGCATACCGTTGAGGTGTTATACAATGCATTGGTGTGAGCAGGTTGGGAGTCATTCGTATGCATCATTAGCGAGACACGCAGCCATTCGCGGGGCCGTCTATGGATACAACAAATATTTTTTCCGCATTTCTTTGTACCGGCTCAATCCCGGCTCCCAACTCTTCCTGATCTCGGCTTCGGATACGCCTGCCTTTATCTGCTCTTTAAAATTGGAATCGCCTGTGCGGAAATCGATATTCCCCATTTCCCTGCTTTGCGTGAAGTCGAAAAATTTTTCCTTGAACGGATAAGCGTTATACATCTCCATCATCCACTGGATGTTCAGTTTTCTGGTTTTACGCAGTTGTTCAACATCGTAGGTACGCAGATCAAGGCCATAACATACCTGGTTCATGTGTAAGGGTGTTTCAGCCATTCCCTTAATACCCGTTGGCGTAAAAGAAAAACTGTATTGCCCTTTTAACTCAGGGTTACCGAGCACAGTGAAAGGGAAATAGGTGCCACGTCCCTGGCTGATGACAGTACCTTCAAACCAGCATAGCGATGGATACAACATGACCGATTGCTGTGTATTCAGGTTTGGTGAGGGCCTTACTGGCAAAGTGTAGGGCATATCGTGGTCGTAGTTGGCCACCGGTATGATCGTTATTTTACAGGTAACTTTATTTGTCAGCCATCCTTCGCCATTGAGCATTTTTGCAAACTCTCCAATGGTAACACCGTGTGTAATGGGAATCGGGAACATGCCAATGCCGGATACCAGTTTCATATCCAGAATCGGTCCATCAATAAAATAGCCATTGGGATTGGGCCTGTCCAGTATCAGCAGTTCTTTGTTATTCTCCTGGCAGGCTTCCATCAGTCGCGCAAGTGCATTGATATTGGTATAAAAGCGGCAGCCCACATCCTGCAGGTCATACACCATCAGGTCAACGTCTGCCAGGTCCGCTTTACTGGGTTTGGATTTACCACCGTATAACGAGATAACTGGAATACCGGTCCGCACATCCACATCATCTGCCACTTCTGCGCCTGCACTTGCATTACCCCGAAAACCGTGCTCCGGCCCGAATACTTTTACAATATTAATGCCCAGTTTTTGCAGACTATCTACCAGGTGCGAGCGTCCGATGATGGTTGTCTGATTGGCCAGTATCGCCACACGTTTCCCGCGGAGGAGGGGAAGGTATTTTTCTGTCTGATCTGCGCCGGTAAGGATGCCGGTACCTGGAGGCGTAGAAGCGTTGTGTGTTTTAGAAGATTTGCAGTTGATGAAACCCATAACCACAATACATACAATCAGGAATGGCCGCATAGCAATGAATTGAAAATAAAGATAGTTGAAAATGCTGCAAGGCGTATTTTGTGGTACGGATGCATCGGCTTTATGGAAGATGCCGCCTGGGAGGAACCAAAGCGTCCGGATAATAATACAAAGAAATATGCATACCGTTTCTTCCCTGATCAAGGCATTTGATCTGCAACCACATCCTGAAGGGGGTTACTATCGGGAAACGTACCGCTCCGGGGAAATACTACCCGTTAGGGGCCTGCCCGAAAGATTTGGCAGCGACAGGTGCATCGCCACCGCTATTTATTTTTTACTGGAGAAAGGAAATTTTTCTGCGTTCCACCGGATCAAAAGTGATGAATGCTGGCACTTTTATACAGGACAATCGTTATATGTTCATGTGATCTATGCAGATGGCCGTTACCAGTTGCTGAAATTGGGTAACGGGAAGGAAACTGGGGAAACCTTCCAGGCCGTGGTGCCTGCAGGGGCCTGGTTTGCCTCTGAAACTGCGCCTGGCGGCGAATTTTCCTTTGTGGGCTGTACCGTTTCACCCGGGTTTGATTTTCATGATTTTGAACTGGCCAACGCTGAAAAGCTGGGTTCAGCGTTCCCGCAGCATTCCCAACTTATACATCGGCTATGCCGTTAGGACGGAAATATTTTTTCCTGAACCTTTTTTTATGATCGCGTGTTAATCAGTTGGGTTGTTGTATTTTGCTTCGTTGTACATCCAAACTATGTGAAACTGCAGAGGGCTCATGAGAAAACGGCTATCGGTATTATTGGTATTGATGATTTGTGTTACAAGGGGCGAGAGCCAGCAGAAACGGCTGGACAGCCTATTCGTTGTATACCACCGGCATCCCCAGGAGGATTCTATTAAGGCCTCCAATCTTAAGAATATTTTTCGCCAGTACCGAACCTTGAATAACTGGGCAAAATTCCGCCTGTATGCAGACTCCGCCATTATTGTTGCCTCTAAACTTGCTAATAAGTCATCCCTGGCATCGATACATAACAGAATAGGTGCTGCCTACCATATGGTGGATCGCCTGCAGGCCATTGCCAATTACAACACATCCATTGAGCTCGCAAAATTATCGGGGGATAAATCTACTGAAGCAGGGTCATCTCTGAATCTTGGTGCATTGTATATGGACCTGCATGAGTATCCTAAATCGCTGGAAGCTCATGAAAAAGCATTAACCATTTATGAAGGAATGGGAAAGTCAGGTGAGATTCCCAGTGTCTATATGAATATTGCGACCATATACACAAGTATGGGGCAAAAAGCCAAAGGGCTGGAATATACCAGAAAGGCGCTTGCGGGATTTGATAACGGTGTATCCGACAGGGGTGTTGCGGTAGCTTATGACGCGATAGCGGAATTATACCTCGAGTCTACTGATAAAGAACTGGCAGAGATGGGGATACTACCCGCTAATCGGTTTAAAGAAGTATCGGTTGCCCTGGAAAAGGGCCTGCGCGTTGCCAGGCAAACTGACGATATTTCATTATTATCGGGATTTTACAGGAACCTTGGGCGTTTGAATGAGCAGCGTGGTAACAATGCTGAGGCCAGCAAATACTATCTTATGTCCGTGAACGCCATTGGAGATGATATCTCGCTGGAGGACCATGGTGACAACCTTATCGCCGCCGGCAATTTCACCATTCATAAAGCAGGGGATTTTACCAAAGGCATAGGTATGATTCATTCTGCTTTGGACGGTGCCCGGAAAACACAGCGTACGGGAACTATCGAAGCAGCACTGGATGCACTAAGCAGTGCCCATGAAAAGAAGAAAAATTTTGACAGTTCACTTTTTTATTACAGGCAGTTGATCGTTGTTAAGAATGATATTTTTAACCACGAAAAAGAACAGGAAATCACCCGCCGTCAGTTGAAAATGGATTTTGCGATCAAAGAAAAAGATTACCGCAGTGCACAACAACTGGCGGATGCCAGACTGAAGCAACAGGAGCAGCAGATATTGTTACGAAGCCAGCAATTGCAGATCAGCGACAAAGAGAAAACATTGCAGCGGCTTACTTTTCTGCAGCGGCAGGCAGAACTGGAAAGCCAGAAAAAGGCGCAAGCCAATCTTTTGATACGGGCACAGGAAAAAGCGGGGTATGATAAGCTAATACGCGACAAGCAGATCGACCTGCAAAACCTGCAATTGAATGCTAACCGCAGGCTGACCATTTTTTTGGGATTGGTGGCCTTCATTGTTTTTGCCTCTGCCATATTCATTTACAACAGTCGCCAGAAGACAATTAGGCTTAACAAGACAGTATCTGATCAGAAACAGGCACTGGAAGAACTGATCAGTGTAAAGGACAGGATTTTCAGTGTGGTAAGTCATGATATGAAAGCCCCTGTAAATAACCTTATCGCATTCAGTGCTTTGCTGGAAGATGGCGAAATTGAACAGGAGCGTCTTGCCCTCTATATTGAACAGATACGCGGAACGCTTGATCATACCTCCTCCCTTATGGATAACCTGCTTAACTGGGCGGCGAGCCAGATGCAGGGGTTTACACCTGTTATTGAGAAAGTGGACCTTGGTGCCGTGGTGCGCTATACGCTGAAAGGCGTGGAACAGCCCCTGCGAAAAAAGAATATTGCAGTGATCAACCATGTTGAAAAAGGTACGTTTATCAAAGGCGACAAAAACATGATAGAACTGATTGTGCGCAACCTGGTAAGTAATGCCATTAAATTTTCGCAGGAGGGTGGTACGCTTGAACTGGCAGGCGTTGATACAGGCAGCACCATAAAACTTACGGTTAGGGACCAGGGGGTAGGTATGCCTGAAAATAAAGTGGCCCTTATTAATGGCAATTCTGCGAAATCACTTGAGAGTACTTATGGAACCCACCGCGAAAAAGGCACAGGTTTGGGATTGATGCTGTGCAAACATTTTGCATCCATTATGGGTGGACAAATTGCGGTAAGCAGCCAGCAGGGGAAAGGAACGGAGTTCCAGGTATTGTTACCCGCAGCAGCATAGCGACATTTGTCGTATATACAGGCGACAAATGTCGGATAGGCATGTGACAGTTGTCTAATGAATTTTACCTCTCAGAAAAGTCAAGCTGCAAACTTGAAGGTCACTCCCCAAAACGAGTGAGGGTCTTTTTTGCGACAACATTGTCCAGCAGCAGTTGCCTGTAGGCAGCGCTCAGCGGAATGGTGACATTGCCAGACAGTTTGATATCAGCGGTACTGATATGAATGATATGGAGAAGGTTGATGATGTACTGCTTGTGTACCCGCATAAATAATTTTTCGGGTAGTTGTTTTTCGAGGTTCTTAAGGCTTACGAGGATGAAGTGGGTTTTCTGTGAGAGGGTAATGATTTTGGAGAAATCACCCATACTTTCAATGTACAGCACATCCCCCATGTTCAGTTTGATGTAAGCGTTCTTTTCCTTTATAAAAAAGTATTCCTGCGCATCAATGCTTCGGATAAAATCATTTTTTACAGGCTGCTGCGAATCGGGAACAGGGGTTTTCCCGGGATCATTCTTTGCTTTTGCTTTGATGTATTCAATTGCTTTATCCACCGCCTTGATGAGCCGTTCCACCTTAACCGGCTTTACGATATAATCAATCACATCGAGGTTAAAACTTTCTGCCGCATGCTCTGCGTGTGATGATATAAAAATAAATACGGGAGGATGTTTGATGCTTTTCAGCAATTCTATTCCTGAAAGGTCCGGCATATCGATATCGGAAAGAACGATATCAACTTCATGGTCCCGCAGGAAAGAAACCGCCTGCATGCCATCTGCCAGAACAGCGTCAAGAGAAAGCGTTTCGATCTTCTTTATCCGGAGGGCCAAAGCATCACGCTCCAGGATATTGTCTTCAACGATAATGCACCTATATCTCATCAATGGAACTTAAGTCTGCGTTTCTGATGGTAACCTGGTACCAGTTACCGAAAATAACGAAAATTGAAATTCCGGCACTTCTTTATTAGTCAACGGGGAATTATGTTTTGGTTTTTGCAGGCCGGGGGGGCGTATCTGCAGGATTTGCTTTACTCCCGGACCCCCTCACGCATGAGTGATCCTTTACCGGATTGGGGCAATGCCAGAAACTAAGCCGAAAAATGAACTACAACGATGGTGGAAGAAGTGGATGCGAACTGCCTGTTGCCATTAGCTGCTAACGCACCACCATAAAAAAATGTATCAGCAAATACCCTGCTACGCAAAGCAACAGTATGGCAAGTATCGCAATAATGAGCCAGGTTTGTTCTTTTATTTTTCGTTTTCTTTTGCGCGCAAGTTTCAGGGCGGTGTATTTATGCAGTTGGCGGTTGAGCTGGGCCACATAGTCATCTACCTGCTTCGGGTCCTTAAAGTTTTGAAGGCCCTCTACAGCGTCGTCCATGAAAGAAGCGTCTGCCATCTGGTTTTCAATGGCAAACCGCTCTTCCTCCGAAGATTTACCCTGCAGGTATTTCATCAGCGCCTCCTGGTTCAGTTCATCGTCGGTATGCAATATGTCTTTTATATCTGGCATTACTATTTATTCATTTTCTTTTCAACCAGTATTTTCAGGTTGCGTTTGCCGTTCTGGATATAACTCTTTACCTGTAAAAGGGTATAGCCGGTAATGGAAACGATCTCCTGGTAACTTTTCTTTTGCAGGTAGAATAAAGTTACACAGGTTTTTTGCTCTGCGTTCAGTTCTGTTATGGCGCTTTCCAGAAGCGTAAGGGCCGCTTCTTTGTCTGCCAGCTCTTTCCAGTCGGTTTCCGGCGCCGTAAGTTGTGTCCTTTCCTCTACCGGAACCATCACGTTCTTGTCGCGCAGTTTCATCAGGCAATGGTTACGTGCCACCATATATAACCAGCTTTTGATATAAGCAACCTTGTATTTTGCCAGTTCTGTAATGGCTTTCAGGAATATCTGCTGCACCGCATCCTTCGACTCTTCTTCGTTTTTCAGGTATTTCATACATACACCCAGCAACAGTAATGTATAGCGTTGCAGGAGAATGCCCAGCCATTGGTTGTCATGATCACTGTAGAATTTATCCAGCAGCTCATTATCGGTTATATGGTCGTATCGTTCCCTGGGCACCGCTGAAAAATAAGCATTTTCTGTATAGATGCTGGCGGGGCAAAATTCCATACCTTCCCTAAAATTGCAAAAATGGATCTTCTTGTATGTGTTGTGCCGATAAGTCCAATGCGAAAAGAAGCTTCGCACCGGTCCGAAATGGTAAGCGAACTGCTATTTGGAGAGGTGGCGGAGTTGTTGGAAAGCAGCAAAGATTTTACCCGGCTCCGGGGCCTTCACGATCATTACGAAGGATGGTGCCAGTCAAACCAGCTTACCTTTGTAGAGGACCAGCAAAACACCTGGCATACCCGCCTCAGTCCTGAATGGGCGTCGGTGATTGATTGCAACGGTTATCCCATGCACATCTCTATGGGCAGTTGTTGTGATATGTTCAATGAAGGCATAGCGCAGTTGGGGAAATTTCATGTCTCCTGCCAGGGAAAGACCTGGGATCCTTCCCTCACCCCATTTGACCCGGTCGCATTTCAGCAAATGGCCATGAAATACCTGAATACACCTTACGTCTGGGGTGGCCGTTCGGTATTTGGTATTGACTGCAGTGGCTATGTGCAACAGGTAATGCGATTTTTTAACAGGCAGCTTCCCCGCGACGCGTATTTGCAGGTGGACAAAGGGGAAGTAGTGGGTTTTTTACAGGAAGCCCGTTTAGCAGATCTTGCATTTTTTGATAATGAAGAGGGGCGCATCATTCATGTTGGCATTTTGCTGGGCCCCGATACCATCATCCACTCTTCCGGTAAAGTACGGATCGACAAAATAGACAATATGGGTATCATTAACAGTGATACGAATGAGAGAACGCATAGATTGCGGATTATCAAAAGGATTTTTTAGTTGCCAGATAGGCGGTTGCCGGTTACGAGTTACTTATTGCCGGTATCTTCCGAATTGTTTAACCCCGGTAACCGGTAACCGATCTTCACCCTCCCAAAACGAAAAAGCAACCCCTGCGGAGTTGCTTGATCAATATCAGAAAAACGATCATCTACATTATATCCATCGCTTTAGCGAAATAGGTGCAAACACCCGGAAGGGCCAGCCAGAAAAACTGGCGATAGAAAATCAGCAGCGCGATCATGATCGCTAACCATAAAAAACAAAGAAACCAATATTTAGCCGTTGACTGTCTCGCTTCCATGAGGTTTTGATTTTTGGCAAAGATAAGGGCGGGATCGGAACAAAATGCAGCAGGTGCCGAAATCTTGGTATCCCTCGTCCCGCTATTGCCGCGGTTGTTGAATTTTTGTGGATGAACTGGCCGTAGCGTCCCCGTTTTTCACCCTGGACTTATCAAAAAACAGCATTTTTACGGCGATTATCATCATTACTACCGCAAAAACTTTCTTCATTTTCTCATCACTTAGTGAAAGCGCCAGTTTGCTTCCCAACAAACTGCCCAGCACAAAGGCTATGGATATAATGGCCACGAACTTGATATCGAGATAACCCTGTTTATAATATTGCATCACGCCGAGTATCCCCACCGGCAAAAGTAAAATACCCAGCGAAGTTCCCTGCGCCATTTTCTGGGAAAAACCAAGTAAAAGCACCAGCGCCGGTACAATGATCACCCCGCCACCGATTCCTATAAGTCCGCTGAGAAAGCCCGCAGCCAGTCCGATGAGAATGAGTAAAATAAGAGTGGTGGTGGTCATGTGCATTTATTTAAGTCTGTGGTCTGTAGTCTGTGGTCTGTGGTTGTTGCTGGTTAATTGTTGTTAGAGATATAATTATGGGGTAGGCTAAAAATTCAAACCCTTTATTAACTACAACATACCCTAATACCATGGACCGTGGACAGATCAAAACAAGTCAGCTTAATTTTTAACAAAGTTGGTTTTATAGAAAGTGAGTGCTTCTTCGATGATTGCAAGCGCCTGGGCCTTGTCGCCAAAATCCTCCACTTTCACAGCTTTGTTCTCGAGTTTTTTATATTCCTCAAAGAAATGGCGCA
>JANPIE010000021.1:0-2980 GCA_031424835.1 Chitinophagaceae bacterium
GTTTGCTCCCGGACCACAGGGACTGACTGTTATTTTGTTTCCCCATTGATTTTGCGATTGTATAAATCGATCATTATTCTCAAGGCCGATGTTGGTCGCTGACCAACATCCATCTCCAGGCTTGCTATAATTATTCTTACATGCGCTTATTTATGACCCGTTTGCTCCCGGACCACAGAGACTAACTGTTATTTTGTGTCCCCATTGATTTTGCGATTGTATAAATCGATCATTATTCTCAAGGCCGATGTTGGTCACTGACCAACATCCATCACCACGCTTGCTATGATTATTCTTACATGCGCTTATTTATGACCTGTTTGCTCCCGGACCACAGGGACTGACTGTTATTTTGTTTCCCCATTGATTTTGCGATTGTATAAATCGATCATTATTCTGCGAAAGATTTAATTGCCCTTTGCTCCTACGTGGAACTTAGTTCCACTGTGTAAAAAACCGGGTCTCTCAAGGCCGATGTTGGTCGCTGACCAACATCCATCTCCAGGCTTGCTATGATTATTCTTACATGCCTTATTCATGACCCGTTTGCTCCCCGACCACCGGGACTGACTGTTATTTCGTTTCCCCATTGAATTTGCGATTGTATAAATCGATCAATATTCTTCGAAAGATTTAATTGCCCTTTGCTCATATGTGGATCTCCGTTCCCCTGTGTTAAAAAACCGGGTCTCTCAACATCGGCTATGAGCAACACAATGCTTACGGCATTTTCGTATATTCAAACAAAAATGCAGGTCATAAAAATTTCGATGCAAGTAAGCAGCGCAAGATTGGTTGCTGACTTAATAAAAAAAACAACAAAATGAGCGATCAAAAAAAATCTTTTACAGAAAAGATAAATGCGTCCTATGCACCCACCAGCGCATCCATCTATCTCGGCGCGGCCATGCTGAATGGTGAGGTGATTGCCGCAGCAGAAGTAAACCTACCCCTCAAAATGATGAATCGCCATGGTCTGATCGCAGGCGCAACAGGTACAGGTAAAACAAGAACCCTGCAGTTGTTGGCCGAACAACTCTCAGATGCCAATGTACCCGTATTCATGCTTGATGTAAAAGGTGATCTCTCTGGCCTGCACCAATCAGGCACGAGCAATCCCAAGATTGAAGACAGAGCCAAACAGTTAGGTAAACCTTTTGAACCAGGTGGTTTCCCGATAGAGTTATACTCTCTGAGCGGAAAAAACGGCGCTCAGATGCGTGCTACTGTTAGTGAATTCGGTCCTGTGCTACTGGCAAAAATTTTGAACCTGAATGAAACCCAGACGGGCGTTCTCGCAGTAATATTCAAGTATGCCGATGACCATAAAATGCCCGTGGTAGACCTGAATGATCTCAAAAAACTATTAGGTTATCTCTCGGAAGGAGCTGGCGCCAAAGAAATTAAGGCGGATTATGGTTCCATTTCTTCTGCCACTTCAACAACCATCCTCCGGAAAATCGTGGCCATAGAACAACAGGGTTTGGCAGGTATGTTTGGAGAAAGGTCTTTTGATATCGGGGACCTTTTCAACCGAATAGATGGCAAAGGTGTGATCAGCCTTTTGAATATATCTGATGTGCAGAACCAGCCTATGCTGTATTCTACTTTTCTATTAAGCCTGCTCGCAGAAATTTACCAGCAGATGCCCGAAGCCGGTGACCTGGATAAACCCAAGCTGGTTTTCTTTTTTGATGAAGCGCATTTACTTTTCAACGATGCACCCAAAGCATTTTTAGAACAGATCAATACCATTATCCGTTTGATCCGTTCCAAGGGCATAGGTGTTTTTTTCTGCACGCAATCGCCAATGGATATCCCCGAAACTGTTTTAGCACAACTGGGTAACCGTGTGCAACATGCACTGCGGGCCTTTACGCCCAATGATGTGGATGCCTTGAAGAAAACCGTTAACACTTATCCGAGATCCGATTTCTATACGATCAATGAAGTACTCACAAGCCTTGGTACGGGACAGGCATTGATAACCGTACTCAATGAAAAAGGAATTCCGACAGAAGTGGCCGCTACATTGTTAACGCCACCAAGAGCAGTGATGGGACCCATGGCCGCGACTGATTGTGAAAAATTGATGAAGGATAGTCCCCTGTTTGCAAAATACCAGGAAGAGATCGATCCGGTTAGTGCATACGAAATACTGACGGATAAGATCAATGAAAAAATGGAAGGGGATGCTGAAGCCAAAAGCGCTGCTGAAGAGGAAAAGCGTGAGGCCAAAGCAACCAAACCAAAACGCGGAGAAAAAACCGTGGTAGAACAGGTGATGGGTGCAACGATCACGAGGCAGATCGGGAAAGAAATCGTTCGTGGATTGTTTGGTATGCTGACTGGTAAAAAACCTGGAGCGAGAAGGGGGAGTATCCTTGGCTTATAAAATAGAATGCAGTAACTGTAACGATGAAGCCGTTAAAAATTTAGCCGCAGATGCGCATATTTTAAATTGAAAAATCTCCGCATCTGCGGCTTATCTTTTCCCTCACCCTTTGAAGAGGTCCTGCATCGTATCGAGCAGGGTACTGTACTGGTGCGGTTTGGTTATGAATGCAGAGGCGCCTAATGCCTTCACCTGTTCCGCCGTTTCTGCATTGGAAGCTGTTGAATACACTACCACCGGTATATGTTTAAAGTTATCATTCGCTTTGATCTGGGTGAGAAACTGAAAACCATTCATCACCGGCATATTCAGGTCCAGGAAAATACAGTCCGGTTCCACTTCCCGTAATCCCAGTTTTTTAAGTGCATCAAGGCCGGTATAAGAAACAGAACAGGAGGTTGACGGCGAAACTTCGTTCAATACATATCGAAAAATTTCCTGGTCGTCTTCATCATCGTCTACAAGCAATACTTTATTGTATTTCATCGGGGGTAGTTAAACGGTAAATGTAAGTTTCCATATACAAAGGAAACGTGAAGATGCGGGATGTTAAGCTGTTTTTAAGGTTTTTGAATTGCAAAAAAA
>JANPIE010000022.1:0-50513 GCA_031424835.1 Chitinophagaceae bacterium
ATCAAAGAAGGCTATGTAAAAGTGGAACGTGAGCATGGTATTGCTACGATAGAGTTTTGCCATCCACAGAGTAACTCACTCCCTGGCAAACTGCTCCAGGCCCTGGCCAAAGATATCCATAGTGAAGGACTGAATCCCGAAACCAAAGTAATCATCCTGCGATCAGGTGGCGAAAAAACATTTTGCTCCGGCGCTTCATTCGATGAACTGGCGGCTATAGAAACAGAAGAACAAGGACTGCAATTTTTCTCCGGCTTCGCAGCCGTGATCAACGCCATGCGCAAGACTCCGCAATTCATTATTGCGCGCATACACGGTAAATGCATTGGGGGAGGTGTTGGTCTTGCAGCCGCTGCGGACTACGCAATAGCAGCAGAGGGCGCCGATATCAAACTCAGCGAGCTGGCGGTAGGCATTGGTCCATTTGTGGTAGGGCCCGCAGTAGAGAGGAAACTGGGATTATCGGCATTCTCTCAGTTAACCATTGATGCGGCTACCTGGCGTTCTGCCGACTGGGCGCGCCGAAAGGGATTGTATGCAGAACTGCATGCAGATATCAATGGCATGGATGATTCCATAGAAAGGCTGAGTACAACGTTATCACATTCGCATCCCGAAGCCATGCATGAGTTAAAAAAATCTTTCTGGAAAGGTACCGAGCATTGGGATGAACTGCTATACCAGCGGGCCGCCACGAGCGGCAGGCTGATATTAAGTAATTACAGCAAGCAATTTATTGCCGGCTTCCGTTCCAAACTTAAACAATAGTGTATCCTGTTATCAGCGGGCAGAATTTTCATTTGCTCTGTAACAAGCTAGGCAAAAAAGACGCGGACCTGAGGAGCATCCTGGCCACATACGGCTACCCACCTCTGTGGAGCCGTAAAGCAAGCTTTGAAACGCTGATCCATATTATTCTTGAACAGCAGGTATCACTCGCTTCTGCGCAGGCGGCACTCAACAAACTCAAAGAGAAAATCGGCGTCATTACGCCCATTGCTCTGTTATCCCTTACCGATATGGAATTGCGCGCCTGTTTTTTCAGCAGGCAGAAGATAGTATATGCCCGATGTGCAGCCGTCGCTATTCAAAGCGGAGAATTATCGATGCGGAAACTGTATCAGCTACCTGAGGATGCGGTGCGCCGGCAACTGACCCGGATAAAAGGCGTTGGTGAGTGGACTGCAGATGTATTCATGATGATGGTATTACACAGAACCGACCTTTTTCCTACCGGGGATATTGCATTGATGAACAGTGTTAGGCACGTTAAAAATCTGCCCCGCGCAACGAAAACCGAAATACTTGAACTCGCAGACGCGTGGCGACCCCACCGTACAGTGGCTGCTTTTCTACTCTGGCACGCTTATATTCAACGAAAGATCATTGTCTAAACTTCGTTTAACGTTTTTGATAGGGGCGCGGAAACCTGGCGCCTTGTACCTTCTGCCTTGCCTCAATCTCTTTCTGCGTTTCCTCAATATCCATAATGCAAAAATCATAAGAATTCAGTCCACGGCAGGATGCGAGATGGTCAGTAAGTTCTGCCAGCCGGTCTAGTAGCTGCTGGTCACTCATGGATTGTAATAATTGTCTCATATACTATCGCATTGCTTCACGGAATTCCTTAAAAAACCGTGCTATAACCCAGTGTGGCATTTGTTGCCCAAAGGCTTAAAGAAATGATAAAATTGCCATGTAATTATGGAACCGCTCTTTATAGGAGCGGAGTTTGTTACATAGCCATTGTTACCGAAATCCAATATTTATGAATAACACCACCTTGCTATTCATCGACGATGATGAAGACGATCTGAGTTTTTTTTACCAGGCCGTAAAAGACATTGACCGCAGTATTCATTGCTTTCTACACAAAGACAGTGAATCAGCGATGCGTTTACTTGAACAGGATACTGCCCTGTCGCCGGACCTTATTTTTCTTGATCTCAATATGCCCAAATTATCCGGCAGGCATTGTCTCTCCATGATCAAGCGTATGGCGCGACATAAGAACACACCCGTCATTATCTGTACCACGTCTACTGCTGAACGGGATATGGATGATACCTGGCAATTGGGTGCAGCCTGTTACCTGACAAAGCCACCTACCGTTCCGGACTGGAAGTATGAATTGAGTGAAGTGTTGTCCGCATTTCTCAAAGAGCCCTACGGGCGCCTGGGTATGCGGGTAGAGCTTGATACAAAATTCATGTAGCACCGGCGTGTACTAGTGGACTATTTTAGATTAAGTTTGTTCATAGAAATCATTCACTATGGACAGGAAACTTTTTTTGCAGAACGCAGCCATTCTTACCGGTGCGACCATCTTACCGGCAGAATCTGTGTTTGCGCAGAACCTTGCAGGCAATGGCATTGACCAGCTTACCGATGCCAATGGTAACTTCATTCAGCAGCCGCTGCCTTATGCAGAAAATTTTCTTGAGCCATACATGGATGCCGAGACCATGCACCTGCATTATACCTTTCATCATGGTGGTGCTATGAAGGCAGCCAATAAGGACCTTGAGCAGATACGCAAGGCGATGGAGCTGAATAATTTTGAGACGGCAGACTATTATACCAAAAAACTGGCTTATCATTTTTCCAGTCATGTACTGCATAGTATTTTCTGGACAAATCTTACCAATCGCAAATCAGAACCCAGGGGAGAATTGCTAAAAGATATTGAGCGGGATTTTGGCAGCTACGACAAATTAAAAGGGTATATAGCGGCAACGTCTAAAAATGTTGATGGTGCGGGTTGGGGCATTTTGGGTTACCAGCCTTACGCAAAAAAACTTACCATACTCCAATGTGAGAACCATGAAAAACTTACGCAATGGGGCGTGATACCCGTGTTGGTAATTGATGTATGGGAACATGCCTATTACCTGAAATACAAGAACCGCCGTAATGAATTTGTGGATGCCCTTTTCAATATCATCAACTGGGATAATGTTGCGGAGCGGCTTGCCTTTGCTAAAAAAATAGCATAAGCGTTGGTTAGAGATCGTCGTATTCGTACAGCGGGTCAATATGTGTACCCGCCTTCATTTCGAATACAGGTTTGATGATGCCGTCTTTCAAACTATAAACCCAGCCATGCAGGTCGGGACGGTTTTCATTTTTCCATGCACGTTGTACGATAGAGGTTTTGGCAAGATGCATTACCTGCTCCTGCACATTGAGTTCTACCAGGCGGTCGGTCTGGGCTTCTTCATTGGTGATAGCTTCCAGTTCGTTGCGGTGTAAGCGGTAAACATCTTTGATGTTGCGGAGCCACATATTCAATACCTGCTTGTAATCATGGTTGTTCATCGCGGCTTTTACTCCCCCGCAGCCATAGTGACCGCAGACGATCACGTGTTTTACTTTCAGGTGGGTTACGGCATATTCCAAAACGCTGAGCAGGTTTACATCGGTATGCACTACCACATTGGCCACGTTCCTGTGCACGAAAATTTCGCCCGGCTGTGTATTGGTAATCTGGTTGGCGGGCACCCGGCTGTCGCTGCAACCAATCCATAAAAACTCCGGTGTTTGCAGGTGTAGAAGGTTCTCGAAGAACAGGGGATCGTTCTGTTTCTTTTCTTCTGCCCAGATCTTATTGTCTGCAAGTAATTTTTCGTAAGTTCTCATGTGGGTAGTTTTGGCTGCGCCCTGCCTGGTAAAGATAGGACGCAGCCAATCCTGTTAATGTAATTTTTCTGAGGTCGCGGGCTCAATAAAGTTTATTGTTTCCACGTGTATGCCTTTGGATGGTGCATTGGTACGGTATTCCTGTATCAATTCCTGCACGTCGTAGGCCAGCGACACGGTACGTGTGCAATCGATAATCACTTTTGAGTTTGGTGGAATGGCTTCCAGTTCACGCAATACGCTGGCTTTGTTAAAAAAGGAAACCTCTTCTGCCAAAACCAGGTGGTGCACTTCGCGGCCATCCTGCGTGGTTACCGCATCTTTCATATGGTGCGAGTTGCGGTAGCTGTGACGCAACGTATAAAATGTGCCGATTAACAAACCCACGGTAATGCCCTTTAATAGATCTGTGGCAATAATGGCCACAACAGTAGCGGTAAATGGCACAAACTGCTCCCAGCCCAGTTTGTACATCTGTACAAAAAGTGCGGGTTTCGCCAGTTTATAACCCACCATCAGCAGCACCGCCGCCAGGCTTGCCAGCGGTATCATGTTCAACAATGATGCAATAGTGATAGCGCTGATCAATAGGAGAATGCCATGGACGATGGTGGAGAGCTTTGTTTGGGCCCCGAAAGTAATGTTAGCAGAACTGCGTACGATTACCTGCGTGATGGGCAGTCCCCCTATAAAGCCCGATATCATATTGCCCAGTCCCTGCGCTTTCAACTCGCGGTTGGTAGGGGTAACCCATTTCTTCGGGTCCAGTTTATCCGTGGCTTCAACACTCAACAGCGTTTCCAGGCTGGCCACAATGGCGAGAACGAAACCCACTTTATATACATCCAGATTGCCAAGAGCGGAAAAATCAGGCCGGGTAAACTGCCCAAAGAATTCAGACATCGTTGCAGGAATGGGAAGGCGAACTACCTGGTCGTCGTTCAGGGTAAAAGGCAGGGCTCCGGTACGGAATAAATAATTCATTAAAATACCAAGGAACACCACTACAATTGGGCCCTGGAGTATCTGGAATACTTTATGTTTTTTTGACAGAACCTTATCCCATAAAATCAATATGGCTAATGAAATTACTGCAATCAATACAGCGCCGGGTGTAACAAATTCAAAGGCTTTTTCGATGGCCGTAAAAGTATTGTCGCCATCAGCCTGCTGGAAGGCGTCGTCCCCTTCAATATCCTTATCCCAGCCAAGTGCGTGCGGAATCTGCTTTAAAATGATAAGTAAGCCGATACCTGTTAGCATTCCCTTGATCACAGAGGAAGGGAAGAAATAACCGATAAAACCTGCTTTCAGAAAACCGAGCAACATTTGTATCATGCCTGCAAAGACTACCGCCAGCAGGAAGGTTTCATAGGAACCCTTGAACGTATCTGTGATGGCTGTTAATACAATAACGGCAAGTCCCGCCGCAGGGCCGCTCACTCCCAGCCTGGAACCACTGAATGCGCCAACTACTATACCGCCAACGATACCGGCGATGATTCCGGAAAATAAGGGTGCGCCGGAGGCCAGGGCTATACCGAGGCATAAGGGCAAGGCAACAAAAAAGACAACGATACTTGCAGGAAGATCACTTTTCAGTTCGGAAAAAATACTTTTTGATTTCATTACGGTGATTATTTAGTGGGGTTGATGGTTATGATGATTTGAATGCAATAGCATGATCGGCTTTCTTATGCTGACCCATAAATATGCGTGCATATATACGAAGAAGTGCGAGTTCTATAAAAACAAATGCCAGGGAAATAAAGCTGATCAGTACCCACTGGTGTTCACCCACATGGCTGAAAAGGATATCCACTCCAATAAAAGTGGGTGTGATAGGAAAGCCCAAAAGGCCCAGGCAACAGAGCAGGAAAATGAACGCGGGCCAGGGTTTTTCATAGGTATACCCATGAAAATGATCAAGCGAAATATCATTATCTATTGCCTTCATTCTTGCCAGACAGAAATAACCGGCAATGCCGGATACAATGGTACCGCTAAGGTAAAGAATCACTTCGCTTGCGGCAAAATCTCCATTAAGCATAACCGCGAGTACAATAAAAAACTGCGCAGCAAAGGCTAGCAGCCATGGCTTCCGTGCATCTGACCGTTCCGCGAACGACCGCAGGATCAGCAAAAGCCCCAGGCCGGCGAGAATAAGTGGGATAGCTGCGCTGATGAAAGATCCTGCAGCGAAAAAATACAGCGCTGCGCCGGCCACCGCCACCAATACTGCAACGGACACCCCATGTGTGAGGAACTTCAGTGTTGCACCGATCCATTTAAAAGGACGCCATAATAAAGTTGTTAGTAACCTGTCAAGGTTCCATTCTTTTATGGACAGTACATAAAAAGTAGCACTCCATTTTCCCGGCAAAGTATTTTTCTTTTGTTTGGGATCGAAATGATAGAACTGGTGGTGGGTCAGGTAACTCAGTACCGAGGGTGATACCAGTAACTGGTAAGTACGAAGAAATGCATTGCCCATAAAATGCACCAGGGCCACAACATGCCATCCAAGTGCGATCTCCACGAATATAAGACCGATCTGGACAATGGATGCGTACGCGATCTGGGTTTTTACGGTTGACTGAACCCTTGCAATGCCTGCTGCAATACAACTGGTGACGAGGCCAACGGCAATGATAGCGGTCTTTATACCCGCAATGCTTTCCCAGAAAGGATAGGTGCGTAATAAAAGAAACACACCGATATGCACAGAGAGAGAACCATAGAATATAGCACTCGAGGTAGTGGGTCCTTCCATTGCCCTCGGTAACCAGGAGGAAAAAGGAAATTGTGCAGATTTAACTGCCGCCGCTATCAATATCATAACAGCGATAAAGATTCCGGCAGCCTGGTGCGTCTGCAATTGTGCGGCCACCACACCGGGAATATTGAATTTAAAAAAAGTAATGTTCTCGTGCCATAGGTGATGACTCATCCACATGGCCAGCATTAAACAGATATCACTCAGGCGATAAATAGAGATTACTTTCAACCCATTCTTTACCGGCAGGTACCTGTCTCGGTAAAAAGCAATCAGCAGGAAGGAAGAAATGCCAAGAAATTCCCACCCTATAAAAAGCGTTTCAAAATTTCCGGAGAAGATAATGAAGTTGTATCCCGTAAAAAACAAAAGCAGCGAACTAAAAAATCGTTTGAATCCCTCTTCCCTATGCAGATAGTAGCGGCTGAAGACCGTAACCAGTAAACAGAGTACTGACCCGGTAAAGGCAAACACAGCGGTGATCTTGTCAAAATACAGGTCTAAAAATATCTGGAAGCCGGGCGTGGTAAACAGTACCAGGTGCTTCAGGTCCCACGTGGGCTGCCCCAGTACCAGCCAATAGATCACCAATCCCATCACACCCAGAATATGCAACCCTATGGTACCTATGGCGAGCCATGAAATGGCCGTTTCTTTTTTGCGGGGCAACAAAAGGCTTACCAGGAATCCTGCCAATGGTATATAAATAAAAAGCGGAAGTAGCGAAAGCGGCATAAATCTTCTAATTGAGTAGATGAACAGGCAGGTTTTCTTTGGTGGCATCTGCAATCTGGTTGGTCTCCATTTTCTTTGATGACTCCAGGAAGCTATGTACGTCTTTCAGCGGCTTGATATGATCGCAAACAGGATCATATACTGTGAATGCGCCATCTTTAAAATAATGGAAAAGTCCTGTTCCCGGTTCCGCTGCAACTACATGTACCCATTCGTTGGCAAACCACTCATACATGGCCGGATCGCTTTGTATGGTTTTTAAAACCACATCCGGAAAATGTTCTACAATTATCAGCAGGCGCACCGGATCATGCACTTCTATCATTTGCACAGGAAGGCCTGGTCGCAGGTCGCCATCACTGCTGTTGGCTACACCAATCAGCCCCATTACATTATGCGGCAACTTGGTTCCTGCGCCCATTTTATGGTTATCAACCCGTGAAAAATAATATTCCAGGTTGATGCCGCCGCAAACGGGTCCCAGGGGCCGCATAATACCTGCCAGTAGTTTTCCTTCTGGGTCCGTGGTATGATCATATGAGTTTAAGAATGCCCGCCTGTCGAGGAATAACCCTTTGGTCAAATTCCTTCTGCCCACGATACATAGTGTATTGGTACCATGCCCCAGTTCGGGTCTTGGCTCAAACATGGAAACAGATCGCTGGCGTATTGCTTCCCTGATCTTTTTAATGGGTTGTCTGGTATTGATGGAAAAGAACCTACGCGATCTTTCTTTTGCATTGAGATCCAGGGCATGTTCGAAAGCCGTTTGGTTCCTGCTATGCTGCTTTTTGTTTTCTGCAGTAAGCACATCCTCATCGTAAAAATCTATTTCATCACTTGCCGTATCATGTAACCCACCCACAAACTGCGTATCGTCTGGTATGATCAATCCTTTGCTTTTCAATATCTCCCTTACTTCGGGATGGTTGGCCATAAAGGCAAATACTCTTGCATTAATGGATCCCGGCCTGCCGCTGCAGGCACCGCAATCATGCGCCCCATGGTGTGGATTGTTGGCGCTGCTTGATCCATGTGCGATCACATACACTATGGGAGCAAAATCTTTGAGCAGGCCAATGCCCCGCAGCAGCGATTCTACCCTTGTGGCCATTTCTGTTACCGTAAATCCTACCTGCAGGCCATCTTCCTGGTGCGACGGATCGGTATTAGCGATGGTTAGTTGGGATGATTTGTGCATGTGCGCAAAGGCGTTGGAGATGGCGGGACTCATCCGGGGACGGAACAGGTTCAGGAACAAACGAACCGATGACCATAAGCCAAGTGTAAGTGTTACCAGTGATCCGGCCAGTAATGTATGCGCGTGTTTGGTATAGAGCAGTTCATGCTTTCTTTGCACTTTTACACTATGCTCTTTAATCAGGTATTTGGGTGTAACCGGTTGGGGGCAAAGTTTGTCACGGAAACTTCCGTCTTCCGGCTGGAAAAAAAATTCAACGGAGAAGAAACCTGGCGTGCCAAACGTTTCGCAGTTTTGGTCAACATGTTCAATATGTCTGCGTATGGAGCATTCGCGTTCATCAATACAGAACATGGCCTGGAAACTTTTGGTATGTTCAGCAGGCGGATGGTTTTTTTTCGCGCGGCTTATACCTGCCAGCACCTCATCATAATAACTCCATTCGAACGCATCCTGCCATAACCTGAATATTTCTGTCAGTTCTGTTTCATCCGGGGGAGAGAAAAGGTTTATCGGCTCGGTGAGCAACTGGTTACAGAGGGGCACCCAGTTTTGTCCCAGTTCCGCATCCAGCGCGTCGATCTCAAGCAGCAGTTCAAATACGATCAGGTCATGCAGACTAATCTTTCGTTGGTCGAGCAGGGCAGTGGGCTGATTTTCAATGGCTGAAATAATGCCCGACCAACCCTGGTGACTGAACTGCTGATCAAAAAGATACTGCTCGTAGAAATCACTGTTCCCTACCAGAATGTTGAGCAGGCTATCAATACTGGAAGATCCGGAGAGCAAAAAATCGCGGCTCCGTTTTGTTTTGAAAAAACTCACAAGGCTTTGTTTTTCGAGGTCGCGTAACGACGCCAGAAAGCCATCTTCATTCACGGGAAAATTCCATAGTGCAATGCCCTGGTCCAGGTAGCTGCAGAGTATCCTGAAAAGCAGCGGCTGCACGAGTAAGTCCATATCAATGGCATAGGCAGTTTTCCACTGCGGCCTTAGCCGCCCAACCCTGGGGGAACGCTCAGCATTGTAGGCGCCGGAAAGCATTTTTTCTTTCCATTCTTTTGCGTGGGTTCCTTTTTTTTCCGAGAGCAACCTGTCCAGTATGTCTTGCCTGATCCTGCCGTTTTTGTAAAGCTGTCGGAATTCGCGTAGCTGAAGCGTTACCTGGTAACCGAAAATCGACGACGCCTTGAAGATGGCGTCATAAAATTTCATTTGCTGAAAAGCATGGAGGGAGTTGTGGTGGATGAAATCCTTAAGCGGCGTTTGGGAAGGCAGGTAATGTTTCAGCTCATGCAAGACATGCGCTTCATCGAATACCTGCTTCCCGCCCACCGTGATCCACTCCTGTTTATCCTCAAAAGTTACCGCGGAGTTTTGTTTCATGTTTTTGTTTACTATGAATAAAGCTGACTAGTTCCTGCTATCTACCAGGTAAAAATTGGGAACTTCACTCACGTCACTGCTGGTAATGTCAAGGTCGTTCAGTACGCCTGATTCCAGGTCGTACACCAATCCATGAACTGCCAGTGTTCTGCCTTTCATCCACGCGTTCTGTACAATATCTGTTTTGGTAAGATTAAATACCTGTTCAATCACATTTAACTCTACCAGTCTTTGCGCTTTTTTCTCTTTGTTTTTCACCGCATCCAGCTCACGCTGGTGAAGCCGGTACACATCTTTAATGTTGCGCAGCCAGTTTTCCACCAGTCCTACGGGTGTCTTACTCAGCGATGCCATCACGCCGCCGCAGCCATAATGCCCGCAGACAATGATATCGGTCACTTCCAGAATGTTTACTGAATAATCCAGCACGCTGAGCATACTCATATCGGTATGCACCACCATGTTGGCGATGTTGCGGTGTACAAATATTTCGCCCGGTAATGTACCGGTTACTTCATTGGCAGGAACGCGGCTGTCGGAGCAGCCGATCCATAATACAGGAGGCTTCTGGCCTTTTGCCTGGTTCACAAAAAATTGCGGGTCTGCCTTAAGCCTTTCTTCTACCCATCTCTTGTTCCCGTCGAATAGTTTTTCGTAAGTCGTTTTCATATCCTTTCGTTTTTGTTTATCCTTATTCGTATTTACCAAACTGGCCATACGTCTCGGTTGTGTTGTATAATGAATGATTTGTGGGCCGGCGCCGGAGTACGAATGGATAAGCCATTACAGGATGACAGGTGTTTTGCCAATACATGACCCGTTATTGCATAACAGGGTGTTCCACTAATACCGGTAAAAACTAGCTATGATCGGGGGGAGGGGAGAGCAGCTCGCCGTAGAAAGCGATGTAGGTAGTTGCATGCTCTATCTTGTATTCAGCAGACAGTTCAGTCAGAAAATGTTCTGCGGAATGGGCATCGTGTAAATACTCTTCTGATAACTGGGTAGAAGAAGCGGCCGTCTTTTCTTCTGTGGTGTTGGCAAAAGGGTTATCATTCTTATCTTCTGAATGACACCCCGTGGCAGCCAGGCACCTGGCGTCCATAGCTTCCTGCGCCGCATAAACGAAAGGAATGCTCACCGTCAGCCACGCCAGTATCAGCATCATAAGAATGCCGGAAAAATAGCGGGCGGTGATATTTGTATTGCGGCTCGTTCTCATTTGCGGTTCCTTACGAAAATACGGAAACAAGCCATTGGTTGTGGCGCGTAAACATTTCTTTAACATACCGCCTGTCCTAAATGTTCAGGCCACCGCAAACGCTCAAAACCTGGCCGGTTACATAGGAAGCCATGTCGCTGGCGAGGAAAAGGGTGGTATCTGCGATCTCATCTGCCTTCCCGAAGCGGCCCAGGGGTATTTTTTTGAGGAATTCGGTGGCCCCGTCCCCGTCTTTGAGGTAATGTGTCATATCTGTCTCCACAAATCCCGGCGCGATGGCATTGCAGCGGATATTGCGGCTGCCCAGCTCCAGGGCTACTGATTTGGTAAACCCGATAATGCCCGCTTTGCTGGCCGCATAACTGCTCTGGCCGGCATTACCCCTTACGCCTACAATGGAGCTCATATTGATGATGCTGCCCGCACGGGCTTTCATCATGGGCCGGATCACCTGCTTGGTCATGTTGAAAATGCTTTTCAGGTTGATATCCATCACTTCATCCCATTGCTCGGCTGTCATTCTCATGATAAGGTTGTCTTTGGAAATTCCGGCATTGTTCACACACACGTCAATTTTTCCAAATTCCTTCAATACATCGTTTACAAAAGATTCGCATTGCGCAAAATCGCCTGCATTGCTCTGATAAGCTTTTGCCTTCACGCCCAGCGACACGAGCTGCGCTTCCAGTGCTGATGCTTTTTCTGCGCTGCTGTCACTCACATAGGTAAAAGCCACGGCACTGCCATGTTCGGCAAGTTTAACGGCAATAGCTGCGCCAATACCGCGGGCCGCGCCCGTAACAATAGATACTTTTCCCTCAAGTAGTTTCATAATGATAGCTTTAAGCGAATGCCATTACCGTTAGATACAGCACCATGTTGTACAGATACCGGATGCAGACCGCAAAAATAGTTAAAAACAAACAGGCTTTCAAAGCGGACAGCCAAAGTTTTTGCTGGTAAAAAGTCCGAAAAGCAATAGTGGTATAAACCAGCATAATGGTAACGACCACGGAGATAACCTGAAAGTTTTCATTGAACAGATAGCCATAGGATGGAACAGTCTTTTCTATGATCAGGGCCAGCATCGGCACAAAAAGAAATTGGAAAAATATATAAAAAGACATGATCTCCGAAGAGAGGATAAAATGGTCGAAAAAAAATTTTCGGGACCCCATATAAATAAGTGCCAATACCATTGCACAGAGAGGAATTAAAAGGAAAAGTGACACTTTTGAAATAGCGGGTGAGGTATGATCATACCGGTCACTTAGTGCAGACTCTGAGAGTTGAGCAGTACGCATTTTTTGTTTTGCCAGCGGTACGGAGAACCATCGAAAATTATAGTCTTCCGACACATAGGTCTGGAACCGCATGTTCAATCCCGGGAACCGTGGAAACAGCAGGTAAGCAATAACGATCAGAAGGAAAAAAGAGATGGGCTTGAAATATTTTTTACGCAATCCCGAAGTAAATTCTGCCGCCATTTTACCGGGCCTTGTTATAAATGTCTTAAGTGTTGTAAAAAAAGTACCATCAAAATGAGTGATGAAATGGAAAACTTCTCCCATTACATGCCGGACCGATTTGTCTTTCTGGCTATACACTTTTTCACCGCAATTATTGCAAAATCTTCCGTGAAATGGGTTGCCGCAGTTTTTACAGGTGATGGTTGGTGGATGCATTGAGTGAGATACTTCTATTAAAGGTAGAATAATGTGTATTGAAAATACAAAGGAAAAGAAATAAGAACCCGCGGGAAGCAATTTACCTGTATCGTCCTATCAAATGAAGGAAAGCGGGGGCTTGGTCAAATCACTCAAAAAATAGTTATGGCGTCATCAGGGCCAGGATCTCATCAATATATTTCCTGTCATTACTTAAGCGTGGAACTTTGTGTTGCCCGCCCAGCTTGTTCTTGCTTTTGAGCCATTCATGGAACACACCTTTTTGGAGTGAATGTACCACCGGCAGGGTAAGTGCGATGTCTCTGTATCTTTTGGCTTCGTAATCGCTGTTGAGTGATTTCAGTGCGCAATCCAGCTCATAAGCAAACTGTTCAATATTTTCCGGCGGGGTGTCAAATTCTATAAGCCATTCATGCGCGCCCTTTGTTTCATCGCTGAAATATACCGGCGCGGCTGTATAATCGTTTACGGTATTGCCTGTTTTGCGTGAAGCAATGGCAATTGCTTTATCACTATTATCGGCGATCAGTTCTTCGCCGAAGGCATTGATGTATTGTTTGATGCGGCCACTTACTTTTATACGGAAGGGGAAAAGTGTAGTGAATTGTACCGTATCACCCACCAGGTACCGCCATAAGCCACCATTGGTACTGATCACCAACGCATAATTTTTTCCCGTCTCTACCTGGTTCAGCCCAATGGTTTTGGGTTCCGGTTTTCCATATTCTTCAACCGGCATAAATTCATAAAAGATTCCATGGTTCAGAAAAAGCAGCATGCCGTCTTCATCTGGATTATCCTGTGCTGCAAAAAAGCCTTCACTCGCATTGTACATTTCCAGATAAGTACACCCTTCCCCAATGATCTTTTTAAATTGCTCCTGGTACGGAACAAATGAAACGCCGCCATGGATATAAAGTTCCAGGTCGGGCCATACTTCTTTTATGGTTGATTTGCCCGTAATCTCCAGAATCCGTTTCATCAGGATCATGGTCCAGGTGGGTACTCCCGATATGGAAGTAACATGTTCGGGTATGGTAGATTGTGCAAGCAGTTCAATTTTAGATTCCCATTCATCCATTAAGGCGATGGACAGGTCGGGTGTACGTATCCAGTTGGCCCACATGGGCGTGTTCTGAAGCAATACGGCACTCAGGTCACCATATTGTATCTCATCATTTACCTTGCTGATCTGGTGGCTTCCCCCTATCACCAGGCCTTTGCCGGTAAGCAGGTCGCTATCATTGTTATAGTTGTAATAAAGTGTGAGTACATCTTTGGCACCCTGGAAATGACAGTCTTCCAGGCTTTCTTCGGTTATCGGGATAAATTTGCTTTTGTCACTGGTGGTGCCGCTGCTTTTTGCGAACCAGTTTACAGGTGTGTTCCACAGCAGGTTTTCTTCACCCTGCATCAATCTTTCAATATAGGGTTTCAGGTCCTCGTATTCCTGGATAGGCACATGTTGTTTGAACATGCGTATACTGAACAATTCTTTCAACCCGTATTTTCTTCCGAATTCGGTGTACTGACCATGGGTTACCAGGTCCTGCAGCACCTCGCGTTGCGCAGCTATGGGGTCGGTGATCCACTGCTCAATCTGCCAGTGACGTAACCTGGCCAAACGGGATATTGCGGGACTGAGCAGTTTCATAACGTGGGGACTCTTAGCAATGTAAGTAGATTTTGGAATTTTGGATGGGGAAATCGGGAAATTTCGCTTTTGCGCATGTGGTAAAAAAATAAATGCGGGCCGGCGTCTGCGCCATTATCGGGCAGTCAGACGCTGGGTCACACCACGCAGGGAGTTATTTGAAAAATTACCCAATATCCGCCGGGCTTTTTCCAGGCCGGTTGGGTAATTCCAATAATTCTTCCGCGGTCCTGTCCATGATCCAGTCCTTCCTCCGTAATTCGAAATTGGTTCCCAGGTATAGTCTCCTTACCTGCTCATCACCGGCCAGCTCTTCAGCGGTTCCGTGTTTGAATATTTTTCCTTCAATGAGGAGGTAGGCACGGTCACAAATGGAGAGGGTCTCATTTACATTGTGGTCCGTGATCAGGATGCCGATATTCTTGTATTTTAACCGGGCAACAACACTCTGTATATCCTCTACCGCAATGGGGTCAACGCCTGCAAACGGTTCATCCAGCAGGATGAATTTTGGATCAACTGCCAGTGCGCGGGCTATTTCAGTCCGTCTTCTTTCGCCCCCACTAAGGCTATCGCCATTATTCTTCCGCACATGGTGCAGGTTGAATTCATCCAGCAAGGTATCCAGTTTATGGTGCCGTTCAGCATGCGTAAGCTTTGTCATTTCAAGTACCGCAAGTATGTTGTCTTCTACACTGAGCTTGCGAAATACACTTGCTTCCTGCGGAAGGTAACCGATACCCATCTGCGCGCGTTTGTACATGGGTAAACGGGTGATATCTTCCTGGTTAAGAAAAACTTTTCCTTCGTCGGGCTTGATCAGTCCTACCACCATGTAAAAAGTGGTTGTCTTACCTGCACCATTCGGCCCCAGCAATCCAACGATCTCACCCTGTTGCACGCTCACGGACACATTTTGCACAACTGTACGGCCCTTATAACTTTTGACAAGATCCTGTGTATGAATGGTAATGCTCAAAGGAAGTATTTAGTTAAAAAATGAACTCGTTAACCGCTTAAGCAGGTGTTACGAGGTACGAAGTACGAACATTTTATGGAAATTCGTACTTCGTACCTCGTACTTCATACTTATATTGCACCCGTTTTAACAAGAACTGCTACAATGAAGATCACAGAACATATTTCACAGGCAAAAGATACCCTTATTTCCTTCGAGGTATTGCCACCATTGAAAGGTAAGACCATCACTTCATTATATGACCACCTGGATGCCCTGATGGAGTTTAAACCCTCATGGATCAATGTTACCTATCACCGTAGTGAATCCATGTTCAAGAAAAAGGCGGACGGCACATTCGACAAAGTGGAAGTGCGCAAACGTCCGGGTACGGTGGGTATTTGTGCGGCCATTATGAACCATTACCAGGTAGATGCTGTTCCGCATATCATCTGTGGCGGTTTTACCAAAAGGGAAACAGAAGATGCCTTAATCGACCTCGACTTCCTGGGCATTGACAATGTACTGGTGCTACGAGGGGATGCTGCAAAGAATGAAGCTGCTTTTGAACCTGAAGCCGGTGGAAATTTCTTCGCGATAGACCTGTTGCAGCAGGTAAATAATATGAATAACGGTATTTACCTGGATGAGGATATTAAGAATGGCGGCAAAACACGGTTCTGTACCGGCGTGGCGGGTTACCCCGAAAAACATTTTGAGGCTCCCAACCTCGAGATCGATTTACAGCGCCTGAAGGACAAAGTTGATGCGGGCGCAGAATATATCATGACCCAGATGTTCTTCGATAATAAAAAATTCTTTGAGTTTGTAAAGGAATGCAAAGCCATCGGTATCAATGTGCCTATTATTCCGGGATTAAAACCGATTACCAATAAAAAACAATTATCCGTTCTTCCCCGAATCTTTCATGTAGATATTCCCACTGAATTATCGAATGCCATGCTTAAATGCAAAACCGATGCAGAATGTGAGCAGGTGGGAGCAGAGTGGCTGATTCAGCAAAGCAGAGAACTGAAGGAGTTTGGTGTGCCTGTGCTCCACTACTATACGCTTGGTAAACCCAAAGTGATCTGGAATGTAGTGAAGGCGCTTAGGTAATATCGAATATCGAACAAAGAATGTCGAATGATGAAGTGATCATCCTGAGACACGGTTCTTTAACACAGAGCGCACGGAGATTCACAGAGATCACAGAGATATGCTAGCTCTTCGTTTTTCGTTTCGTTTCAATAAGATCATCAAATTGTTCCAGGCTTAATTGCTTTGCGATAATGCGCTTGTCTTTATCGAGCAGGTAAATGGTGGGTGTTTTAAAAATATCATAGAGCTGCCTGTAGCTGGGTTTACCCGCACGGGCAACTGCTGCCTGTGCCTCTTTTGTCTCATAGGCATGCGTCCATTCCGGTGATAATTTTTTTTCTGCGATAAATTTTTTCCAGGCCGGCACTTCGTTCTCATAGATATTTACAGAGTAGACAGAAACGCCATAATTTTTCCACTTGGCCTTAAACATCGAATCGAGCCGGGGAATTTCTTCTTTACAATGACCACAATTGGGATCCCAGAATGCCACAATGGTAAAAGGTGCGGCTACATTATAAAGAGGCACTTTTTTGCCGCTGGTATCGGTAAGGTCAAGCGCAGGTGCGGGTTGTCCAAGCTGGTTTGCCATCAAACTGTATGCGCGTTCCGTAATGGTTTTGCGTGATGCCGGGTTGAGCAGCATCGTATCGCCTTTGGCATAAAAATTCTCAAACAGGTATACAAATACTTTATCCTGCCCCATGAACTCGGGGTTCATATACTTATTGGTAAACTTGGTAAGCAGGTAAGGATACATTTCTTTACCTGTTCTTGCAGACAGCAACACATATTTCACTTCATTGATCACCGAATCGGGTTCGGGTGAGACCATTGTCTTGAAATAATCATCCAGTTTTTTCTCAAAAAAGGGTGTGCGTAACAGGCGGTCGTCGTTAAAAGAAACATCATCCCAATAATGGTCCTTTACATAGCGAAACGGGTAGAGAGAATCCGCTTTTCCATTTACTATGGGCACTGGAGGCGTTACCGGCCATTTCATCGCATTCAACAAAGCGCTTAATAATGTGCCCGGGTGCTTTTTGCTGATATTGTCCCGATAGTCCTGTAATTCTTTATTGGCTTTAACAATTTCACTCCGGATTCGGATGGAGTCTTCCTTTGATTTAGGCGCACGGAACTCGGCTTCCAGTTGCGCCAGCTGCTGCCCTTTTACTGCAGTAAAACCCGCATAGGCCTTATACAGGTCATTCTCAGGCGATCCCGTAATGACTGCTTTGTCTTTTAAAGAGGTATCGCCAACAATACTGAATTGCTGTTCTTTATCCATCAACAGGTCAAACTGGATGGTGAGCTGTGGCGTTACAACGAAATAGATTCCGCCGGTTAGTTTGGTGGGACCCTTAAAAACACCCTGGCTTTTTTCGTTCAGGTAGGCAGAATCCGCCAGCACCTTGCTTTGGCCGTAATAACTTCCCAGGTACACTTTGGTGTTCTTTAATGGCGTAAGGGTGATTTTGATATTACGTCCACGGGATTCCGCGGGTTTGGCGGTCGTTTTTGTCTGTGCATACGCCCCGTAACCGGCCGATAAGATCAATGCGGTAAGTAATAAACGCCTCATAGAATGAAAATTGGTCGTAAAAATAGTCAAATACAGGTTGGCAGCCGTTAATCATCTCCCAAAAAATGAAGGCAGAATCCCTTCAGACACATAAGGATTCATGGTTACATTTGCACCCGTGCGAAAACAAAAGAAAATAACCATCCTGGAAAACCTGAGGGTACTTGATTATGCGGCAGAAGGCAAATCGCTGGCCAGGCTGGATGGCAAAGTGGTGTTTATTGAGGGTGCTGTGCCCGGTGACCTGGTAGATGTTCGTCTCTCAAAGAACAAAGCCGACTGGGCAGAGGGGCATGCTGTACAAATTCGGGAGCTTTCACCAGACAGGGTAACGCCTTTCTGCCAGCATTTTGGGGTGTGTGGTGGCTGCCAGTGGCAAATGCTGCCTTATGAGAAACAACTTTATTACAAACATAAGCAGGTGGTCGATAACCTGTCGCGGATAGCCAAAATACCTTTACCCGAAATAGCGCCCATCATTGGTGCGGATCAAACCCGGCTATACCGCAACAAAATGGAATATACTTTTGCCACAGGTAAATACATTCCTGATGCGGAGTTCAGGCGCATGAAAGCAGAAGGAACATTGCATGACCAGCCCGGGGCCGCAGGTTTTCATGTGCGTGGTTTCTTTGACAAGGTGGTGGAGATCGATACCTGTCACCTGCAGGAAGAACCCACCAACCTAATCCGCAAAGCGGTTGCGCAGTATGGGATAGACCATAACCTTCCTTTTTACAATATCAAACTGCATACAGGCTGGCTTCGCAATATGTTTGTTCGTAACAGTACCCTGGGGGAACTCATGATCAACCTGGTACTGGGTTATGAAGATGAGATGCATAGGAAAGAATTGCTCGACGGCTTGCTACGGCAGTTTCCGCAGATCACCACGCTTTTGTATACGATCAATACCAAAAAGAATGACAGCCTGCAGTACCTGGAGCCACAGGTATATCATGGCAAAGGGTATATAGAGGAGAAACTGGAAGACTTCCGTTTTGTAATCAGTCCGAAATCTTTTTTCCAGACCAATACGCGCCAGGCGGAAAAACTTTACCGCGTAACACGCGATTATGCCGCGCTTACGGGTGCTGAAACCGTTTATGACCTATACTGTGGCACCGGAAGCATTGGTATTTTTGTAAGTGGCCAGGCAAAGAAAATTATTGGGGTAGAGGCTGTGGATGATGCCATCATCGATGCGCGAAGGAATGCTTCACTAAATAATATTGCACATGCTTCCTTTTTTACGGGCGATGTGATAGATATTTGCAATGATGAATTTTTTGTGCAGCAGGGCCGCCCCGATGTGGTAATCACCGATCCGCCAAGGGCAGGGATGCACGAAAAATTGGTTAAAAAATTACTGGATATTGCGGCGCCTACCCTGGTTTATGTAAGTTGCAATCCGGCTACACAGGCACGAGATCTTGCGCTGCTGTCGGAGAAATACAGTGTCGAAAAGATCCAGCCTGTTGACATGTTCCCGCATACCTTGCATATCGAGAATGTGGCACAGTTGAAGATCCGGTAATTCACCGCAGAGAAAACGCTTGTAATTCGGGTAACGAATAGAAAAATGAAACGCATGGCTTTGTTTGTAAAAGAACTCATTTGTCAACTTAGTTTAACTCCCCATCCAGGGGGCAGGGAGGGTCATGGAATTTAGACCCAGCAGATTTGAGATATTGCCTACCGTGGTCAAAAATCTTTTGATCATCAATGTGCTATGCTTTCTGGCACAGAAAACCTTTGGCGGGCCTATGGCGCCATTCTCCATTGAAGACATGTTTGCGCTACATGCCTGGCAGAGCAGTTTGTTTCAGCCATGGCAACTGGTCACGCATTTGTTCCTGCATGGAAGTTTCTCGCATATCTTTTTTAATATGCTGGCATTATGGATGTTCGGTTCTGTGCTGGAAAACGTATGGGGCTCCAAGCGCTTCCTGGTGTTCTATCTGATCTGCGGTCTCGGTGCGGCATTAATGCACATGCTTTTTCTCAGTTATGAGATGATACCGCTGATGCGTGATTACAATTCCGTAGTCCTGGAAAGAAGCATGGTAACACCCCAGTCAGAGGCATTGGTAAACTTTATTCTGAAGCATGATGGTGTTGGTTTTGTGAAATCCCGCGAGCTGGTAGAGATGCTTCGGTTAACGCCGGGTAATGCCGAACTCAACGCACGCGTATTTGAAAGTGTGACCGCTTATTACCAGAATGTGATAAACTCCGCAACGCTGGGCGCCAGCGGCGCTGTATTTGGTATCCTGGCGGCCTTCGGATACCTTTTCCCAAATACCTATATCTACATCTATATGCTGATACCCGTTAAGGCAAAATGGGTGGTGTTGTTATATGGGGCGTTTGAGTTGTATGAAGGGATAAAAAATTCTGCGGGCGATAATGTGGCGCATTGGGCGCATCTGGGTGGTGCCATTGTGGGGCTGCTGATTGTATGGACCTGGAACAAAACCAACCGCAAAACGTTGTATTAAACGTAACTGAAGTGAATGCAAATGGCTATCTCCTCGTATAAAAAAGGCAATAAAATATCACTGGGGCAGGACAATAACGCCCTGGTATTACTCTTCGCGGCCAATGCATTGTTTTTTGTTGCGCTGCACCTCATCAGCATGATCTACCAACTATCGGATATACCGATGGAATTTTTTAACCGGCAGGTATTGAACTGGCTGGTATTGCCTGCTCCGCTGGATGTATTCGCCTCCAGGCCCTGGACCATCCTGGTTTATATGTTTGTTCATTACGGGTTCTGGCATTTATTAAGCAGTTGTTTATGGTTGTGGTGCTTTGGTTATATCCTGCAGGACCTGGCAGGCAATAATAAACTGATCCCCCTTTATATTTATGGTGGACTGGTTGGTGCAGTTTGTTTTCTGCTTACGAGTAACCTGGTTCCCGGGCTTGAAAAAAATATTACCGGCGTACAGCCCCTGCTGGGTGCAAGTGCTGCAGTAGTGGCCATTGCCATTGCTACCACCACGCTTGCACCGGATTACAGGATATTTCCATTGATCAACGGGGGCATTCCGCTCTGGGTGCTCACCATTGTTTTTGTAGCCATCGATTTTTCAACAATGGGGCGTGGAAATACCGCGGTGGCCGTGGCTCATCTGGGTGCAGGACTGGTCGGCTTCCTTTTTGTGATACAATTGCGAAGGGGCAATGATTGGTCGGGATGGATGAATAAGCTGGTAGATTGGCTCAACAATCTTTTCAACCCGGAAAAGAAACATAACCGTCAATCGCAAAAACAAAAACTGTTTTATCAGTCAGACCGCCGCCCTTTCGAAAAAAAATCCAATATAACCCAGCAGAAACTTGATGCCATACTGGACAAGATCAACCAGCAGGGCTACCCACTTCTTACCGACGAAGAAAAAGAATTTCTCAAAAGAGCCAGTAACGAAGAACTCTAACCCCCCCTTTTGCGAGCGCAGCGAAGCAACCTGTGTCTCGCATACCTGCGACTTACGATTCTCCAGCGAAACCTGTGACTTGCATACCCGAAGCTTTTTACCCTCCTGTGCAACCTGTGTGTCGCTCACCTGCGACTTACTATTCTCCGGCGAAACCTGTGTCTCGCATACCCTGCGACTTACGATGCTCGTGCGAAACCTGTGTCCCGCATACCCGCAACTTTCCCCCCTCATCCAGCAGCGGTGTCCCACCATGTCGCAATTAGGGCGACTTTGGATTAAGCAACCTGTCTGCTACATAGAGGTTTCTTTGCAAACACAGCTTGCTTCACCCGCTAGCAATTTGATTTTTAGTATTTTTAGGCATGGCAAGATTTTTACGCCGCGCAGCAACAGGTATCATGGTTACCATTAACAGCATTGTGGCTCTCGTGTTCCTGGTTGCCTGTCTTACACCTTATGTAAACCCTACCGGCTGGTGGATCACTGGGTTTGCCGGGCTGGTGGTTCCGTATTTAGTTTTGGTGCTGATTTTTTTTCTTATTTTCTGGCTCACGGTAAAACCCATCTGGGCCTTGCTTCCCTTACTTACACTGGGCATCGGATGGCAGCAGTTGAGCGTAATATTTGCCTGGCATCCCGGTGCGGGATTCAGCAAGCGCAAACCTGAAAACTCGCTTCGGATTGTGGATTGGAACATACAGAGTTTTAATGGCCTTTCAAGGAATAAAGAAGTAAAGAAACTTATCCCGTTCGAACTCGCAGCCAGTGTCATGAAGCGGGAGCCCGACATTATCTGCATGCAGGAGTTCAATACAGCCAATAACGCGGATAATATTTCTTTGTTCAGAAAAAATTATCCCTATTATTTTTATTCGCGCGATTACCAGCGCGACGGTGGGTATTCCTCAGGCTGTATCATTTTTTCAAAATACCCTATGGTAGATTCGGGTAAGATCAAATATCCCGTAGCGGAAAGCCTGATCTATGCCGATATATTGAAAGGTTCGGATACCATACGTGTGTATACCACGCACCTGCAGTCGTTTAAATTCAAGCAGGAGGATTACCATGACATGGAAAAGATCAAGGAACGCAACGACGAAACTTTTGCGGCCTCCCGCAGCCTGCTCAGGAAAATGAAGCTCGCTTTCAGCCGCCGGGGTATACAGGCAGATATTGTGCAGGAAGAAACAGCCAAAAGTCCCTATCCCACCATTATCTGCGGCGATTTTAACGACGTGCCCAGTTCCTATGCCTATTTCCGGATAAAGGGCGATAAACAGGATGCATTCCTGAAGAAAGGTTTTGCCATTGGCCGCACCTTTATTGCACTTGCGCCTACACTAAGGATAGATTATATACTGGCAGACAGAACATTTGAAATAAAACAGTTCGATATGATAGATGAAAACCTGAGTGACCACCTCATGCTGGTGTCTGATATTCTAATCAAAAAATGAATATCTTCGTCCCTCATGCGTTACTCCCGCACATATTGCTGCTGTTGCCGTTGCTGAAGCCTTCTGCTTACAGAACAGGCATACGTTTTTCAAATATTTCGTAAATACAATCCCAGATCACACATGTCACTCAAAGTATATAATTCCTTAACCCGGCAAAAAGAGGTCTTCACACCCATAAACCCGCCTTATGTAGGTATGTATGTATGCGGACCCACGGTAAGCGGTGAAAGTCATTTAGGTCATGCACGACCCTATGTTACATTCGATGTATTATACAGGTACCTTATGTACCTGGGGTACAAAGTGCGTTATGTGCGCAACCTGACCGATGCAGGGCATTTTGAAGAAGAGGGCAGGGAAGCGGAAGACAAAATCAGCAAGAAGGCGATGCTCGAAAAACTGGAGCCGATGGAATTGGTGCAGAAATACACCAACCTGTACCATTGGGCCATGGACCGCCTGAATAACCTTACGCCCGCCATTGAGCCTACGGCAACGGGACATATCATAGAGCAGATTGAAATGATCAGGAAGATCATAGCCGATGGTTATGGTTACGAAGTAAACGGTTCCGTTTATTTTGACGTGGAAAAATACAATACTGATTTTTCTAAGAAAGGGCAACCTTACGGCGTACTCAGCGGCCGAGTACTGGAGGACCAGCTGGAAAGTACCCGTGAACTTGATAACCAGGATGAAAAGCGAAATAAAAGTGATTTTGCCTTATGGAAAAATGCGCCGCCGGAACATATCATGCGCTGGCAGAGCCCCTGGGGTGAGGGCTTCCCCGGTTGGCATATAGAGTGTTCCGCCATGAGTAAGAAATACCTGGGGGATGAATTTGATATTCACGGTGGCGGCATGGACCTGCAGTTTCCCCACCATGAGTGCGAAATAGCCCAGAGTACGGTATGCAATCACAAAATGATGGCGCGCTACTGGCTGCACAATAATATGATCACCATCAATGGCCGTAAGATGGGTAAAAGCTATAACAACGTTATCAGGCTTACGGAAATGTTCAATGGCAGTCATGCGATGCTGGAGCAGGCGTATGCGCCTATGACGATCCGTTTTTTCATTCTCCAGAGTCATTACCGAGGCACCCTGGATTTCAGCAACGACGCTTTGCAGGGTTCTGAAAAAGCATTAAAGCGATTATTGGAAGCCCATGAATGGCTGATGCAGCAAACCGATCTTGGCGGTGGCGACTATACCGATGTGGAACTGGATGAAAAAGTGCAGAAGCTTGTGGGAGAATTTGATGAATTCATGAATGATGACCTGAATACCGCCAAAGTGCTTGCCAATATGTTTGAACTGGTATCGGTAATCAATTCACTAAAGGATAAACACATACTCCCTACTGCTTTGAGTTCGGTTACGGTTGAAAAGCTCAAGCAACAGATGAAGGCTTTTGCCGAAGATATCTTCGGGCTAAAAAATGAGCGAACTGACAATGACGGTACGCTGGCCGGTGTACTGCAACTCCTCATCGATATCCGTAAAGAAGCGAAGAGCCGGAAAGATTTTGTGACAAGCGATAAGATCCGCAACGAACTGGCCGCGCTCGGTGTGCAGCTGAAGGATGAAAAAGATGGGGGGGTGAGTTATCGTATCGGCTAAGCGATCCTGTTGATTTAGCTATTCCCATTTAAAGGGCAGTTATTTCCCGAAGAGAAGTACAGGAGTGAAGGAGGACAAAGAGGTTATCTCATTGCCTCCTTTTCTCTTGTCCTGCTCCTTTGGAAACACAAGGGTTTGGCAATAAAAGAAGAACGAAGAAAAAAGAGACAAAAAGAATCTAAAGCGCTTATTTGCTTCCTGCCCTTTGTTCTTCTTCTATTGAAATGGATCACAGGGTCTATGCTGACTTGCGAGGGTGTTGAAAAAAATCGACCCGCACTTATTGCGTACATTTTATTTCCCGAAGAGAAGTACAGGAGTGAAGGAGGACAAGGAGTAAAATCTCATTGCCTCTTTTTCTCTTGTCCTGCTCCTTTGGAAACCCCAGGGTTCGTCAGTAAAAGAAGAACGAAGAAAAAAGAGACAAAAAGAATCTAAGGCGCTTATTTTCTTCTTCCCCTTTGTTCTTCTTCTATTGAAACAACTCACAGGGTCTATGCTAACTTGCGGGAGCGTATAAAAAAATCAACCAGCACTTACTGCGTACATTTATTTCCCAAAGAGAAGGTCAAGAGTGAAGGAGGACAAAGAGTTAAATCTCCTTACCTCTTTTTCCCCTGACCTGCTCCTTGGGAAACATAAGAGGTCGCCAATAAAAGAAGAACGAAAAAAAAAGAGAAAAAAAGAACCTGAAGCACTTTTTTTCTTCTTCTCCTTCGTTCCTCTTCTATTGAAATGGCTCACAGTAGTTTTGCTGTCTTGTGAGTGTGTAAGAAATCAAGCAGAGCTTACCGGTGCAGATTTGTAGTATTCAATGATCACAATCATCCGCATGCGCATGGTTATGCCCGCGGCAGAGGCGATAGTTGAGATAATGGGCGCTTACAATGGCAACAACCGCTGGCACCAGAAAATAGAGCCGCCATTCATGCCACAACATCTTGGCAAATAGTAATGCAATCCCCGTCCCGAAGATCAGCAGCGGCAACCAGCTATGGTGATGCTTTTTCTTTCCATGAAACAATGAATACGCACCAATTACAAATGCAAGCACTATCATTCCTATCTCGAAACTTATGTTCTCAATAATATTCACCCCAAACAACGGCAGGCTGGAGAGAAACATAGGCAATAACGCACAATGGATGGCGCAGGCCAGTGAGGTAGTGATGCCGATTGCATCCCAGTTGATCTTCCCATTCATAGCCTGCAAAACTACAACAATGCAACTATGTTGCAAAATTATTCATAAGCTGGTCATTCCTAGTTTCCTGCGCCGTAACTTTGCACTCTAAAACGGAAACATGAGCAGGAAGATGCTTGCCTATATTGGTTTTTTCATCGCGCTGGTACTTGCGTTCTTTTATTTCATTTTCCGCGGCAATGACTTCTGGAAAGTGAAGTTGCCGGTAATCAGTTATGTTAAACCCTTCCATTTTACAAACCAGGACGGCCTTCCGTTTACCGATAATGAGATGCTGAACAAAGTAAGCGTGGTTGAATATTTCTTTACGACCTGTAAAGGCATTTGTCCCAAAATGCATGTGAACATGCGCGGTGTATATGAGAAATTCAAAGCAGAACCCGATTTCCAGGTAGTGGCGCATACCTGCGACCCCGAACGCGATTCTGTTGCCAGGTTAAAATTCTATGCGGATTCACTGCAGATTGATACACGCAATTGGATACTGCTCACTGGCAGAAAAGACAGTCTTTACCAGCAAGCCCGAAATGCTTACCTGCTGGACGATCCAAAAAACGACCTGGTGAAGATAGAGGACCAGTTTATCCATACCCAGTTCTTCGCGTTGGTTGACAGAAAGGGCCAGGTACGTGGCCAGGTCTACGATGGACTGAAAAAAGATGAACTCGAGAGGCTGCAAAAAGATATCGCGACCTTGCTGAAAGACAAAACGGAATAAACTAATAGATAAGCGAAACAGAAAACCAGTGGTTATGTTATACGGTGTAATTGAATTACTGAAGCGCAACCAGCTAAGTGTAACGGATAGCCGGAAAAAAATTCTGGAAATGTTCATGCGTTCCGGAGGCGCCCTTGCACATGCTGATATTGAACACAAAAGCGGTACTGAATTTGACCGCGTGACCATTTACCGCACGCTGCAGACATTTGTAGAGAAAGGAATCATTCATACCATTCCCACCGCAGATAATTCCGTTCGCTATGCATTGTGTAAAGATGAATGCAGCGAAGGACATCACCATGATGACCATGTGCACTTTATGTGTGATGACTGTGGTACCACCTATTGCCTGGATCATGTAACCGTACCGGAAGTGAAATTACCCCTGGGATTCCATGCCTTGCAAACAGACGTGGTAATCAGTGGCAGGTGCATGAAATGCGTATAATTTACAGTGATTTGTACCTAAGTGCCATATTTCACATGACAGGGGTCCCTTCATTTTTTTTGCACCGTATCTTCGTACAAACAGTCTTACATGATATTGATTACAGGCGCCAGTGGTTTATTGGGTTCTCACCTGCTCAAAAACCTGGTAAAAGACGGGCAGCCTGTAAAGGCGTTGTACCGCTCTGAAGTTCCCGCAATCGAGGGCGCCGATAAGGTTGAATGGATCCAGGGCGATATCCTCGATATCGCATCACTTGAAGAAGCCATGAAAGGGGTGCAGCATGTATACCACTGCGCGGCTGTAGTAACTTTCAATCCACGGAAGAAGGCATGGATGCACAAAGTGAATATTGAAGGAACCGCCAATGTGGTAAACGCATGCATTGAGGCAGGCATTACCAGGCTGGTGCATGTAAGTTCTATTGCTGCCATGGGCCGTATCCGTGAAGACAAACCAATCAATGAAACCATGAACTGGTCTGAGGAAACCAGTAACAGCGAGTATGGTAAAAGCAAATATTTTGCTGAGCTGGAAGTATGGCGGGGTATGGGCGAAGGACTCGATACCGTGATAGTTAATCCGGTAATCATACTCGGCGCAGGCAACTGGAATGGAGGGTCCTCGGGCCTTTTCAAATCTGCTTTTGATGAATTCCCCTGGTATACAGAGGGAACAGGAGGATTTGTAGACGTGGAAGATGTGGTGAAAGCCATGATACTGTTAATGAGTGCAAAATCAGTTAGTGCCGAACGATTCATATTAAGTGCCGAGAATACTTCCTACCGCGATGTATTTACGCGCATGGCCAACTGCTTTCATAAAAAGCCGCCATACAAAAAAGTCACGCCCTTTCTATCAGGCCTTGTGTGGCGATGGGAGGCTTTGAAATCTTTTTTTAATGGAAAGGACCCGCTGCTTACGCGGGAAACGGCGCGAACCGCTTCTGCCAGGGTGCAAATAGATAACCGGAAGCTGCTGCGATTCTTCCCTAACTTTCAATACCAGTCACTGGATGTTTCCCTTGCGCGGATCTGCACGGAGTTACAGAAAAAGCATAACTTGTAGTGCAACTGCAAAACCTGAAACCGGTCATCACCATACTGCTAGCTCTCTCACTGTATGCACCGCATATGGCTAAAATACTGGCCTACGCGGATTGTTCGATTATTCTCTTGACCAACAACGATCCCCGCCTCTGCGATTGTAACCGGATCATCAGCGCCGACCTGCTACCCATACGCTCGGATATGCCGGATAAACAAAAAGAGCTGTCACTCACAACGGACTGGAAATATACAACGCTTAACGTCTTTCGTCTCCAAAGCAACGCGGCACCCGCAAAAGAAATTTTCAGCGGTACTAAGCCCTTATACATTCCCCAACAGTCCTTACAGTCCGTATTTCATCCCCCACGGTGCTGATCCACGCATTCATCTTTTACTGTACACCTAAGGCAAACAGCTCTAAGGCATCTGCCCGCGTGTACTGGTATCATCAATTCAATGATCGAGGCCCGGCGCTATTGTACACTGTATGATTTGCTGTCACGCATAATTGCCCGCCCTGTATACCAGGTAGCCGGCAAACAAAAGGCGTTACGCTCAGCTATCGGGTACACAAAAGCAGAAATCCGGGTTTCAAAAAACAAATAGAATGAAAACTTTACTATACGCTGCCGCGATCATTTTCGCGGCCGCCTGCCATCGCGCAAGCATACCCATGGGCACAAACCAGGTGAATAAAGAAATAAAAAATGAAAACGGCCAGTTAATCCTTGCCGGGAAAGCTACGCCTTACGCCATGCAGATGCCCAATTACAAAGCATGGTATGATCAGTCTTACCAAAGTTATATAGTCGATACGGTATCTGCCCGGCAATTACAGCCTTTGCTGAAGGGTAAAATCGTAGAAATCTTTCTGGGTTCCTGGTGTGGCGACAGCAGGAGGGAAGTTCCCCGGATGCTCAAAATATTGGCGCTGGCAGGACTGGACACCAATCATATCCCACTGGTATTTGTAGACAATACCGAAAAAAATTATAAGCAAAGTCCGCAACACGAAGAAAGGGGAAAGAATATTCATCATGTGCCTACATTTATTGTGTATGATAAGAAAACAGAGCTGGGCAGGATAGTGGAGTCGCCGGTTGTATCGCTGGAAAAGGATATGCTGGCTATTCTAACACTGCAGGCTTATGAGCCACACTACAAAGCGATCAGCTACTGGAGATCATATGTAAAAATGCGCAACGAAGAAATGGCAGAAACGGTTTTGCTTGAAATGCTGCCAAAATTGAAACCCTTAACAAAGCATACCGGTGAATTCAGCGCCTATGGCAATATCCTGCTTTCAGCAGGAGACACCGTTGAGGCGATTAATGTTTTCAGGATGAATACCCTGCTGTACCCGGAGAATACGTCTGCACTCGCTGTACTGGCGGAAGCTTTGTTAAACGTAGGTAACAGGAGGGCCGCGCTTACGGTATACCAGAAATTATTGGTGCTAAAACCAGGCGATGAAAAAGCAACCCGGCAGGTTGCCGGGCTTAAAATGTAAGTGGCAGAATGATAACCGGTGTCTATTTAACACATAGGTACATCAAGCTGAACAGCGCACATGGTTGTGTGTGCCGGGCAGGGCATGGTACCTATGTGTTTATAACGCTAGTCCATCACTTTCTTCCACAACTCAGGAATTCGTTTGATCCATACCAGTTCCCTTCTTTTTACACCGGCTTCTTCAACCGGCGTACCCCAATAGGTTTTACCGCCTTCAATAGATGAGGGAATGCCACTCTGTGCAAGTATTACGGCATTTGCGCCGATCGTGAGCGTTTTGCTTATACCCACCTGTCCCCATACTGTTACGCCATCTTCTATCACAACGCCTCCGGCTATACCCACCTGTGCAGCAAATAGACAGTTTTTTCCAATGGTGGTATCGTGTCCTACATGTACCATGTTATCGAATTTGGATCCCTGCCCTATCCGGGTCTCGGCGGTTACTCCCCGGTCTATGGTGCAGCCCGCGCCAATTTCCACAAAGTCTTCTATGACCACATTGCCGCAGCTCTCCATTCTTTTGTACCAGTTATCCCTGTTTTTTTTGCTGTTGTAATAAAATGCTTCGCTCCCGATAACGGTACCTGATTGTATGATTACGTGGTTACCGATTACGGTGTTGGCGAGAATGGAAACATTGGGGTGGATCATGCAGTGCTCACCGATAGTAACCCCATGACCAATAAATACATTTGGCATGATGACTGTGTTTTTTCCTATGACCGCTGTATCACTGATTGCTTTTTCCTGTTGTATAAACGGATAAAAATGCTCTTTGATGATGAGATAGGCTTCAAAGGGATCGGCCACAATGAATAAGGTTTTTCCCTCGGGTATCTTTACTTCTTTTGTATTGATGATGATCGCATCCGCATCACTGTTGAGGCACTTATCATAATATTTTGGGTGATCAACAAATACAAGATCTCCCCGTTCAACTCTGTGTATTTCGTTGATACCCGTGAGCTGCGCAGTTGTATTACCGGCGATCTCTGCGTGTATCAAAGCGGCTAGCCATTGTGCTGAAACGGGGGCAGGAAACTTCATAAGACCTGTTTTTGGTAAAAATCAAAGGTAATAAGACTCCGCGACCGGAAATTTTTTTTAGGCTCCCGGGCCCTGGCCTAAACCCTTTGCGCAGGTTTGGAAGCAAATTGAAAATGATGGGATCAAATAGAAAACATAAAAATAGAATCGGCTGAAACCCTTTATCCATCAATGTTTCAGCCGGTTGATAAAAATAAAAAGATGAAATGGAACGTTTGCATCATCATTTATGCGTTAGCATTATATACATCATTTGGTCTTCATAATTCACATCCGCAGCCCGAATGTTAATAAAATTGTTTAAAAATTTTTTTGCATTGGTTAAAAGTCTTTTTAATATTGTGATGGGAAATTTATTTCCCGTACTTACTAACCCATCCATATACAAAGTCTCGCTTCTGCGAGACTTTTGTTTTTGTATGAATGTTTACTTCCTCATCTACAAACCTTACCAGGTACTTTCACAATTCTCGCCGGTTGACGAAAAGAAAACGCTTGCAGATTTTTTTGCTGTTCCGCGTGATGTGTATCCCGTGGGCAGACTTGACCACGACAGTGAAGGATTGTTGTTGCTCACCAACGACACACAACTCAATCACCGGCTGCTCAATCCAACGTTTGCGCACGAACGTGAATACTATGCGCAGGTGGATGGCTCAATAGATAAACAGGCAATACAAAAACTGGAACAAGGTGTTACCATTACGATAGATGGTAAGCATTACCGGACCAAACCCTCCCATGTTTTTTTATTTGACATGAATCCGCCCGTTCCTCCCCGGGAGCCACCCATCCGTTACAGGAAAGAAATACCCGCGCCATGGATCAGCATGGTGCTCACCGAAGGAAAGAACCGGCAGGTGAGAAGGATGACGGCGGCGGTGGGTTTTCCTACCCTCCGTTTGATACGGTACCGCCTGGAAGGACTGACGCTGGAAGGCATGCAGCCAGGTGATATGATCCAACTACCCGAACATACCATTTACCAAAAATTGTTTCATGAAAAACAATGATGAACTAACCCGCGATGGGTACACGATCAGCACTGATCCGGCGCGACTGGATGTGGAAACGATCCATCAATACCTTTCCAGTGATTCGTACTGGGCAAAGAACATTCCATTGGATACGGTTCGCCGCTCTCTGCAACACTCTTTCTGTTTTGGCGTTTACCATGGCGAAAAACAGGTGGGGCTGGCAAGACTGGTTACAGATAAGACAACGTTTGCTTATCTGTGTGATGTATTCATCCTGCCGGAACACCGTGGCAAAGGGTTATCGAAATGGTTATTGTCCGTTATACATACACACCCTGATTTGCAGGGGTTCAGACGATGGTTATTAGGTACAAAAGATGCGCATGGGTTATACGCGCAATTTGGTTGGACCAGGCTGCCGGAAGATGTTGTGCCAAGAATTATGCAGAGGCATTTCCCGGATGTATACAGTGATTTACCCGGGCGGCAATAGAGACCCCTTAGTTACGATGCCCTGGTTAAAAAATATAACAAGGTTATCACCTGAATTATACGCCCTCCACCCATTTCTTTTCCAGCACTTATCTTTGCATCCTTTTAAAGCGCAATTATGAGTCAATCGCATTTGTCTGAGCAGGAACTGATCCGCCGTGAGAAACTGGGTAAACTGAAGGAAGCGGGCATAGATCCTTATCCCGCGCCATTGTATCCCGTTACACATCATTCTCTTGATATAAAGGATCATTATACCGAAGAGAACAAAGAACAGTTTGCCGCGCTTTGCGTGGCCGGCAGGATAATGAGCATTAATGATAAGGGCAAAGTATTTTTTATTAAGATACAGGATAGCAAGGGTATTATTCAGTTATATGTAAAGCGGGATGATATATGCCCGGGAGAAGACAAATCTTTCTGGGACAATGTTGTGAAGCATGGACTTGACCTGGGAGATATTATTGGCGCCACGGGTTATGCGTTTATTACGAAAACGGGCGAGACTTCTATTCATACACAAACATTGACCCTGCTTACCAAGTCATTGAAACCCTTACCGGTTACCAAACGTGATGAGGAGGGCAACGTGTTTGATGCGGTAACGGATCCTGAGTTTCGCTACCGGCAGCGCTATGCCGACCTGGTGATCAATCCTGAAGTGAAGAAAACGTTTGAGAAAAGAACAAAACTCATCAATACCATCCGTGATTTCCTGAACGCACAGGGAGCGCTCGAAGTGGATACACCGGTGTTGCAGGCAATTCCAGGCGGTGCGGCGGCAAGGCCCTTTACAACCCATCACAATGCACTGGATGTACCTTTCTACCTGCGTATCGCCAATGAGCTCTACTTAAAGAGGCTCATAGTGGGTGGGTTCGACTGGGTATACGAGTTCAGCCGCAATTTCAGGAACGAAGGCATGGACCGCACGCATAACCCTGAATTCACCGTACTGGAATGGTATACCGCTTACAAGGATTATTTCTGGATGATGGAGATTACCGAGCAGTTGATAGAAAAGATCGCATTGGCCCTGCATGGCACAACGGAAGTGACCGTGGGTGATAAAACCATCAGCTTTAAAGCGCCGTTCAAACGCATCAGCATACATGATGGTATTAAAGAAAATACCGGCATTGACGTAAGCGAAATGGATGAAGCAGGATTACGGGAAGTTTGCAAACAACTGAAGATAGATGTACCCGGCAATATCGGCAAAGGCAAACTGATCGATGAACTGTTCAGCGCCTCCAGTGAGCATACCTATATACAACCCACTTTTATTATTGACTATCCTGTAGAGATGAGTCCGCTCACAAAGAAGCACCGTAGCAAACCCGGACTTGTGGAACGTTTTGAACTGATGGTGAACGGAAAAGAAATAGCCAACGCCTACACAGAGCTCAATGACCCTGTTGACCAGCGTGAGCGTTTTGAAGAGCAGGTGCAACTGATGGCCCGCGGCGATGATGAGGCAATGTTCATTGATCATGATTTCTTACGTGCCCTCGAATATGGCATGCCCCCCACCTCGGGACTCGGTATCGGTATCGACCGGCTTTGTATGCTCATGACCAACCAGGTGTCGATACAGGATGTACTGCTGTTTCCACAGATGAGGCCGGAGAAGGAGTTTTAACATGCTCCTTGTGACTAAAGTTGAGCGAAGCGAAGGCTTCACTACAGAATCACGGAGCGCACAGATTTGCACAGAGGGGTTACCCCCGACGTCCAGCATCACTGTAAACGGTAGCGAAGCGGCTTTAGTAGAATAGCTTGCCCCCTGTGCCTTGTCTCTTGCCTCTTACTACTTGTAGTTAATATTTCCGTAGTTTAGGCACACAAACCCATTCATGAAGTATCTCAAGATCCTTTACATACAGGTGTTAATCGGTATTGTACTCGGTGTGCTTACCGGCTGGCTCTTTCCCGGGTTCTCACCAATGGCTAAACTGATCAGTGATACGTTTATCAATATGATCAAGATGGTGATCACACCCGTAATTTTTCTTACAGTAGTACTCGGCATCTGCAGTGCGGGGGATCTGAAGAAAGTGGGACGGGTTGGCGGCAAGGGACTGATCTATTTTGAAATTGTAACGACGCTGGCGCTTGTAATTGGGTTGGTTGTTGCCAATGTTTTAAAACCAGGCGCGGGTATACCTACGAACAATCTTCCCAAAGAGAACCTGGAAAAATACACTTCGGCAGCCAGGGATATGAACTGGGGAGAATTCTTTTCGCATATTGTTCCCTCCAATATCGTTGACGCTTTTGCAAAAGGAGACCTGCTGCAGGTTTTGTTCTTTGCTGTGATTTTTAGTATCGCGGTTTCAAAAATGGGTACTGCGGGACATAAGATCATTTCAACTTTCGAAAGCCTGAGTAAAGCCTTCTTTGGGGTGATACACCTGGTAATGAAGCTCAGTCCGATCGGTGCATTTGGCGGCATGGCCTATACCATCGGTAAATTTGGCTTCTCCAGTTTACTGGTACTGGGTAAACTGATGCTGTCATTTTATATTACTTCGCTTTTATTCATATTCATTGTGCTGAATCTCATCGCCCGCTATTATGGATTCAGTCTTTGGAAATTGCTACTCTATATAAAAGAAGAACTATTGATTGTACTGGGGGCAAGCAGCAGTGAGGCGGTCTTACCCAATATTATGGAGAAACTGGAGAAAGCAGGATGCGATAAAACAGTGGTGGGATTGATCATTCCCACTGGCTACAGTTTTAACCTGGATGGAACAACCATATACCTCAGTATGGCCACCCTCTTTCTGGCGCAGGTATTCAATATAGACCTCACATTTACACAACAACTTACCATCATCGGCATACTGCTGGTAACCAGCAAAGGCGCTGCGGGGGTAACGGGTAGTGGGTTTATTGTACTCACATCTACGCTCACCATTCTTAATATCATTCCACTGGAAGGACTGGCGTTGTTAATTGGAGTGGACAGGTTCATGAGCGAGGGAAGGGCGTTGACAAACATGATTGGGAACACGGTGGCCGCAGTAGTTATTGCCCGAAGTGAGAAGGCAATTGATTTGACCACTTACCGGCGTGTCGTAGAAAATAAACATTGATCAGTGCTCCCTTCCGTCGTTAACGCTATACAAAAAGATCGGGGTACAATTGTGCACCGGGTACTACCGAATATTTATCAAGATCGGTAATTCCCTCTGCTGCCAGTACCTGTTCGTCTATAAAAGTATTGCCTGTGCATTGGGCTGAGGGCTTACCCAGGATATAATAAACCGCATCGGCAATGATATCCGTTGTGCGGCTCATCCGGGCTAATGCTTCCCCGCCCAATAAGTTTCTTACTGCTGCTGTATCGATCGTTGTACGCGGCCAGAGTGCATTGGAAGCGATACCTGCTCCTTTCAGTTCTGCGGCCCATCCCAGCGCCAGCATACTCATACTATATTTGGTAATGGTGTAGGCGATATGTCCGCCCATCCATTTAGGGTTGAGGTTAATGGGTGGAGATAAAGTAAGAATATGCGGATTGTTTCCTTTTTTCAGGTAAGGTATGCAGTGTTTAACCACCAGAAAAGTTCCCCTCACGTTGATGCTCTGCATCAGGTCAAAACGTTTGGATTCGGTTTGCTCGGTTGGTGTGAGTTGTATGGCAGAAGCATTATTGATCACAGCATCAATACCACCGAATTTTTCTACCGCCTGTTGTATGGCGGCCTGCACCTGGTCCTCGTGCCGGATATCTACCTGCACCGCCACTGCTTTACCGCCTGCAGCTTCTACTTCTTTGGCGGCTGAATGAATGGTGCCACCCAATCGGGGGTCCTCCTCTACGCTTTTGGCCGCGATTACAATATTGGCGCCTTCCCTGGCGAGACGCAGGGCAATGGCTTTACCGATACCGCGACTGGCGCCGGTGATCAAAACGGTCCTGTTCTGGAATAACATAAGCGGGTTGTTAGACGATAAATGTCTGCAAAACAAATTTACCAGCCTAAGAAATCTTTGATCACCTGTTCTGTTTCGGAGCAGGCCCTTTCCAGGTGGTCATTTACAATGATCTTTGTAAAATGGTGTTTGAATGAGAGTTCATAGCTGGCTTTGTTTATGCGGGTGGCCAGACTTTCCGCGGATTCCGTACCACGGCTCTCAAGGCGGCGCTTCAATTCTTCTACGGAAGGGGGTTGCACAAAAATAGAGAGACAGTTATCGCCCAGTTGCTGTTGTACATGAATGGCGCCTTTAACATCAATATCCAGCACCGGTGTCTTGCCTTCGTTCCAAATGCGCTCCAGTTCACTGTTCAGCGTGCCGTAATACTTTCCCTCGTATACCATCTCCCATTCAATGAATGCGTTATCATTGATCTTTTCACGAAAATCAGCTACGTTCATGAAGTAATATTCCTTACCGTTCTGTTCCTCACCCCTTGGTGCACGCGTAGTGGCAGATATGGAAAAGGAAAGTTTGGGATATTTCGCGATCAGGTAACGCGTAATAGAAGTTTTACCCGCGCCGGAAGGAGCAGTCAGAATGATCAGTTTCCCTGGCGATGCGAACATGCGGTAGATTTCAGGCAAAGAAACAATTAATAGTAATAACTACGAAATACGAAGTACGAACTACGTAAGATGTTTCGTACTTCATACTTCGTAGTTCGTACTTCGTACTTGTACTAGGTTTATCATCCTTTCCATATGACCTTTTCTTCTAACGGAATTTTTCGCCTGCCCTCTGCTAAGGGCAGGTCAGAATAACCGAGAAATAGGAGTCCCATTACCAGGTCTTCCTCTGCAAGGCCAAGATAATTTTTCATGGCAGGATGGTGCGTCATTCCACCGGTGCTCCAGAGTGCAGCTATTTGTAAAGCGCCTGCTCCCAGTAAAACATTTTGAATAGCGGCCGCAACGGCGGCGGCTTCTTCCACTGCGGGGACCGGGGCTGTTACCGTTCTTTTCATGTAAACCAGAATGATATGTGATACCGTGGCTGCCTGCTGTTGTAGTTTTTCATATTTGGCTGCTGTAAATTTTTCGGGATCCGTATGGGTCCTGTATAATTCTGCATGGTCATTGCAGAACTGCTGTTTACTTTCATTGCCATATACTACAAATCGCCAGGGTTCCGTGCGCGCATGGGTAGGGGCCCAATCGGCCAGTTCCAGCAATTCCTGCACAAGTGCATCGTTGATGGGTTTGCCATTCATGTCTCCGGGCTTGGTACTGCGCCTTTTCCTGATCAGTGTCTGTAAAGTTGAAAATGTATTCATGGCGCAAAAGTAAAAGCTAATGGATGCATCAGCGGAAAAATATTTTTTGGGTGTAAATAATAAGTAAATTGTTAGTGATAGTGAACCAAAACCCGCATGACGCAATCCATTTACTTAGTATCTTTTTTTTTGCTGTTGGGGATAGTTATCATCGTTGTGTTAACCACCCGTTTGCGCGTACATCCCTTTTTTGCGTTACTGATTGCATCCTTTGTGGTGGGCCTGGGTGTACAACTTTCTGTTACGGAAACCATCACCCTGGTAAAAGAGGGATTTGGGAGTATTATGCGTTCGCTCGCATTCATCATTGTATTGGGCACCGCTCTTGGGGTGATACTGGAGAAAACGGGTAGTACACGCGTGATGGCGGAATTTATTTTACAAAAGATCGGGCGGCGGTTCCCTGCTATGGCCATGAGTGTTACGGGATTTATTGTGGGATTACCCTTGTTCTGCGATTCAGGTTTTATTGTATTAAGCGGCCTCAATGCCTCCCTTGCCAAAAGAACCGGCACCAGCATTGTTGTAATGGCGGTTTCTATGGCCACCGGTTTGTATGCTGTGCATTGTTTAATACCGCCCCATCCGGGAGCGGCTGCAGCGGCCGCAGCCATCGGCGTGGACTATGGCAAACTGATTGGCATAGGCATTATCGTCGCCATCCCAGCTATGCTGGCAGGTAATTTTTATGCCCGCTATGCAGGAAAAAAGTTTTCGATGCGTGTTGTTGAAAAAGAGCATCACACCGAAGAGCATGATGGAAGATCAATGCCCGGCGTGATCAGCGCTTTTCTACCGGTAATTATTCCGGTACTGCTGATTGCAGCACGCTCATTCCTGGTAACAGGAGCAGATGCAGGTTCTTCACTTGTTTTTTCTTTGGGAGATCCGGTCATTGCGCTGTCGGTGGGTGTTCTGCTCGCATTGTCTGCAGCAAGGCCATGGAACAATAAACAAATCCAGCAGTGGTTACAGGAGGCTGCAGAGAAAGCAGGAGGTATACTGGTAATCATTGGCGCTGGCGGCGCATTTGGAGCCGTACTGGCAGCAACAAATATCGGCCAGCATTTCAGCAGGGTTTTGCCACTGGCAGGTATGGGATTACTTTTTCCTTTCCTGCTCACATTTATTTTAAAAACAGCGCAGGGGTCTTCCACAGTGGCCATTATCACCGCTTCATCTATTATACAACCCTTGCTTCCAGCACTCGGGTTTACCACGCCCGACAGTAAATTATTGTGCGTGCTGGCAATGGGCGCAGGTTCGATGATGATATCGCATGCCAATGATGCTTATTTCTGGGTGATTGCCCGGTTTGAAAAGATAGAGATGCGGCCCATGCTCAAGGTATATTCTGTAGCTACTATTTTAATGGGACTGGTGAGCCTGCTGATGGTATATTTATTTTCATTGATATTGTAAGACATGCATATCCTAATATCTCCCAATGCATTTAAACACAGCATTGATGCCGCAGGTGCAGCGAATGCCATTGCAGAAGGATTGAGGCAAAGCAGTTTGTCCTGTACCATGCATTGTTTCCCTATTGGTGATGGAGGCGACGGCACGGGAACATTGCTTACGAATATATGCGGGGGGGAGAGGGTATCCGCACCAACCATAGATCCGCTTGGAAGAGTTATCAAGGCTTCCTTTGGGTTAATTGATGACGGCAAAACTGCTGTAATTGAAATGGCTGCGGCGTCGGGACTACACTTGCTAAGGCAGCACGAGCTGTCTCCGTTACATGCTTCTTCATTCGGTACCGGGATACAAATAAAACAGGCATTTGATCATGGCGTTGATACGATAGTTCTTTGCGTGGGTGGAAGTGCCACCGTGGATGGGGGTTGCGGTATACTTCGGGCCCTGGGCTTTCGATTTCTTGACAAAACCGGTAAGGAACTAACCGATTTGCCGGTTCAGCTTTTGCAGCTACATAAAATTGATTCCAGTGCGGTTGATGAAAGAGCATTCCGGTGTGCATTCATGATACTTTGCGATGTGAAGAACAGCTTACTTGGTGAACAGGGCGCCGCTACTGTTTTTGGTCCGCAAAAAGGTGCTTCCGCAAAGCAGGTGGAAGAACTGGAAGCTTGTTTGAGTCAATTCAATGAGGTTGTAAAGCGGGAGAAGAATGTTGACATGTCAGCTATACTGCATGGAGGAGCGGCAGGTGGAACAGCCGCCGGGCTGCACGCTTTGTTGAATGCAGCGTTGGTAAATGGCATTGATCATTTCCTCGATCGCACAGGTTTCGGTGCCGCACTTGCTAAAGCGGCAATGGTCATTACCGGAGAAGGTAGCATTGACTTGCAGACAATGGAAGGCAAAGCGCCTTACGGCGTGGCGGTACGCGCCAGGGTGCTGAATATTCCGGTGATCGCGATGGCCGGTAACATTGCGCGGGAGCATACCGGGGAACTGGAAAAATATTTTGACCAGTTACTCTGCATCAATCCTCCGGGTGAACCCTTAGCGGTTTCGCTGGCAGCGGTAAATCAAAACCTGGTAAACACGGCAAAACTTTTGGGTGACAGGCTATCATCCGGCACATAAAAAAAGCCGCCCAACATGTGAGCGGCTGTATCAGTATATCTGAAATTTATTGCTCGTCTTCGTCCAGTTCCACTACTTCGTATGCGTACCTGCCATCGATGGTGATCGGCTGGAAAACCGTTCCGTTGTACTCGAGGAAAGTAATATCCCCCGCATATATTTCTGAAGCTCCTTCAGGCAGGTCATATACAACCGCACCGGGAGGTGCTGTTATTACAGAGAAGCCTTGCGGACCTGCACTATAGAATGTACCCGCGAAATAATAATATGTGTATCCCTCTAGATCAATGGTGCTGTAACCAAAAGGTAACTGGGTAATGTAGGCACCCTCAGGCGCGGGCACTACCTGGTAACCATTGTTATAGGGTTCATAGTAAACTCCCTGGTCATAATAATATGGCCGGTTGCCAAGCCTGATGTTTACGGCCAATGGTCCCAGCCTTACGCTGAAATATCCTACCGGGCGGAAAAACGATCCATAATTATAAGGCCTGTATGGATGGTAATTGTAGTTGTAAAAACTGTAAAAACGCCTGTTTTGAAAAGTTATGGGTGCCCGTGTATAACGGGGCCGATAGTTATTCGCATAAATACGGCTGCGTGCATTTACATAACGCCGATCAGGTAACTGCCTGTTATTAAATACCCATCCTCTCGCATTCATCTGCCTGTTGTTGAACACGCCCTGGTTTTGCTGGCGCGGGTTATTGTTACGGGCAATATCATTTGACTCACGACCCTGGTTCCAGTCCCGCTGCCTGTTATTATCAAAGTTTCTTTGCCTGTCTGTTGAACGCTGCTGTGCCTGTTGTTGTTTCTGCCAATCCTTTTGCCTGTCCTCATTAGCACGCTGTGCCTGTTGAGCGCGTTGCTCGTTCTGGCGATCTCTTTGGCGGTTTTCATTTGCGCTTTGCGCTTCCTGCCCGCGCTGCCAGGGCTGCTGTTCACGCTGCCTGTTTTCATAATTGCGTTGCATATCCTGTGAGCGCGGCGTATTCCAGTCGCGTTGTCTTTCGCTGGTTCCGGGAGCATCCTGTATGCGTGGAGTGTTCTGCCTTTGCTGCCACTGACCCGGTCTCGCCTCTGCTGAGCGTTGCACGTCAGCGCTTCTTGCTGCGGGTTGTTCACGCTGCCTGTTCTCGCCAGCTCTGCCAGGATTATCTTGTCGCGATGAGTTGGAACGCTGGTTATTCCAGGAGCTCTGCCTGTCTTGTGACCGCTGAGCGAAACCCGCTAAACTACCCGCTACCAACAGCGTAGTAAGAATTGTTTTTTGGGTGTTACCGAAAAGGGAATGGTTTTTCATGATCCGGATTTTAATGTAATCTCCAGATTGCAAGAGGCGTGCCTGTTATTGTTAAGGATGGTAACTGACCGATAGAAAAGGGAAGTATACCGTTATGGGTTCTTTTTTTCGCGATTAGTTGGAAATAATTAACAATTATCGGACAATGCTGATGCTGTTGCAAGCATAGTATGGATGGACGAAGAACCGGGAAATTTAATACCGGATTTCAATAAAGTGTTTTGTGAAGGCACAAACACCCATCCTGCTTTTCTAAACGCCATAGACCCATCAGGATATCCGCTTAATATCTGCGCCCAATGCCCGCAAGCGTTCATCAATATGCTGGTATCCGCGGTCGATCTGGTCAATATTCTGTATGATACTTTTTCCTTCTGCGCTTAGTGCGGCTATCAGCAAGGCCTGTCCGGCACGGATATCCGGACTGCTCATCGTAATGCCTCGCAGATTGTATTTTCTTCCTATCCCTATTACTGTGGCCCGGTGAGGATCGCAGAGAATGATCTGGGCACCCATGTCTATCAGTTTGTCAACAAAGAACAAACGGCTCTCAAACATTTTCTGGTGTATCAACACACTGCCCCTTGCCTGCGTGGCCACTACCAAAACAATGCTGAGCAGGTCAGGTGTAAACCCGGGCCAGGGATGATCGTACATGGTTAATATGCCGCCATCCATAAATGTTTGTATCTCGTACACATCCTGTGAAGGAATATAAATATCGTCGCCGGTTATTTTAAATTTTATACCGAGCTGACTGAATTTTTCGGGTATCACCCCCAGGTGCTGCACGCCAGCGCCTTTGATGGTTAATTCACTTTGTGTCATAGCAGCCAACCCTATGAAACTTCCTATCTCGATCATGTCGGGCAGCATGCGGTGTTCTGTGCCACCGAGTTTATCTACGCCTTCAATCACCAGCATATTGCTGCCGATGCCATGGATCTTTGCGCCCATGCGCGTAAGCATCCTGCAGAGCTGCTGTATATAGGGTTCACAGGCTGCGTTGTAAATAGTGGTGGCGCCTTCGGCCAGTACCGCAGCCATTAAAATATTGGCTGTACCGGTAACGGATGGTTCGTCGAGCAATATGTAGGAACCAATAAGTTGCGGGGAAGTGAGTTTAAAACAGCCGGCCTGGTCATCATAGGCATATTTGGCCCCCAGTTTTTCAAAGCCAATGATATGCGTATCCAATCTCCTTCGCCCTATTTTGTCACCACCAGGTTTGGGTATATAAGCGCGTTTGAACCGGGCAAGCATGGGGCCTGCCAGCATTACGCTTCCCCGTAAACGGCCACTTTTTTTTCTGAATTTTTCAGAGCCGAGGTAATCAATATCAATGGCATCTGCCTGGAAAGTGCAGGTAAAGTTGGGTGCGCGTTTTACTTTTACGCCAATATCCTCCAGCAATTCGATCAATAAATTCACATCCAGTATATCCGGTATGTTCGAGATGGTTACGGGCTCTGCCGTAAGCAAAACGGCAGATAATATCTGCAGCGCCTCATTCTTTGCGCCCTGCGGGATGATCTCTCCCTTTAATTTTTTTCCACCCACCACCTCAAATGAACTCATAGCTGTGCATTAAAATGTATACGAATATAGTTATTGGCTGAATGGTTTACGGGTATCCGTATGGAAAAATCATACCAATAAAAAAGCATCGGGAGTGCCCGATGCTTCAAAAATATTGTCTACGGAATAAGCCTGTTAGCTATAATCAGAGGCCAAAGCAGTTCCGGCTTGGCCGGAATAACAGGCACTGGGCCCAGCGGCCGGGAGCGACCAAGGTCTTAAGCGTTCCCGAATGGCGGGGTAAGAAATATTAAATGCACTACATCTTATATCTAGTATCGCTTCTTAAACTGTCCACCTCTGTTGTTTCCGCTGCCGCTGTTGCGGTTATTATCGCGGTTGCCGCTGTTGCCATTGCCGCCGCTGCGGTTGTTTCCGGAATTGCGTCCGTCGGTTCTGCTGTTACCACCGCCACTGCGGTTATTGCCTGAGTTACGTCCGCCACCACCACCACTGTTACGGCCGCCAAAATTCTGTTGCCATCTGCCGCCACGTGCCGGATATTCATCGCGCTCAAAATTCTGGTTGCGGTGCTTGATATAAGGTGTGTTACTGAATTCGAGTTGTCCGCCGGTTATGCTGTTCAGTTCCGTACGGATGGTATCATCATGCACCAGTTCTTTATGCCAGTTACTGTAGGCGAGCTTCATGTAATAGGCAATCGCATGTGCAAATCCGGCTTTCTTTTCGGGATCCTCTTCTTTCAATGCTTTATCGATCACCACTTCCAGGTTTTTACCCAGGTGGGCATATTTGGGATGGCGCTTGGGATAAGGAAGCGGGTCTGGCTTCATTTTATAGGTCTCTTTCTGTGGGATAGGATAGGGACTGTCTACATCCAGCTTAAAATCACTGATGAAAAAAAGATGGTCCCATAACTTATGCCGGAAATCCTCCACATTCTTCAGGTGCGGATTGAGAAAACCCATCAGTTCGATCACAGACTGGGTCTGCTGCTGGCGCTTTTCACGATCCTCGATCGTTAACAAATATTCCACCATCTTCTGTACATGGCGGCCATATTCGCGCATGCCCAGGTAATTTCTTTCGGTATTGTAATCCATGTTTTCTATACTATGCACAGGCAAATGTAAGCATACCGCGGGGAAAGGCAATACTTATCGATCAGGTTAAAAGGGTTAAAAGGGGTTAAACCGGGTTAAAAAGGTAGAAAATGCTATGCCTATCTCCACTTCTTTAACCCTTTTAACCTTTTTAATCTCAATAACCAGCTTGACCCCTCATCTTCAATTCTGCCTTACCTTCGCCTTATGGAACAGTTAGTGCAACAGATAGAGAATTATCGTACTGAAATTGCGGCATATGAGGCCGGTACTGCCGCCTCGGCGGAAGAATTCCGCATAAAATATCTTGGCACCAAAGGGTTGGTAAAAACCATCATGGGTGAAATGAAGAATGTACCCAATGATCGCAGGAAAGAATTCGGGCAGGTGCTGAATGATTTTAAGCTATTCGTTGAAAGCAAATACGAATCGTTAAAAGCTAGCAACGACAAACCCGCAACAGCTGATGCTGTGCGCTCAGACTGGAGTTTGCCCGGCAACCCGGTTCCTGTGGGTACCCGCCATCCGCTTACGATTGTCCGCAACCAGGTGGTGGCTATTTTTAAAAGACTGGGTTTTGCAGTAGCTGAGGGGCCGGAGATTGAAGACGACTGGCACAACTTCGGCGCTATGAACCTTCCGGAGGATCATCCTGCACGCGATATGCAGGATACATTCTATATACACCAGAACCCATCCTGGCTATTGCGCACACATACCAGCAGCGTACAGGCAAGGGTTATGGAAACCCAAAAACCACCCATCCGCGTGATCTGCCCGGGCCGGGTGTACCGAAATGAAACAATCAGCGCGCGGGCACATTGCTTTTTCCACCAGGTAGAAGGACTATACATTGATGAAAATGTGAGCTTCGCCGACCTGAAACAAACGCTGTATTTTTTTGTACAGGAAATGTTTGGAAAAGACGTGAAAGTCCGTTTCCGCCCCAGTTATTTTCCATTCACAGAACCCAGTGCAGAGATGGATATCAGTTGCCTTATCTGCGGTGGCGACGGTTGTAATATCTGCAAGCATACCGGCTGGGTTGAAATATTGGGAAGTGGTATGGTACATCCCAACGTGCTGGAGAACTTCGGCATCGACTCCAATAAATACACAGGGTTTGCCTTTGGTATGGGTATTGAACGCATTACCCAGCTTAAATACCAGGTAAATGATCTGCGACTTTACTCACAAAATGATGTTCGTTTTCTGAAACAGTTTACGGGAGTTGTTTAACGGTAATCAGCGCTGATTTTTTGTTCTGCCATAGCCCCCTCGTTGAAGAAGGTAAATCTTTGTGAATTTTTTTCTTCATTATCAATCGGTATAATGATCGATTTTCCATCGGGGACCCTTTTTATTGGCAAATACGTGCGTCTTGCATAATTCTAAGATATTGTTGCATAATTCTATGATAAGGCGGTGGGGCTGGTTTAATAGCCTATCTTACCCGGATATCAACCCCCGAACGTTTTGTTATGCTGATTATTATTTGTTTTTTCCTGGGACATTGGTTCCTGTCTTTGTTCTTCCATTCATTCTTTCTGCACAGGTTTTGTTCTCATAAAATGTATAATGTAAGTAAGAATTGGGAACGGTTTTTCTATGTAACCACCTGGATAGCCCAGGGTTCGTCTTTTCTGGTGCCAAGAGCTTATGGTGTTATGCACCGCATGCATCATACGTATAGTGACACGGATAAGGATCCGCACTCACCGCATTTTTTTGCCGATGTTTTCGGAATGATGAAAGGAACCATTCTTATTTTCCGCAGTTTTCTGAAGGGTACCAATTTACCCGATCCGGAATTCACCAAAGAGTATCTTCCGGTTTGGGATAAACTTGACAGGATAGGCGATCATATGGTTACCCGTATATTATTCGGGCTGGCCTATGTATTTATTTATGTAATGTTCGCTCCCAGTGCCTGGTGGTTCTTGTTATTGCCCATTCATATCATGATGGGACCCATACAGGGCGCCATCGTTAACTGGTGCGGTCATAAATATGGTTACAGCAATTATGACAACGGCGACCGTTCCAAAAATTCTTCACCTTTCGGGTTTTTGCTGCTGGGTGAATTGTTTCAGAACAATCATCACTACGCCAAGACAGATGCCAACTTTGCCAAGAAATGGTTTGAATTTGATCCTACCTATTTTGTTATGAGGGGCATGCATGCCATTGGCATCATTAAAATAATTCCTGTGGCGCTTTCGCAGCCGGCAGAAGAGCCGGTTCAATAATTATTATCAACCGGGTGATTTCCCGCCTAAATTTACAGCACACAAATTCTCACCAGGATGGTTCATGCCACCAAAGGCATCGTGTTGCGTACGGTAAAGTATGGTGATACCAGTATAATTACCACGGTATATACCGAGTTGTTTGGTATACAGAGTTATATCGTAAAAGGAGTACGACAAAGCAGCAGGACATCGGCAGGCAAAGCCGGTTTTTTTCAGCCATCGGCGATGCTGGAAATGGAAGTGTACCATAATCAACTCAAACACCTGCAGTTTATCAAAGAGTACCGCTGGAGTTATCTGTATGAACATGTATTGTTTGATGTGGTAAAAAATACAGTGGCGATGTTTGTGATAGAATTACTGCAACACAGTCTCAAACAACCCGAAGCCAATCCCGAGCTGTTCTACCTGATTGAAGACACGTTAAAACAACTCGATAAAGGCAGCGATACACTAACAGGCAACCTGCCCCTGTATTTTACCCTGCACCTGGGGCGGGAGCTGGGCTTTGGCATGCAGGGAAACTATAACACAACCTCCACTCCCTATCTCGACCTGCAGGAAGGTGTATTTACAGGTGAACGACCGCCTCATGCATATTATATCGCAGACAATGCCGCGGAAATAACTTCGCAACTACTATCCATTCAATTTTATAATGACCTTGAAACCATTCAAATGAGCAGGTTGCTGCGAAGGGAGTTGATGCAGTCGTATCAAACTTACCTCGCATTGCATATTGCCGATTTTGGGGAGTTGCGGAGCCTGCCCATTCTGCAGGAGATCCTTTCTTAACTCACCCCCCTCCCTACCTGTAGAGAGGGGTGACGAGTGAAGCAAAGTCGGGGTGAGTTAAAGGATTTTTTTGGCTTGCGTAATACCACCCACATTCCCATTTTCCAGGTACTCCAAAACCACCACCCCCGGCTGCTTGCCTTTCTCAAAACTTCCCAGGCGGCCTTCCATTTGCAAGGCCCTCGCTCCATTGATCGTGGCCCATTGCAATAATTCGGAAAGTGCAACGGAAGGAAAATGGTGGCGGATGGTTTTCATTTCGTCCAGTATACTTAAACTATGGTTACTGGCCAGACTATCGGTACCCAAAACAATGGCACAATGCTGCTTTCGTAAAAGGTCAATAGGCGGAACTGCTTTTTCGATATACAGGTTGGCATTGATACAGATACACCAGTTGACAACCGATGATTCACGTTTCACAAACGCTATGTCATCAGGTGAAGTAAAAGTGTTGTGCACTAAAATAATTTGAGCCGCAGTATCTAAATTATGCAGGTACGACTGCAGGCTGCTTTTACCGGTTGGTTTGAAGAATGAAGTGTCAAGGTTCATCATCCGGTACATTCTTACAAAATCACCACTGCCATGGGTAAATAGTTCGTCTTCAAATACTGTTTCCTGGTTATGGATGGTAACGGTTCGGTTCTTAAAATAAGGACGTATCAGCGCCCAAAGTTTATCTGAAACTGAATACGGCGCGTGCGGTGAAAGACTATGGTGGGGTTTTGCCTGCGTGCCGCCGTGATCATTTGTTTCAAAGGCTTTGTAAAATCCCAGTGATCGCTCAAATCTTGCATCTGCCACATCGGGTAACCAGCCGGTTGCCTCGATAAAATTGTAATAGGCGAGGTTGTTTTTTGATTTTTGTGGAAGGGTGGAAAGATTGTTGCATATATCTCCTACTGCCACTATCCCATTTGCGATCATAGCCTCTTCGTTACGGGCAATCGCTTCTGCAATGGCCTCATCAGGGAGATGCCTTTCAGTGACAACTTTGAAAACAAAATCTACCAAACCGGTTTGTTCCGGTATCAAACCCTTCATATGACTTAACTCGAGGTGACAATGGCAATTGATGAAGCCGGGTGTCAATACACCATCGAACTGCTGAATACCGTCACCTGCATCCTGTACCCGTGTGATATCCTCCACATCCCCGTTCTCATCGGTTATTAATACATGATCATCGCCCAGCATTTCGGTGCCGGTGAATAATTGGGTCGCCTGGAACTTGCGGTAGGTCATTAATAACAAATGTATTCAGGGCAGGGGGTATTGCCACAGATTTCACAGATAATCAGTGCTAATCTGCGGCAGAAAAATACAGCCCGGCCTGGTTCCCGCCTCTGAAGTGTGCGACGCAACGAAGCTGATTGGGAGTCAAAAAGCCCGACTCATCACCAACAGTCAAAAAATTGCGCAAAATTTTAATTGAAAATCAACGAATTACAAAGGTTCAGTCCAAAATACTTCCCCAATTCTTTGGAAAAATGAGCGATACGGGCCTACCTTTGCCGTCCATTTAAAATCAGCGGGATAGCGCTGGTTTCATTAAAACAGAAAAATATGAGCAAACTTCATTTTACCACCAAGCATGCGAACGCGGCTACCGTACAGCACAACTGGTATGTGGTTGACGGTACTAATCAAACCGTAGGACGTATCGCATCCAAAATCGCTTCTGTTCTTCGCGGTAAGAACAAAGCGTATTACACCCCACACGTTGACTGTGGCGATTATGTGATCATCATCAATGCAGAGAAAGTTGTTTTCACCGGAAAAAAAGCCGAGCAGAAACAATACATCAATTTCTCCGGTTACCCCGGCGGTAAGAAAGAAGAAGCTGCAGAAGACCTGTTAAGGCGTCGTCCTGAAGTGATCATGGAAAGGGCCGTAAAAGGCATGCTTCCCAAAAATCGCCTGGGCCGTAAGATGATCAAGAAATTTTTTGTCTATGCAGGTTCTGCACATCCGCATACTGCACAGCAACCCAAAGAATTAAAATTCTGATCCTGCGAAAACAGGATCCTGAAATAAATTTTTCATGCTAGCAGCTAACAGCTAATAGCGAAAAGCTCAAATTAAAATGGAAAAACAAAAAAATGCAGTTGGTCGCCGTAAAGAAGCAGTTACCCGCGTCTTTATCAGCAAGGGTGACGGTAAGATCACTGTAAACGACAAAGATTACAAAGCTTATTTTCCACTGGTGTATTTACAGAACCAGGTTGAATCGCCCCTGAAAACGGCCGATATGATTGGTAAGTTCGACATCGTGATCAACGCACAGGGTGGTGGTTTAAAAGGCCAGGCCGAAGCAGCCAAACTGGGTATTGCCCGCGCTTTGCTCGAGGTTAACCCCGAGTTCCGTCCTGCCTTGAAAGCAGCCGGCCAGTTGAAACGCGATCCACGTGGCGTTGAACGTAAGAAGTTCGGTCATAAGAAAGCACGTAGGAGCTTCCAGTTTAGTAAACGATAATCAGCCATTGGCGGTTAGCTGTTAGCTATTAGCTTTTTATGCTTATTGCTAAAAGCTAATTGCTAACCGCTTAACCAAATCAAATCATTTCAATAATCATACAAATGGAAAATAACACTTCATTACAACAACAACTCCTGGAGGCCGGCGTACATTTTGGTCACCTGAAGAAGAAGTGGAATCCGAAGATGTTGCCCTACATCTTTGCAGAGAAGAAAGGTATCCACATCATTGACCTGAACAAGACCGTTGATCACCTGCAGGAATCTGCAGCGGCTATCAAGCAGATTGCGAAAAGCGGTAAGAAGATCATGTTCGTGGCCACCAAAAAACAGGCAAAAGAAATCGTAAGCGAATGTGCACGTCGCGTTAACATGCCTTTTGCCACTGAACGCTGGCTGGGTGGAATGTTGACCAACTTCAACACCGTTCGTAAGAGCGTGAAGAAGATGCAGAGCATTGAAAAAATGCTGGGTGATGGCAGCGCTGAAAGCCTGACTAAAAAAGAGCGTCTTACCTTAACACGTGATAAAGATAAAATGGAGAAAGTATTGGGTGGTATTGCCCAACTGGGTCGTTTACCAGCCGCTTTGTTCCTGGTTGATATCGGTCATGAGCATATCGCCCTGGCAGAAGCCAAGCGTTTAGGCATCACCACTTTTGGTATGGTGGATACCAACTCTGATCCCAACAAAGTTGATTTCGCAATTCCTGCCAATGATGACGCTACTAAATCAATCGCCATCATCACCAACTATATCGTAGCTGCTATCGCAGAAGGATTGGCCGAGCGCCAGGCTTCTAAAGAAGAAGAAGAATCTGACGACAGCAATAACGAAAACGAAACCAAGGCACGTCGTCTGGAAGCAGAGGCGCAGGCTGAGGCAGGCCGCGGCGGCAGATCACGTAGCAGCAATACACCTGGTGGTCCGGGTGCTGGTCCCGGAGGAGCTCCTAAGCGCCGTGTACCAAGCAACCGCAGACCTGCAGGTGGCGGAGGCGGACCACGCTAGAAGCGAATTAGTAATTAATAATTAGTAATTAATAATTGGAATGCCTTTTATTACCCTATTACTAATTGTAATTACTAATTATTAATTTTTAATTACTAATTGAATTCCCATGTCTACAACAACAACTAATATAACCGCTGCAGACATCAATAAACTTCGCCAGGCAACCGGCGCGGGTATGATGGATTGCAGGAAAGCTCTTACAGAAACCAAGGGTGATTTTGAAGCAGCATTCGACTGGTTGCGCAAACAAGGTCAGAAAGTA
>JANPIE010000023.1:0-18306 GCA_031424835.1 Chitinophagaceae bacterium
CTACTAAAACAACTGCATATGAGACGGATCATCCTACTCCTGACATTGATCTCTATTGTCACTTTATCCTGTAAACAATCCAACGGCCCATCATTAAAAGATTACCACGCAATAACCGATAGCGGCGTTCAGACAGGCGGCGTGAAAATGATCCCGATCGAAACACCCGTTGGAAAGTTCAATGTGTGGACAAAACGCTTTGGAAATAATCCAACAATAAAAGTATTGCTACTTCACGGCGGTCCCGGCGGCACGCATGAATTCTTTGAATCATTCGAAAGTTTTTTTCCGCAGGAAGGATTTGAATTCTACGAATACGACCAGTTGGGTTCCTATTTCAGCGACCAGCCAAAAGACAGCAGCCTCTGGACCACCGAACGATTTGTAGAAGAAGTGGAACAGGTAAGGAAAGCGCTGGGCATGAACAAGGACAATTTCTATCTGCTGGGTCATAGCTGGGGCGGAATACTGGCTACAGAATATGCATTAAAATACCAGGACAATATCAAGGGCCTCATCATAAGCAACATGATGAGCAGTTGTCCGGCCTACGGTAAATATTCAGTAGATGTACTCTCCAAACAAATGGATCCCAAAGTACTTGATACCGTAAGAGCAATTGAGGCCCGGGGTGATTTTTCCAACCCAAAATATATGGAGCTCCTGATCCCCAATTTCTACCACCAGCACCTGGTACGCCTCAACCCATGGCCCGACGCCGTGAACCGAGCCTTTCCACACATGAACTCCGAAATCTATACCATGATGCAGGGCCCATCGGAATTTGGCATATCGGGCAGGCTTGCCAACTGGGACCGCAGTAAGGATCTCCCAAAAATAAAAGTACCCACACTCACCATCGGCGCAACGCATGATACCATGGACCCTGAGCACATGAAATGGATGGCCACGCAGGTACAGAATGGAAGAAACCTGACCTGTCCCAATGGAAGTCATGGTGCCATGTGGGATGACCAACAGCATTATTTCCCGGGATTAATACAATTTATCAAAGATGTAGACGGTGGCAGTTTCAAAAAATAAAACGCTCACCGACAATACGCCAGTTTTACCGGTAAAATGAGGGAAGGATAGCTGGTCTTCCCTCATTTCGTTTAGTTTTATCGCTCTTCCAAAACCAAATAACATATATGAGAAAATTAAAGCTCCTGTTTTCAGGCTTGTTGTGTGCATTATTGCTGCAGGCCCAGGAAACTTTTCCGGTAAACGGGGTGGCAGATAAACGTGAAGGCTGCTATGCTTTTACCAATGCCACCATCGTTAAAGACGCGCAAACCACACTTACCAATGCCACGCTGGTTATACGTGATGGAAAGATCGTAGCGGTAGGATCTGCCGGAGTTACCATCCCAAAAGATGCCGTGGTAATAGATTGTAAAGACAAGTACATCTATCCCTCTTTTGTTGATATGTATACCGATTACGGTATCACTACCCCACAGAGAGCAACCGGTGCAGCCGGCGGATTTAATTTTAACCAACCCGCTCAGCTCGTTTCCAATACCAAAGGACCATTTGGCTGGAACCAGGCCATCAAACCCGAAACAGACGCTACCAAAGTTTTTACCGTGGATGATGCCAAAGCCAAAACACTCCGTGATATTGGTTTCGGTACCGTGCTTACCCACGTAAAAGATGGTATCGCCCGCGGCACAGGTACCGTAGTGGCGCTGTCCAGCGAAAATGAGAACCTTGTATTAATAAAAGAGAAGGCCTCCGCGCATTATTCTTTCAACCGCGGAACATCCACACAGAGTTACCCCGCTTCTTTAATGGGATCCATCGCTTTGCTGCGCCAGACCTATTTAGATGCGCAATGGTATAAAAACAAACCCGCCAAAGAGGGACTGAACATTTCATTGCAATCGTTCAACGACAACCAGTCATTACCGCAAATATTCGAGGCCGACGATAAATGGAACGATGTACGCGCGGACAGGGTAGGCGATGAATTTGGTGTTCAGTACATTATCAAAGGGGGCGGTAACGAATACCAGCGCATCAAAGAAATTGCCGCAACCAAAGCCAGCTATATCCTTTCACTCAACTATCCAACGGCTATGGATGTTGAGGACCCGAACGATGCAAGGGCCGTATCGCTTGCAGATATGAAGCATTGGGAACTTGCGCCATCAAATCCCGGCGCCTTTGAAAAAGCCAATATCAATTTCGCCCTCACTACTGCTGACCTGAGAACACCCGGTCAGTTCATGGCCAATCTCCGCAAGGCATTTGAGATGGGTTTGACAGAAACCAAAGCCCTGGATGCGCTGACAAAAGTTCCGGCAACATTATTGGGTATCTACGACAAGGTGGGCAGCCTCGAAACAGGTAAGCTCGCTAATTTCCTGGTTACCTCCGGCCCCGTATTCGCAGAAAGAACAACCATACTGCAGAACTGGGTACAGGGTAATAAATACGGTATCAAAGAAGAATCCTGGAACGATATCAAAGGAAACTATTCACTGGCGATCAATACCCCTAACGGTATCGTGAATTATACACTGGATGTAAAAAGCCCTTCATCGGCCACGGTAATCGGGAAGGACACTTTAACCAGCCGCTTTAGTTTTAACGGTAAAATGGTAACACTTGGTTTTTCGCCGGTTCCGGCAAGAAGGCCACAGGTAACTACGGCTCCGGCAGCAAACCCGCCGGCTACTACTCCTGCCCCTGGTGGATTTGGCGGTGGTGGATTTAACCGCGGCGCTGGTGCCGCGGGTGCGCAATACCGTTTAACCGGAGTTGTGAGCGGCAACACATGGAACGGATACGGAGAAGATACGGCCGGTAATAAAATTACCTGGTCAGCAAACTATGTTTCCGCTGCTACAGCCAGCGCCGACTCAACCAGGACAAGACGTAGTTTCCCGCAAAGACTGGCGAAAGTTACTTTCCCTTTTGACGGGTATGGATCGGAAGATGCTCCTAAACAGGAAGACATGCTGATCAAAAATGCGACAGTGTGGACCAGTGAGAAAGATGGCAAACTTGAAAATACAGATGTACTGGTAAAAAGCGGAAAGATCGCAAGGGTTGGTAAAAACCTGAGTGATGCCGGCGCAAGAGTGATCGATGGAACAGGCAAACATGTAACCGCGGGTATCATTGATGAACACTCGCATATTGCGGTGGCGTCAATCAATGAAGGCGGCCAGTCCGTAACTTCTGAAGTGCGTATCGCCGATAACCTGAATCCCGAAGACATCAATATCTACCGCCAGTTAAGTGGTGGTGTTACTTCATCGCATATCCTGCATGGATCCGCCAACACCATCGGTGGGCAAACGCAGCTCATCAAACTACGCTGGGGTGCGGACGATGAGGGGCTGAAATTCAAAGCATGGGATCCATTCATCAAATTTGCATTGGGTGAGAACGTAAAACGTACCACATCCACCAACAATAACCGTTTCCCTGATACCCGTATGGGTGTGGAAGAGGTATTGAATGATGCATTCGCACGCGCAAAAGATTATGAAGCGGCCATGAAAGCTGACCCTAAAACAAGACGCGATCTTGAACTGGATGCCCTGGTGGAGATTCTGAATAAAAAACGATTCATCACCTGTCACTCTTATGTTCAAAGCGAAATTACCGCCGCACTCCGCGTGGGTGATAAATATGGTGTCACATTCAACACGTTCACGCATATCCTGGAAGGATACAAAGTGGCGGACAAAATGAAAGCGCATGGATCCAGTGCTTCCACTTTCTCTGACTGGTATTATTATAAAGTGGAAGTGACCGACGCAATCGCGTACAATGCCGCCCTCATGTATAAAATGGGGCTGAATGTTTGTATCAATTCTGATGATGCAGAAATGGCGCGGCGGTTGAACCAGGAAGCAGGCAAAACCATTCGCTATGGCAATGTTCCGGAAGAAGATGCGTGGAAAATGGTAACGCTCAATCCGGCCAGGGCCCTGCACATAGAAGACAGGGTGGGTAGTATCAAAGCGGGTAAGGATGCCGATCTGGTGATCTGGAGTGACAACCCGCTGAGCATCTATGCCAAATCTGAAAAAACAATTGTGGATGGTATCGTATACTTCGACAGGGAAAAAGATGCCGAGCAGCGTAAGAAAATTGCTGCGGAGCGTTTCCGTCTTACACAGAAACTGATCGCTGAAAAAAGAACAGCGGGTCCGGGTGGCGTTCGCGCCGCAGAACCGAGCTGGCAGTTTATTTTGAGCTGCGGCGATCATGAACACAAGGACGACGGTCTTTATACCATCGACATACAGGAAGGCGATCTCATCAACCAATAAACCGAACGACAATGAAAAAAATATATAGTACCCTGCTCGCATTATCCATTGCCGTTGGACTGATACAGGCACAGGAAGTAGTGTATCCCACCAAACCATATAACGGCCGGCTATACATTACCAACGGTACCGTGCATGTAGGTAATGGAACCGTACTGGAAAACACCACTATAGAGATCAACAACGGAAAGATCGTAAGCGTGGGCAGCAATATCAGCGCAACGGGCGCAAAAGTGGTAGACGCAAAAGGTAAACATGTTTACCCAGGGTTGATTCTTTCTTCCTCTGATCTGGGTTTAAAAGAGATCGGCGCGGGCGTAAGGGCCAGCAATGATGTGACTGAGATAGGAGATCTTAATCCAAATGTTCGCTCCATTGTAGCTTATAATACAGATTCAAGAGTGATCAATGTGCTGCGCTCCAACGGTGTGCTGCTGGCAAGTGTAACACCGGATGGTGGTACCATCAGTGGTTCGTCTTCTGTAGTACAGCTTGATGCGTGGAACTGGGAAGATGCAGTCTATAAAATGGATGCCGGCATGCACATGACCATGCCCAGTTTCCTCAATCGTGGCCGGAGAGGTGGTGGCTTTCCAGGCGGCTTCCCGGGTTTTGGCGCCCCCGCACAGGGCGATCCGGCAAAACAGGCCCTTGAGAAAGTAGAAGAAATAAAATCTTTCTTCCGCCAGGCAAAGACCTACCTGCAGGAACCAACCCATGCCAATACCAACCTGAAACTGGAAGCAGTGAAAGGCCTGTTCGACAAAAAACAAAAACTGTTTATCCATGGCGACCAGGTAAAACAAATGCTGGTAGCGATCGATTTTGTAAAGGAGTTCGGTTTTGATGTAGTAATCGTAGGCGGAAGCGAAAGCTACCAGATTGCCGATTTACTGAAAGCCAATAATATCGCCGTGATACTCGCAGAGGAACATGCACTACCCGCATCAGAAGATGATGATGTGGACCAGCCCTATAAAACGCCGTCTATGCTGCACAAAGCAGGCGTACTCTTTGCTTTGAATGATACCGATGCCTCTGCCCGTTACCGAAACCTTTCTTATAATGCGGGAACAGCAGCCACTTATGGCCTTACCAAAGAACAGGCACTACAGGCCATTACCCTTAACGCAGCAAAAATCCTGGGTATTGATGACAGAACCGGCTCCCTTGAAAGCGGCAAAGACGCCAACATTATTATCAGCGAAGGCGATCTGCTTGACATGAAAAGCAGTACCGTAACCCACGCCTTTATACAGGGTCGCGAGATAAGCCTGGATAATAAACAGCTCCAATTGTATGAGCGTTATAAATTTAAATACGGCATCAAATAAATTTTACTATCCTGAATAAAAACCGCTTGAAGGCCCTCCTAACCGGGGGCCTTCTTTATGTTGGTTGCTTAACATTTGTTTCACAAATACATCGTGGATAATTACCGCTCTTACCTAACAATTTCCGTTTATGTTTCTTGCGGGTATTTAGTCTGCCAACTTCTGTAACCTTTTTAGATTTACTGCGTTTTCCCCGTACGGCCATTATAGGGATCCGGAAAATCCCTCTCGAGTACATCGCTAATCAGGATTATGAAACCATTGCTTTTCACACTCTGTGCTATTTTTTGTTGGGTTGGCATTTTTGCGCAACAGGCAGAGAAGATCGTGAAGAAGATTCCCGCTGTGCGCACCATCCAGAAACCTGTTATTGACGGCGACCTGAAAGACACGGTTTGGCAAAAAGCGCCGGTGGCAACAGACTTTGTTGAGTGGCGCCCATCGTATGGCAACAAAGAAAGCGAGAGTAACCGCACGGAGATCCGTATCCTGTATGATGACCAGGCTATTTATATCAACGGGTTTTGCCATGTTGCATCACCAGACAGCCTTTCTTCTGAACTGATCGGCCGCGATAAGGTTGGCTCAAATGATTTTGTTGGCATTTTGTTCGACACCTACAACGATAAGATCAACGGCTTTGGCTATTATGTAACGCCGCTGGGCGAACAGTATGATGCCAAATATTCATCCAATGGAGAGGACGATAGCTGGAACAGTGTGTATGAAACCGTGTCGAAAATTGTTCCTGGCGGCTGGGTATTTGAAATGCGAATCCCATATGCAGCCATCCGTTTTGCTACAACAAATAAACAGGACTGGGGACTAAACATCACGCGACGTAACCAGAAAAGCGGTAAGCAGTTGATGTGGAGCCCCACCGATCCCACCATTGGTGGTAATTTCTTTGCGCAGTTTGGTTTATGGACCGGCGTCGAAAACATCAAGCCCCCGGTGCGTTTGTCGTTTTCCCCCTATTTATCCACCTATGCCAATCACTATAATTATAAAGACGCCACCAAAAAGAACCTGGCCACGGCCATCAATGGTGGTATGGACGTTAAGTATGGCATCAGCCAGGGCTTTACACTGGACATGACGTTGATACCAGATTTTGGCCAGGTGCAGAGCGATAACCAGGTGCTTAACCTTACGCCCTTTGAAGTAAAGTTCAACGAAAACAGAACCTTTTTTACAGAAGGAACCGAGCTGTTCAGCAAAGGCAACCTGTTTTACAGCAGGCGTATCGGTGGTGCGCCATTACACCACGATGATGTATACAGCCAGTTGAAACCCGGGGAATCCGTTGTGAGAAACCCATCCGAAACAAGGCTCATCAATGCTACCAAAGTAAGCGGCAGAACAGCAAAGGGCCTGGGTATAGGCGTATTCAATGCCATTACCAAACCCCAATACGCAACTGTTGAGAACTCAAGCAAAGAGTCGCGGCAGATAGAAACCGACCCGCTTACCAATTTCAACATCATTGTTTTTGATCAATCGCTGAAAAGGAACTCCAGTGTTTCGCTGATCAATACCAATGTAACCAGGAACGGAACGGATTACGATGCCAATGTAACCGCTGCGCTTTGGGACCTGTACGACAAGAAAAATAACTGGAACCTGTTTGGAAAACTGGGTTATAGCCAGTTGATCGGTTACAGGCCGGGCGGAAAAACAGAATCGGGTTATACCCATAATATCGGTATCGGAAAAACGGGCGGCAGGTTCAACCTGAATTTTACACAGGAACTGGCCGACGAAAAATACAACAGCAACGATATGGGTTATTTCACGAATAATAATTTCGTGGATCATTATTTCTGGATGGGCTATAAATGGCTCAAACCCAAAGGCTGGTACAACCGCCTTAACCTAAACTTCAATGGCTATTACTCAGTACGGTACAAGCCATGGGATTTTCAGAATGCAAGGGTTAATGTAAACTTTAACGGGCAGTTGAAAAACCTTAACTTCTTTGGTATCTTCTCCAATATACGGCCGCAGGGAAATGATTTCTATGAGCCGCGTGTGGCGGGGCGGGTTTTCAAACGTCCGGGCAATTTTGTGATCGGTGGATGGTTTGAATCAAACTATGCAAAAAAGTTCTCAGTATTTGCTGAGGGTTCTTTCTTTCATTCTGCCCGCTATTCATCCAACGGGGTTGAGCTGTATTCAGGCAACCAGTACCGATTCAATAAAAAATTATCCATCAGCACCAATACCAATTTTTCCATCTACAGCAATAACCTGGGTTTTGCGACCCTCTCGGGAGACAGCATTGTTTTTGCACTCCGCAAGCGATATACGGTAGAGAACATCTTCTCAGTAAAATACAATTTTACAAATAAAATGGGCCTTACATTCCGTGCAAGACATTACTGGAGCGCGGTACAAAACCAGAAATTCTTCAACCTGAAAACAGATGGCGAGCTCTCGCCTGTTGCCGGCATCAACCGCAATGTGGATTATAATGTGAACTACTTCAATATTGATATGGTGTATACCTGGCAGTTTGCTTTGGGTAGTTTCATCAATGTGGTATGGAAGAATTCCATCAACACCTTCGATCGGGATCTGACGGGTAGTTATTTTAAAAATGCCGGACGCACCTTAGATGCCCCCCAACTTAACAGCCTTTCCCTGCGCATCATCTATTTCCTTGATTATCTCTCGCTGAAAAAATCAGCCCCATCAAAATAAGGGCCCGAGCATAGTAGTACTGCTCGTATGATTTAAAAATAAACAGCTTGATCGTCCCCCTGCCGCGGCCTTCAGGCCGTGGATAGCAAAGGGTTCACTTTATATTCCTTCGGGCTTTAGCCCTGAGTGTTGCACTGCGGGCTAAAGCCCGAAAGAGATCTAGAGAGGAGCCCCCGAACCACGGCCTGAAGGCCGCGGCAAAAAACAATCATATAACTCATCCTTACAAACCGGAAACTATAACCGATAACCAGTAACAACCAATCCGAAACCCAAACTTTTTTAATGCATTTAGAGCGATGCATATAAATAATATCCTCCCTTACCGCGGCCTGCAGGCCGTGGTTCATAATCATCCCCCTTCAGAATTCTTTCGGGCTTTAGCCCGGAGTGTAGCACCGCGGGCTAAAGCCCGAAAAGATTTAGAGAGGAGCCCCCCATCCACGGCCTGAAGGCCGCGGCAAAAGACAAGAGGCAAGAGCCAAAATACAAATCACCTCCAACCAAAACCGCCAACACGAAACCCGAAACTCGAACCCCAAACCCCAAACCCCAAACTCCAAACCCTCCTTTTCACTACCTTAGCCCCATGAGCAAAAAGCTTTTTCTACTGGACGCGTTCGCTCTGATCTACCGCGCCTATTACGCACTGATCAGGAGTCCACGCATTACCTCAAAAGGAAGGAACACCAATGCACAGTTCGGTTTTACCAATACATTGTTCGATCTCATCAACAAAGAAAAGCCAACGCACCTCGCAGTATGTTTCGATACCTATGCCCCCACTGAAAGGCACACTGACTTTACAGACTATAAAGCCAATCGCCAGGAAGCACCAGAGGACCTGCTCGCCTCCATACCCGATATCAAACGCATCATCAGCGGATTCAATATCCCTGTTGTAGAACTGGATGGTTACGAGGCCGATGATGTTATCGGTACCGTGGCCTGGCAGGCTGCCGACCTTGGGTATGAAGTATATATGGTAACACCCGATAAAGACTATGGTCAGCTATTGATCCATCCTCAGGTCTATATCTATAAACCCCCATCCTTTGGTAATCCCGAAGAAATCCTGACACCCGAAAAGATCTGCTCCAAATGGGATATACAAAGAGTGGAACAGGTGGTAGACATGCTGGGACTCATGGGCGATGCAGTTGATAATATCCCCGGCATTCCGGGTGTTGGTGAAAAAACCGCAGCCAAACTTTTGAAAGAATACGACACCCTCGAGAATATTTTAGCCAACGCAGACAATATCAAAGGCGCACTTGGCGAAAAAATCCGCAATGGAAAAGAGATGGCCATCATGAGTAAAAAACTGGCTACCATCATTACTGACGTTCCTGTTACGTTTCATGAAGAAGATTATTGCCTGAAGGAATGGAACAAAGACGCGCTGGTGGAAGTGTTTACCGAACTGGAATTCAAAACCCTGGGCAAAAGAATTCTGGGTGATGAATTCAATGCCTTCCACTCCGGCCCGCAAAGCACACAAACCGATCTGTTTGGTAATACCGTGAATGTAAAACCGGAAACCAAAACCACGAAGAAAGAAGCAGAGGATTCCATACCCAAAGAAACCAGTGGTTTGCTGGCAGAAAAAAATATTCATAACACACCACATAACTATATACTGGTACAATCTGCCGAAGAAATTCAACAGCTTATCAGCGAGCTGAAAAAATACCCGGAGATCTGTTTCGACACCGAAACCACCAATATAGACGCCAATGAAGCAGAACTGGTAGGACTGAGCTTTGCCGTAAAAAAAGGAGAAGGATATTATATTCCCACGCCAGCCGATCCCCTTGCAACCAAAAATATACTGAACCAGCTCAAACCACTATTTGATGATACATCCATTAACTGGGTTGGACAAAACCTGAAATACGATATGCTCGTATTAAAATGGTATGGCCTGGAACTGAAAGGAAAGGTTTTCGACACCATGCTGGCTCATTACCTGATTGAACCCGAAGGTCGCCGCAGCATGGATATGCTAAGTGCACAATACCTTGGCTATGAACCTGTGCACATTGATGAACTCATAGGTAAAAAAGGAAAGACCCAGGGAACCATGCGGGATGTGGAAATTGAAAAAGTAAAAGAATACGCCGCCGAGGATGCAGATATCACACTGCAGTTAAAACAGGTATTTGTTCCGCTTTTAAAGGAGCGCGATGTGCAACGCGTATTTGATGAAGTGGAAAATCCCCTGGCACGCGTACTCACCGATATGGAATTTGAAGGCGTCAAAATAGATATCGGTTTCCTGAATGATTACAGCAAAGCGCTTGAAATAGACGCCAAACAGTTTGAAGAAAACGTTTACAAACAGGCGGGCGTACGATTCAACCTTGCCTCTCCCAAACAACTGGGCGAAGTATTATTCGAATTATTAAAGCTGGATCCCAAAGCGAAAAAAACAAAAACCGGGCAGTACGCCACCGGCGAAGACGTTTTACAAAAACTGGCACACAACAATCCCATTGTTGCAGATATTCTTGGCTTCCGCGAGTTAACAAAACTCAAGAGCACCTATGTGGATGCACTTCCCCAGATCATCAACAGCAAAACCGGTCGCGTGCATACCTCATATGCGCAGGCCGTTGCGGTAACCGGGAGATTGAGCAGCAACAATCCCAATCTTCAAAACATCCCCATTCGTACCGATCGTGGCAGGGAGATACGAAAAGCTTTTATTCCCCGCGACAAAGACCGGGTACTGGTAAGCGCGGATTACTCGCAGATAGAGCTGCGGATAGTGGCCGCTATCAGCGGAGACCCCAATATGTGCGATGCATTCCGGCAGGGAAAAGACATTCACACAGCTACTGCCGCAAAAGTGTACAATGTGCCGGAAGCGGAGGTAACCAAAGAAATGCGCTACAAAGCCAAGAGCGTAAACTTCGGAATCATTTACGGACAGGGTGCGTTTGGTTTGGCTGACAACCTCGGTATTCCACGCTCCGAGGCAAAAGAAATCATCGATAATTACAAAAAAGAATTTTCGGGCATCAGTTCCTATATGGACAACACCATCAATTTTGCAAAAGAGAATGGCTATGTGCAAACTTTGATGGGAAGAAAGCGCTGGCTTAAAGACATCAACTCCGCCAATTTCACCGTTCGCGGTTATGCAGAACGCAACGCCATTAATTCACCGATACAAGGCACCGCCGCGGATATGATCAAGCTGGCCATGATCTCTATCCACAAAAAGATTAAAGAAACCGGTCTCCGCTCACGCATGATTTTGCAGGTACACGATGAATTGGTATTCGATGCCTACCCCGACGAACTCGATGTATTAAAGCCATTGATCCTCGAAGGAATGAAATCTGCTCTACCACTTCCTAACGATGTACCGGTAGATGCCGAACTGGGTGTAGGAGAAAACTGGCTGGTTGCGCATTAATTCACTTTTTTAATTCTCCCACTGGGGGCACACGGCTATCATGTCAAACGAAGAAACCATCAACCGCTTCTACACTGCATTCGCAAAACTGGATTACGCAACCATGCAATCCTGCTATGCACCGGAAGCCGTTTTCAGCGACCCCGTGTTTGGACTACTCGACGCGGACCAAACAAAAGCCATGTGGGAAATGCTCTGCAAACGTGCAAAAAACTTTTCCTTAACGTATGGCGATATTAAAATGCTGGACGAAGAATACACAACCTGCAAATGGATAGCGAGGTACCTCTTCTCCAAAACAGGGAGGCCCGTGGCCAATCATGTGACCGCACACATGCGATTCAAAGATGGATTAATCATGGAACATACAGATGCATTTGACTTTTATAAATGGTCGCGCCAGGCACTAGGCATCCCCGGTTTCCTCTTCGGGTGGACCAACTTCATGCACAAAAGAATACAAATGCGCGCCAGATTTGGCCTGGAACAATACATGAATGCCTAGCCTTTTCGCCTTTCGTGTTCACGAGTTCTCCTCGCGAAACCTTGCGCCCTCGCGGCTTTGCGGTAAAACCACTCTCAAAATGCAACGGGCCGGCGGTGCCAAATGCATTTCACCGCGAAGGCGCGAGGACGCAAGGTTTCGCAAAGACTTATATAATTCTAGCCGGTAGGTTTTTTCACCGCAGAGGTGTCTGAAAACTTAAACACCCCTTAAATTTCCCGCATACAACTCTCCGTACCACGGCATCAATGCTTCTTTACCTATCTTTAAGAATATGAACTGGGACCTCTACTTCCGGGTAATTTACAGCTCCGGCAGCCGCTATTTCCTGGCCGCCTCAATCGCTTTTGTCCTGTTCTATTGGATTCTCAACCGCTGGATCTCCTACCAGAAAATACAACCGAGCAATCCCAAAATAACGGACCTCCTCCGCGAAGCAGGCTATTCTGTGCTTACCATTTTTATTGCCGGTTACATAATCGTCATGCTGCACCACCCCTCCGTGGCACCCTATACTACACGCTATAAAAATATTTCGGACCATGGGTGGGCCTACTATTTTTTACTTTTCCCTGTGTTGTTCCTGATACATGATGCCTATTTTTATTTCACGCACCGGCTCATGCATCACAAGAGATTGTTCAAATGGTTTCACCTGGTGCACCACCAATCCACCAATCCCTCGCCCTGGGCGGCCTACGCATTTCACCCGCTGGAAGCAGTAGTGGAGCAGGGCATCCTTATTGTATTTTATTTTACCGTTCCCATACATGTTACCCACCTGGGAATTTTCTTCCTGATGTCCATCATCTATAATGTATATGGCCACCTCGGCTATGAACTCTACCCGCGAGGCTTTAGTAAAACATGGATCGGCAAATGGATCAACACTTCCATCAGCCATAACCAGCACCACCAGTATTTTAAAGGGAACTACGGATTGTATTTTCTTTTCTGGGACAGGCTCTTCGGCACCCTGCGAAAAGATTATGACGCGCACTTCGAAGCCGTCAAGTCCCGCCCTTCAAAGGTCACGCATCCCATCTCCGACTCTGCGTAACCTCTGCCCCTCCCTGCCTCTGCGGTGAAAAAAAGTCACAAAATGCTACCTGACCGAAACAGTAAGCCACAGCAGTCTCCCGAAGGGCAGGACAGGAGAGAAAGCGCACAAAAGAGTTTTCCTCTTGTTTCGCTCATTGGGAAACCACTTGGCTATTTCAATAAAAATAGAACCAGGAAAAAACGATAGAAGCATCCTTACTTTTTTCTCTTATGTCTTTCTTCTATCGAAAACCTTCCGCAATTATTTTTTCTTGTAGATTGGCACCGTACTGCAGGGCTCGCCGTACATAATGCTCTTTACGAAGGGTCGTAACTTATTAGTGATCTCAACATAGGCCGTCTCCGGTATCTCAACATCCCCGCATCCCTTAACCACCACGCGCTTGTCCGTATATTCCTCGCCCTTAACGGCATCCAGGTTTTTCAACAACAGGCTAGCGATCAGTTTCTTCTCATCCCCAAACACAACATTCGCGGCAATGGGCTGCAGGTAACTGGCCACCAGCATATAGGCCCACATGGGAATGATGGCATCGGCCGAACAGGTAATGGCCACATTGGCGTCGCGGAAAGACTCCCAGTCGGTGGTTTGTAAGGCCGCGCGAAAATCTTTCTCCTTCAGGATCAGTTCCATGAACAGGTATCCCTTCAGGTCAAATACCTTGATGGGCTCTTTGGGATAGTATTCCTCCAGGTCAAAACTGATCAGCCCGCTCTCCGCCACTTTATTTACAAATTCCCCTGCCATAGCTTTTTTGTTGATCCTGCAAAGATACACCCGCCCTGGCTCTCCTGTTTTCGCTATACGCAAAATCGCAGGGCAGTGTTACGTGAGGGGGCATTTCGTGAGACGTCAATCGTGAGACGTGAGTGAAGGGACCTTTCGTGAGGCGTCAATCGTCAGACGTGGGTGAGGGGGCATTTCGTGAGACGGCAATCGTCAGACGTGAGTGAAGGACCTTTCGTGAGGCGTCAATCGTCAGACGTGAGGGAGGGCTTCGCGCCGGGAAACTCCGGTAAAACCTAAGTAAGCCCCACCAATTACTCACTTATCACGTCTCACGATTGACGACAACAAAAACAAAAAAGCCCGTCATCCAAACGACGACGGGCTTTCAAAATATCATAAAACATTATCAATAAAATTTCGACCTGTTATCCTTGATCTCTGCAGATTTTCTCAGCGATTCCAGTCCGCGGTAAGATACCATACGGCTGTTCTGGAGAAGGTTTTGCTTCATGGTAGCCAGGTCAACCGTGGTAGCACGGGCACTGGTATTCTCCACCCTGATGGCAAACACACCTGTCGCGCCGGCGAAGGGCTCACTCACTTTTCCCTGCAGGCTCTTGTTAAACGCCGCACCCACCACTTTGGGCTCGCTGCCTACACCGGGAATAAAAGGCGCAGAAAAACTGAGGCTATCCGCACGCAGCACAGGCGCACCAGAACTGGTTGAATAAGCTTCCAGAGTATTGCCTTTGAATTTTGTATCCAGGATGATCTTCGCTTTCTTTTCATTGCGGACGATGGGCTCAACCGTAGGTCTTGCTTCTGTTGCAGAAGCCAGTCCGGCTTTGTTCACCGCGCCTATGATGGCCACCACATATTTATCACCCAGCTCAAATGGTTCAGAAACATCTCCCGCACCATTCTCATAGATCCAGCGGATCATCTGGCGGTTATTGCCCAGGCCCGGAACCATAAAATCGTTCTGCTTAATATCATTGGCCGATAAAACCGGCTGGTTGGTTTTTAAAGCAGCCGCATTAAACTCTTTTGCGTTTTTGGCCGATACCGCAAACTGTGCAGCCGCTGTACTTGCCGCGCTGATGGTTTCGGTACTCGGACTGATGGCTTTGGCGAAATAGGCGATCTTATAAACCGGGTTCACATTCTTTTGACCCAGTACTTCCACATAATGATAACCAAAATCGGTTTTTACCACGCCTTTGCTTCCAACAGGTTTGTCAAATGCAAAATCATTGAATGGCATCACCATTTGTCCCTGTGGAAAATACTCGTAGACACCGGCTTTGTCTTTACTGCCCTGGTCGTCTGAATATTTGGTAACCATGGCACCAAAATCAGCACCGCCTTTGATAGCGGTTTCAATACTGTCCACTAATTTTTTAGCGGCGCTGTCCTCGCGGATGGGCTGGTTGGTTTGCGGGTTAACGGTACCAATCAGTATATGACGCACCCTGGCGCTATCGGGCCATTGTTTAACACTGATCATTTTGGCCAGCACATAATTGGATCCGTCAAGATAGGGTCCGTATACCTGCCCGGTTGGTATGCGGGCAAGAGTGTCTTTATTGGCCTGCTGCATACGGGCCTTGCTGAAATAGCTGTCATAATAAGGCATTTCGCTACCCGCCCTGGAAATGAAAGCGGCGGGGTCAGCGGTGGTGGCAAACTCTTCTTTTACCGCCATCACCTGAGCCAATGCAGCGGCTGAATCGGCCTGCGTGGGCGCGGCGCTGAAAGCTACATAGTTGATATTCCTGGTTTCTTCTGCTTTCTTGAATTCTGCCGCATGCTTCTTTACATAGGCACTGATCTCATCATCGCTAACTTTAACTGAACTATCGGGTATTGCCACATACGGTACATATACATAAGAGAAAGCCGCGATGGCATTGTTATCTGCCTGTTGTTTTTCCAGCATCCATTTAGGCAGGTAGGCTGCCTGCATCAGGAGGTTCTGGTATTTTGTACGCAGTGCCTGCTGAACGGTGGGATCGATATACACCGTATTGATCATCTTTACCTGCTCGGCATTCTTGCTTTTTTTCAGGTTAGCGATGGCTTCCCGCGCTGCTGCAACATTAAACTCACCGGTCTTCTGGTCAGTAAATTCCTGCCGAAGCGGCGAATTGGGTCCAAACAGGATATCACTCATTTCTTTGGGAGTAACCTGCAGACCCAGTTTTTTGTATTCCTGGCCCAATACGGCAATTTCCACTTCCTGGTTCCAGACAGAACCGATCAACTGCTCGCGTGTGGCGCCCTGGCTGGCATACATACGCTCCTGGAGTGCCAGTTTCTCTTCAAAACCCGCACGGTCGATCTTCTGGCCGTTTACTTTACCAATAAATGTGTCGCCGGATACCCCTCGACCGCGGCCCACCCCGTCCTGCAGGATAAATGCGATCAGCGCCAAAGCAATGATCGCAAATACGATCCACGCCCCTTTGTCACGAATACGTTGAATTACAGACATAAATAGTTTAATTAGTATGAATTAGTTGCCCCCTTTGCGGGGCAGCAAAAATAGGGGAATAAAGGATTAGAACAAATTGTGGATAACCGATTTAAACCCAGTATTCACGGGAATCTCAGGAAATTCCCTCAATCCCGTTTCCGGTGGCCAAAAACCCCACCCTTTCCCTCGCGAACCTTTGCGCCTTAGCGCCTTTGCGGTTAATGTTCTCACGGATAGAAACAGTCCCCCATTCCGGGTCGTTATTTCACCGCTAAGGCGCGGGGACGCAAGGGTTCGCAAAGGGTAGAAAGAGGAAATCCACAACGGCCTGTGTATAAGCCCAAAAACCTGTGGGAAAATCGGCTTTTCAACTTTTGAAACGTGGAAACCGGTAGAACAAATTCATTCCCACCATATCAAAACAGTAGTATGGCCGGAACCCAATTGCATTTTATCCCTGTTAATCCACAGTGCGGGAATGGTGGATACTAATAAATCACCCATGTGAATAGTGATATCCCCGTTTGTTAAGAAACCCGGAAAATATAACACCAGCAAGCAAACCCCATGTGCATGCAATTGTTAATTACGGTGTATAAACCACATCTGGTTAACTTTGCTTTTTGGGGATAAGAAAGTTATCACGATATCCACAGCCGTAATAGTAGTAGTTTATTAGTTTTAAAAAGTATTATTAAATATTATTACAAGGGTTATGAACATTCACAATAAAAATTTAGACAAAGGATTTTTAGACATAGAGATCGATCCGCATCTGGATCTTTTTGCCGAGATTGAGCGTCTAAAGAAAGAAAAAAATGCCGTACTGCTCGCCCACTACTACCAGGAACCTGATATCCAGGATGTGGCAGATTTTATCGGCGATAGCCTGGGACTTGCACAAAAAGCAAAAGAGACCGATGCCGATATCATCGTATTCTCCGGCGTACACTTCATGGCCGAAACCGCCAAGATCCTCAACCCTTCCAAAAAAGTATTGCTGCCCGATCTGAAAGCGGGATGCTCTCTGGCCGACAGTGCGCCTGCACCATTGTTCAAAGCCTTCCGTGATAAATATCCGGATCATATCGTGATCTCCTATATTAACTGCACTGCTGAAATAAAAGCATTGAGTGATATCATCTGCACCAGCAGCAACGCGGTAAAGATCATTGAAAGCGTACCGCCTGAACAACCCATCATCTTTGCACCGGATAAAAACCTGGGCGCCTGGCTCAACAAAAAAACAGGACGCAATATGTTGTTATGGAACGGTGCGTGCATGGTGCATGAAATTTTCAGTCTCGAAAAAATTACCCGGCTCAAGATCCGTCACCCGCAGGCAAAGGTTATCGCGCATCCCGAATGCGAGGATCCTGTATTGAATGTGGCCGATTATATAGGCAGCACCACGCAGCTGCTGAAGTACACAGGTACCGACAGCGCCGAACAGTACATAGTGGCCACCGAAACCGGTATACTGCACCAGATGCAGCAAAACAGCCCAAAGAAAACATTCATACCCGCACCCCCCGATAACAATTGCGCCTGCAACGACTGCCCCCACATGAAACGCAATACCCTGGAAAAACTCTATCTCTGCATGCAGTACGAACAACCCGAGATATTAATGGAAGAGAACCTGCGCCTGGCTGCCAAGAAGCCGATGGACAGGATGATGGAGATCAGTAAGGCGGCGGGGTTGATAGGGTGATGTTGACAGGTTTATTACGTAGAACAGTTGCTGTAATGGGTATGTAGCCACCATTCGTTATATGGG
>JANPIE010000024.1:0-54198 GCA_031424835.1 Chitinophagaceae bacterium
AATTGAGATGCCTGCAAGCAGAAAAAAACAGAAATACAACCTTGAAAATACATTTTTGGCAAGTATCGCCAGCGCCTGCTCGTATTGTTGGCGCGCACTAAGTATGTAAATCGTCACCACAAAATCCACCAGTAAAATATACAGCCATTGCGGGCCCATGGCATCATAGGCGTTAAAATCCGGTACATAATGCACACCCAGGTAAGCCACACAAACTGCAAGGGGAACAAGGTTTTTAGTCTGGTACCATCTTTCAGGCTGGCTGATAGCTGTCTTGGTTGCCATTACTGGTGCCGCCTTTACATGTTGCTTTTTTGACATACTTAACGCGTTGTGATTCTTAGGTTCAAGTTAGTGGGTTTCATGACTATACGGGGCATGTTTGTTTTAGGCTCGTTAAGTTACATTCGTCCGGTAGCGGGACGTCTATCCCCCTAAAAATGTGCATAAAATCCCGTATATCCGACTGTTGGGTATATTTTTACGGGTCCGCTGGAGAAATTCACAAAAAAACTTTTCAAATAGTTGTCCATTCAGTTGCAGCGGCTTACCTTTGCAACCCCAATCAGAAAATTGGGTTTTCACTATGTCTCAACGAATCAGGATCAAATTACAATCTTACGATCATAACCTGGTAGATAAATCTGCCGAAAAGATCGTAAAAACGGTACGCAGTACAGGTGCGGTGGTAACAGGACCTATTCCTTTGCCCACCCACAAAAGAATTTTTACTGTTCTGCGTTCACCCCACGTAAATAAGAAGAGCCGTGAACAGTTCCAGTTATGTACGCACAAGCGCTTACTGGATATCTACACTTCTTCTTCTAGAACCGTAGATGCGCTGAGCAAACTGGACCTTCCTTCCGGTGTGGAAGTTGAGATCAAGGCTTGATAGCAAGTTACAAGTAACAAGTTCCAGGGCACAAGGCTTAGGGGCGTTCGTTCTGAAATAACATTTTTGATCATCTGCCAATCCGCCCAGCGGAAAAAGCAGCTCTGACTGATAACATATAAACAGGCCCTTCGAGGTTTGTTTGCTTCCGGTACTTCCTCTCCTGAATTGATTTCGGGAAACAATGGAAAAGGTCGGCAGTTGACAAGGATTGAATTCCGGTTTCATCACCGGGATGTCCTCTTAACCTTGCGGGGCATAAACCGCAAACAGATGAAAGGTATTATTGGTAAAAAAATCGGGATGACCAGCATCTTCGCAGCAGATGGCAAGCAAACAGCTTGTACCATTATCGAAGCTGGTCCATGTACTGTAACCCAGGTAAAAACACAGGATTCAGATGGCTATACCGCTTTGCAGCTCGCATTCGGTGAAAAGAAAGACAAGCACGCCACAAAAGCTGAATTGAATCACTTCTCCAAAGCGCAGACCGCCGCTAAGAAATTCGTAAAAGAATTCCGTAACTATTCCATAGAAAAAGCATTGGGTGAAACCATCACCGTAGACATTTTTGCCGAAGGCGAAGATGTTGAAGTTGTGGGTACATCAAAGGGTAAAGGATTCCAGGGTGTTGTAAAACGCCATGGTTTCTCGGGTGTGGGTGAAGGCTCTCACGGTCAGCACGATCGTTCCAGGGCTCCTGGTTCCATTGGCGGATCTTCTTATCCTGCCCGTGTATTCAAAGGAATGAGGATGGCCGGCCGTATGGGTGGCGACAGGATCAAAATGAAAGGACTGAAAGTGGTTAAGATATTTCCTGAAAAGAATTATATCCTGATCAGCGGATCGGTTCCAGGTCATAACGGATCTATCGTTTTAATCCAGAAGTAAATCACACTTAATTGAAAGAACATGCAAGTAGATGTATTAAATATAAAAGGACAGAAAACAGGCAGAACGGTTGAGTTGCCCGAAGAGGTATTCGGTATCGAGCCTAATGATCATGTGATCTACCTGGCAGTAAAACAATACTTAGCTGCCGGCCGTCAGGGAACGCACAAAGTAAAAACGCGTGCTGAAGTTCAGGGTGCGAGCCGCAAACTGCATAAGCAGAAAGGTACCGGCGGATCACGTAAAGGCAATATCCGTAACCCTTTGTACAAAGGTGGTGGTACCATCTTCGGACCAAAGCCACACTCTTACGATTTCAAACTGAACCGTAAAGTGAAGGACCTCGCAAAGATCTCTGCCCTTAGCCATAAAGCAAAAGACGGAGCCATTTTCGTGGTGGAAGATATTACCCTGGATGCACCTAAGACCAAACAGGTTGTTGAGATCATGACCGGTTTGAGTGTTGCTGATAAAAAAGTGGTGATCGTGTTACCAGAGTACAACGATAACCTGTACCTGAGCACAAGGAACATACCTAATGTAACCAGTTCATTGCTGGCCGACATTAATACCTATGAGATCATGAATGCCGATGTACTCGTGATCACAGAGAATACCGCTAAGATCTTCGTTGATGAAGAAGCAGGCGCAGTAGCATAATTTAAATAAACGTTTCAAAACGATAAAAATGAAACCGTCACAAGTATTGATAAAGCCGATCTTAACTGAAAAGGCAAATGCCCAGCAGGAAAAACTGAGAAGGTACGCCTTCAAGGTAGATCGCAAGGCCAACAAACTGGAGATCAAAAAAGCGATCGAAGATTTCTACGGTGTTAGCGTGGTTGATGTGAACACCGCTGTGGTACCCGGTAAGAACAAGGCCCGTTATACCAAAGCAGGTTTTATACAGGGAATGAAGGGTGCTTATAAAAAAGCACTGGTAACAGTAGGTGAGGGAGAATCGATAGACCTGTATTCCAACATTTAATTTATAGCACGCGGAGCTGAAAAATCCGCAGAAAACAAACATAACAATGGCACTTAAAAAGTACAAACCAATCACAGCAGGAACCCGTTGGAGAATTGGTAATGCTTATGCAGAGATCACTACCAACGAACCCGAGAAGAGTTTGCTGGAGCCTCAGAAAAGCACTGCCGGCCGAAACTTCCAGGGTCGCCGCGTATCACGCTATATGGGCGGTGGTAACAAACACCATTACCGTATCATCGATTTCAAGAGAAGTAAAAGGGATGTTCCCGGTACAGTGTTGTCTATCGAATACGATCCCAACCGTACTGCATTCATCGCTCTGTTGCAATTTCCTGATGGTGAAAAGAGGTACATCATCGCGCCTCAGGGATTACAGGTAGGTGCAACCGTTACAGCTTCCGACGAAGCGGCACCTGAAATTGGTAATGCACTGCTGATGAAGAATATGCCTCTGGGTACCATGATCCACAACATTGAACTGCAACCAGGTCAGGGTGGTAAAATGGTAAGAAGCGCAGGATCTTCTGCACAGCTCGCCAACAAGGAAGAAAAATACGCTGTATTGAAAATGCCTTCCGGCGAACTGAGAAAAGTATTGATCAACTGTTATGCTACCGTAGGGGTGGTATCCAACAGCGACCATAACCTCGAAACTGCGGGTAAAGCCGGTAAAAACCGTTGGAAGGGTATTCGCCCACGCGTACGTGGTGTTGCGATGAACCCCGTTGATCACCCGATGGGTGGTGGTGAAGGTAAAGCTTCAGGCGGTCACCCACGCAGCAGAACAGGTAAGTATGCCAAAGGTGAAAAAACACGTACCAAAGGAAAAGGCAGTGATAAACTGATCATCCAGCGTCGTGACGGTAAAAAATTAGCTAAGTAATCAGTGGCTGATCATAAATAAAACAAAGACCAGTAAACTAAAAATAACATGGCTCGTTCGATTAAAAAAGGTCCTTACGTAGATGCTAACCTGGAAGGGAAAGTATTGGGAATGACAGAAGGAAAAGCCAAGAAAGGCGTTATCAAAACCTGGAGCCGTCGCAGCACGATTACTCCGGATTTCGTTGGACATACTTTCGCGGTGCATAACGGAAATAAGTTCATCCCGGTTTACGTAACAGAATTCATGGTAGGCCACAAACTCGGTGAGTTTGCACCCACCCGGAACTTTAAAGGACACGCAGGTACTAAAAAATAATTATTCATTTCTGGTTTCGTATTTCTGATTGATAACGATCCGAAATCCGAAATCCGAAATCCGAAATTGTAAAAAATGGAAGCAGTAGCAAAATTAAACAACTACCCCACGGGCCCGCGCAAGATGCGCCTGCTGGCCGATGTGATCCGCGGTATGGAAGTAGAGAAGGCATTGGCTATCCTCGAGCACCATCCACAGCACAATGCCGTTCCACTGGCAAAACTGCTGAAAAGTGCGATCAATAACTGGGAGCAGAAAAATAACGGAACCAGCGCGGCAGACAGTGCCCTGGTGGTTAAAACCGTGTTTGTAGACGGTGGCCGTGTGTTAAAACGGATGCGTCCAGCCCCACAGGGCCGCGGATACAGGGTTCGTAAACGCAGCAACCATGTAACAATAATCGTAGATTCTAAAAACTAGAAACCATTATATGGGTCAGAAAGCAAATCCAATTGGTAACAGGTTAGGTATCATCCGCGGATGGGACAGTAACTGGTATGGTAATAAGAAAGATTACGCTAACAAGCTGATCGAAGACCATAAGATCCGTACCTACCTCATGGCACGTATCAACAAAGGTGGTATTGCCAAGATCGTTATCGAGCGTACACTCGGAAAATTGATCGTTACCATCCACACGTCAAAACCTGGTATCATTATCGGTAAAGGCGGTGGAGAAGTTGACCGTATCAAAGAAGAGTTGAAGAAACTGACAGGTAAAGAAGATGTGCAGATCAATATCCTCGAGATCCGTCGTCCTGAACTGGATGCCACCATCGTTGGTGACACCATCGCAAGGCAGATCGAGAACCGTATCAACTTCAAACGTGCTACCAAAATGGCGATCGCTTCCACACTCCGTATGGGTGCAGAAGGTATCAAAGTAAAACTGAGCGGTCGTTTGGGTGGATCAGAGATCGCACGTAGCGAAGAATTCAAACAGGGTCGTACCCCTTTGCATACATTCCGTATGGATATCGATTATGCAAACGTATTCGCGCAAACCGTTTACGGAAAGATCGGTATCAAAGTATGGATCTGTAAAGGTGAAGTACTCGGTAAACGTGAACTGAACCCCAATTTCGTTGGTGGTAAGAATGATCTGAGCGATAGAAGGGACCGTGGCGGCGACGAGCGCGGCGGCGACAGGAGAGATGACCGCAGAGGCGGTGGTGGTGGACGTGGTGGTGATAACCGTGGCGGCGGTGGTCGTGGCGGGGATAACCGCGGCGGAGGCGGAGGCCGCAGGTAATAATTTTCAAATTTTCAAATTCTCAAATTGATTTTAGATGTTACAGCCTAAAAGAAGTAAACATAGGAAGCAGCAAAAAGGACGTATTCGCGAAGTGGCCAAGCGTGGAACTTCAATCTCTTTTGGGTCGTATGCCCTGAAAGCATTGGAACCCATATGGTTAACCAACCGCCAGATCGAATCAGCGCGCCAGGCAATGACCAGGGCGATGAAGCGTGAAGGAAATGTTTGGATCCGGATATTCCCCGATAAAATCATTACCCGTAAACCTGCGGAAGTAAGGATGGGTAAGGGTAAAGGTAACCCTGAATTCTGGGCGGCTGTAGTAGAACCAGGACGTATCATCTTCGAATGTGATGGTGTAACGGAAGCTGTAGCAAAAGAAGCTATGGGACTGGCGGCACAAAAACTGCCGATCGCAACCAAATTCATCATCAGAAGGGATCTGCAAGCTTAATTATAAAACGAATTTGCAATGGCAAACAAACAATCATACGAATTCAACAAGTCGATCAAAGATCTGAATGTAACTGATCTGAAGACGAAGATCTCCGAAGACGAGTTGCGTTTAAAGAAACTTGAATTCGCACACGCGATCTCTCCTCTCGAGAACCCGATGAACATCCGTGGTCTGCGCAGGGATATCGCCCGTCTGAAAACAGAACTGAAAAGAAAAGAAATCGGTATTTAATAAGCCGTTAGCTTTTAGCTGTTAGCTATTAGCATACGGGGCACATAATAATTTTGGTTGGCTATCCGCTGACCGCTAAAAGCTAAAAGCTTACAAAATGGTTGAAAGAAATTTGCGCAAAACAAGGACTGGGGTAGTAACCAGCGATAAGATGGATAAGACCATCACTGTTGCGGTGGAAAGAAAAGTAAAACACCCTATCTATGGTAAGTTCGTAAAGAAAACTACCAAGTTCCATGCCCATGATGAAAAGAGTGAGTGCGGTGTAGGCGATGTGGTAAAGATCATGGAAACACGCCCGCTTAGCAAAACCAAGCGTTGGAGACTGGTGGAAGTTGTTGAAAAAGCGAAATAAGAATAAGCCGTTAGCTATTAGCTGTTAGCTATTAGCGAGGGCAGGAAAAAAGATTTTGGTTGGCTAATTGCTAACCGCTAAAAGCTAAAAGCTTAAAAAAATGATTCAGCAAGAAAGCAGATTAAATGTAGCTGATAACAGTGGCGCCAAAGAAGTACTGTGTATCCGGGTACTGGGTAACAGCGGCCAGGATTATGCACGTATCGGCGATAAGATCGTGGTTACCGTAAAGGATGCCATACCTGCCGGCGGTATCAAAAAAGGTACTGTATCAAAAGCGGTGATCGTTCGCACAAAGAACAAACTGCGTCGCAAAGACGGTTCTTATATCCGTTTTGATGACAATGCAGTTGTATTGTTGAACAATTCAGACGAGCCACGCGGCACACGTATATTCGGACCAGTGGCACGTGAACTGCGTGATAAAGGTTACATGAAGATCATTTCATTGGCACCGGAGGTTCTTTAAAGAAAAGTGAGCCGTTGGCTATTAGCTGTTAGCTGTTAGCAGAACGGAGAATGATAATAAACTGGTTGGCTGGTTGCTAACCGCTAAATGCTAAAAGCTCAAAGATGAGTACAAGATTTAAACCCAAATTCAACATCAAGAAAGGCGACACAGTTGTTGTGATCACCGGTGATGACAAGGACCTGAAAAAGCCCCGCAAGGTGTTGGAAGTAATCGTTGACGCTGAAAGACCGCGAGTAGTGGTTGAAGGTGTTAACATCGTTACGAAACATACCAAACCTTCTGCGTCAAATACAAAAGGTGGTATCGTAAAAATAGAAGCGCCCATCAACATCAGCAACGTAATGTTGTGGGATGCAAAGAAAAGCGCGCCTACCAAAGCTAAACGCACGCGTGAGAACGGTAAATTAGTTCGTATCTCTAAAAAATCAGGGGAGGTGATCAAATAATGAGTACTGTAAAATACACTCCGAGATTAGCAGATAAGTACACCAAAGAGGTGATACCTGCTTTAATGAAGAAGTTTGCATACAAAACTGTTATGCAGGCTCCTAAACTGGAAAAAATCTGTATCAACCGCGGAGTTAACGGTGCGGTTACAGATAAGAAACTGGTTGATATCGCTGTGGATGAGCTGAACACCATCACAGGTCAGAAAGCAGTTCCTACCATGTCAAAAAAGGATATCTCCAACTTCAAACTGCGTAAAGGAATGCCGATAGGCGCCCGCGTAACGTTGCGTGGAGAGAAGATGTATGAGTTCCTCGACAGGCTGGTATCTGTTGCCCTGCCACGTGTACGTGACTTCAAAGGCATCAGCGACAAATCATTCGATGGCCGTGGTAACTATACACTGGGTGTGACCGAACAGATCATTTTCCCGGAAATAGATATCGATAAAGTGAACAAGATCACAGGTCTTGACATCACTTTCGTAACAACGGCAGATTCAAATGAAGAAGCTTACGAGCTCCTGAAAGAACTCGGTATGCCATTCAAAAATGCTAAAAAAGAAAACAACTAATACATGGCAAAAGAATCCATCAAAGCCAGGCAAAAAAAGCGTGAAAGACTTGTTGCCCAATTCGCAGACAAACGTGCAGCTTTAAAAGCAGCAGGTGACTATGCAGGACTGGACCAGCTCCCTAAGAACGCTTCACCTGTACGTTTGAAAAACCGTTGTCAGTTAACCGGTCGCCCAAGAGGATACATGAGGTACTTCGGAATGTCGAGGATCATGTTCCGTGATATGGCACTGAACGGACTGATACCCGGCGTGAAGAAAGCAAGCTGGTAGAGACATATTGCTTGTTCGCTGGTTGCCGTTAACCGGTAACTGGAAACAGGTAATAAAACAAATTATAACAAGAATTAATTCTAATAAACATGGTAACTGATCCGATCGCAGACTTCTTAACCAGAATTCGTAATGCTCAGTTGGCCGGCCACAGGCTGGTTGAAATTCCTGCATCTAACCTGAAGAAGCGTTTGACAGAGATATTGTATGAGCAGGGATATATCCTGAAGTACAAATTTGAGGAAGATAACAAACAGGGCTTAATTAAGATCGCGCTGAAATACGATCCCCAGACAAAACAGGCCGCTATCCGTTCCCTGGAAAGGGTTAGCCGTCCGGGCTTGCGCCAGTACGCAAAACCTGCTGAGATCAAACGAGTGATCAATGGACTGGGTGTTGCTATCCTGAGTACTTCGAAAGGTGTACTCACCGACAAACAGGCGAAGGCCCAGAATGTTGGTGGAGAGGTATTGTGCTATATCTATTAAGACACAGCCATGAGCTTTGAGCTGTTAGCTACGAGCTTTGGCTTTTGAAAACCCTGGTCTGACAATTAAGCTTTTTAGTCGGAGCTGAACACGGAGAGGGATATTGAATCAAACAAAAAAAGAAACGACTATGTCTCGTATTGGAAAACAACCCGTAGTGATCCCCGCAGGTGTTACTGTTACAGTTAACAGCGAAAACGTTGTTACGGTAAAAGGACCTAAGGGCGAACTGAAAGAAACTATCGACAGGGATATCAAAGTAGAAGTGAAAGATGGTGAAGTGATCGTGGCACGTCCAACCGACCAGATCCGTCACCGCGCTATGCACGGTTTGTACCGCTCCCTGGTGAGCAACCTTGTTAAAGGTGTAACAGAAGGATATAAGAAGGACCTGGACCTGGTGGGTGTGGGTTTTAAAGCCGCTAATACTGGTAACCTGCTTGATCTTGCTTTGGGATATTCACACAATATCGTGTTCGAAATTCCTAAAGAACTGAAGGTGACAACTGTAACTGAAAAAGGACAGAACCCTAAGATCCTGCTGGAAGGTATCGATAAACAACTGATTGGCCAGGTAGCCGCCAAGCTACGCAGCTTACGTAAGCCCGAACCATACAAAGGAAAAGGTGTGAAATATTCCGGTGAGATACTGAGAAGAAAAGCAGGTAAAGCAGCAGGTAAGTAAGTTGACAGGTTGACTTGTTAAGAGGTAAACCGATAAAACAATAAACAAAAACAAACCTTCCGGCAGAATCGGGAGCTTAAATACAAAAGAAGATGAGCAAACTTATTCAAAGACAGAAGATCAGGTACCGCCTTCGTAAAAAGATCGCTGGTACTGCCGCAACGCCGCGTCTGTCTGTATTCAGGAGCAATGCTGAGATCTATGCACAATTGATAGATGATGATAATGCCGTAACGCTGGCATCAGCTTCTTCAAGGGATAAAGATATCGCCGCGCAGAAAGTTACCAAGACCGAGAAATCGAAACTGGTGGGCGCTGCTATCGCACGCAAAGCGGTTGAACTGGGTCTTACTGCCTGTGTATTTGACAGGGGCGGAAACCTCTACCATGGCCGTGTGAAGTCCGTAGCTGATGGTGCAAGGGAAGCTGGTCTGAAATTCTAAATTCGCTAACAACAACTTAATCGTTAGATAGATGTCTAAAGTAAATGTAAATAAGGTGAAATCCGGTGGTGAACTGGAACTGAAAGAGAAAGTGGTTGCCATCAACCGTGTAGTGAAAACTACCAAGGGTGGACGTACTTTCAGCTTCTCGGCATTGGTAGTGGTAGGAAATGAGAATGGCGTGGTTGGCCAGGGCCTTGGTAAAGCCAAAGAAGTTCAGGAAGCTATCTCAAAAGGTATTGAAGATGCCAAGAAGAACCTGGTAAAAGTTCCGGTTATGCATGGAACCATCCCGCACGACCAGTGGGCCAAAGAAGGTGCCGCTAAAGTGCTGATCAAGCCGGCTGCACATGGAGCGGGTGTGATCGCGGGAGGCAGCATGCGGGCGGTGCTGGAGAGCGCCGGTGTAACCGACGTTCTTGCCAAAAGCCTGGGTTCTGCCAATCCCCATAACGTGGTGAAAGCTACCATTAAAGCACTGGGCCTGTTAAGGGAGCCGGTGCAGGTTGCCAAACACCGCGGTATGAAACTGAGCAAAGTATTTAACGGATAATTTCCTGCCGTCAGTCGTCAATCGTCAGTCGTCAGAACAAATGATAGATATCATGAAAAAAATTAAGATCACACAGGTAAAAAGCGGTATCGACAGATCAGAGCGCCAGAAACAAACACTGATTGCCCTGGGCCTGAAAAAAATGCACGCTACCAAAGAAGTAGAAGCTACTCCCCAGATACTGGGTATGGTTAACAAGGTAGCGCATCTGGTTAAAGTGGAAGAGCTTGCCTAAGTGCAATTAATAATTAATGATTAGTAATTAATAAATGAAATGAATAATTGAGGGAACCTTCATTATTCATTTTGTTTTTCTTCTAATTATTAATTTTTAATTCCTAATTATTAATTATTCACCGCGAGGGGTGATTCCCCGTAAGTTCAAAATCAATACAAAATGAAACTACACACACTCAAGCCTGCTGAAGGCTCAACACACAAAGCGATCCGTATCGGTCGCGGAGAAGCTTCCGGTAAAGGTGGTACTTCTACAAAAGGTAACAAAGGTGGACAAAGCCGCGCCGGTTACAAAAGTAAAATGGCTCACGAGGGCGGGCAGATGCCTATCCAGCGCCGTATTCCTAAGCGTGGTTTTAAGAATATCAACCGTGTAGAGTATAAAGTATTCAACCTGGGGCAGATTGATCAGCTGGTTGAGAAATACGGATTTACAGAATTCTCACTGGAACACCTTTACATTAATGGCCTTATCAGCCGCACTGATAAAGTGAAATTGCTGGGTACCGGCGAACTGAAAGCCAAACTTCCTTTCAAAGTAAATGCTGCCAGCGAAAAAGCAAAAACTGCTATCGAAGCAGCCGGCGGAACCGTTGAAATTATCAAATAATTTTAACGTAATTTGCCAGACGCACGAAGTGCGTCTTTTTGGTTTTAAGTGTTAACGCTTTCAATTGCATCTCAGTGAAAAAATTAGTTCAGACTTTAAAGAATATTTGGGCCATCGAGGAACTGCGCAACAAAATTGTTGTTACGCTCGCCCTGGTGTTCACTTACCGCCTGGGTAATCACATCGTATTACCTGGTCTCGATCCCAATAAGATCGAAGTGGCCCAGCAGTCAGCCAAAAGCAATGGTCTTCTTGGCATTTTCGATATGTTCGCAGGCGGCGGTTTTTCACAGGCCTCCATTCTCGCGCTGGGTATCATGCCTTATATCTCCGCTTCCATCTTTATGCAGTTGATGACCATACTGGTACCCCAATTGCAGAAAGTTCAGAAAGAAGGTGAAAGCGGCCGTAAAAAAATCAACCAGTGGACGCGCTACCTCACTGTAATCGTAACTATTTTCCAGGCCGGCGCCTATGTGGCTTACCTGAACAGTCCCGGTTATGCAGAGGCGATCATGCCCGGTTATAAAGCCTTCTTTGGATTGTCTACCGTAATCACGTTAACGGCAGGTACCCTGTTTGTTATGTGGCTTGGTGAGAAGATCCAGGACAAGGGCCTTGGCAACGGTACGTCGATAATTATCATGGTTGGTATCCTGTCAAGACTGCCGGCATCCATCATCCAGGAATTTGTTGCCAAAGAGCAGCGCGGTGGTGGTGGTCTACTGATCTTCCTGATCGAGATCGCTATACTCGTAACCATTATCATGGGGCTGATCGTACTGGTACAGGGTGTTCGCAAGATTCCTGTTAACTATGCCAAGCAGATTGTTGGTAACCGCCAGTTTGGTGGCGCCCGCCAGTTCCTTCCTGTAAAGGTGAACAGTGCCGGTGTAATGCCTATCATCTTTGCACAGGCCATCATGTTCCTGCCCACGCTGGTATCGTTCACCAATATCGATTCTGCGCAGGGTATTGTCAAGATATTCAATGACCATAGCAATGGCTGGTATATGCTGATTTATTCTGTAATGGTAATAGGCTTTACGTTCCTTTATACAGCCTTGATATTTAATCCCAAGCAGATATCTGAAGACCTCAAGCGTAACAATGGGTTTATACCGGGTGTAAAACCGGGACAGCCTACTGCTGACTATATTGGCTCTATCATGGACAGGATCACTTTGCCCGGCGCTATTTTCCTGGCACTGGTAGGTATCATGCCCGGTTTTGCACAGCGGCTTGGCGTAACACAGGGTTTCAGTACCTTTTTTGGAGGAACTTCACTGCTCATTATGGTAGGTGTGATACTGGATACACTGCAGCAGATAGAAACTTACCTGTTGATGCGTCAGTATGATGGCTTAATGAAGAGCGGACGTGTGCAGGGGAGACAGACCGTATCTACGACAACGATTTAATTTGAGAATATGGCAATTTGAAAATGAAATGATCCGTTCACGCTGAATTTTCATTTTCAGATTGCCAGACTTTCTACCGCTTCGCGGGATCAAATAATACCTTTGTAACCTGCTGGAGCTAACTGGCAGGTTTCTTTTTTAACACACCATGACGCGCCGACCCAATATGATGATTCACAAAACAGAGGCTGAAATTGCTCTTATGAAAGAGTCTGCTACGCTTGTAAGTAAAACCCTTACAGAAGTGGCTAAGGTATTGAAGCCGGGTATGACCACTTTACAAATCGATAAGATCTGCGCTGATTTTGTTAAGGACCATAAAGCCATTCCTTCCTTTTATAATTATCGCGGCTATCCTCATAATGTATGTGCCTCTGTTAATGATGTAGTGGTACATGGTTTCCCCGACAATACTCCGCTCAAAGAAGGTGATATTGTGTCGGTAGATATGGGTGTGATATTAAATGGCTGGCATGGGGATCATGCATATACTTTTATCCTGGGCGAAGTAAGCGAAGAAATCCTTCAACTGGTACGAGTTACCAAAGAGTCTTTATACAAGGGCATAGAAAAAGCCATCACCAACAACCGGGTAGGCGATATCTCTTTTGCTGTTCAGGAACATACAGAAAGAAAACATGGTTACGGTGTGGTACGCGAGCTGGTGGGCCATGGCCTCGGCCGCAGTATGCACGAAGATCCGCAGGTACCTAATTATGGTAAGCGTGGTACTGGCCCCAAACTTAAGGAGAACCTTGTACTCGCCATCGAACCTATGATTAATATGGGTACAAGAGAAGTGTTTACGGAAGATGACGGATGGACCGTTCGTACCCGCGATGGTAAACCCTCCGTTCATTTTGAACACGATGTTTGTATAAAGCGGAACAAGGCCCTGGTACTGTCTGACTACAGCATTATTGAAGCAGCAGAGAAAGCAAACAGCCACCTCAACAGTTCCTATTATTGAGCTTTTGAGTATCTTACACCAAACCTGTAAGATGAAGAAAATATCTTTCACGCTCCTGTTTTTTGTAAACGTAATTTGGGTTTCTGCGCAATCTGAACAGACCCTTCAGATCCGTTCTTTTCGAAGCCAGCAGGAGCCGCAATGGATACAGGATTACCTGTCACTTCTTTCCATTCCCAACACCGCAGCAGATACATTACACCTGAGAGAGAATGCTGATTTCATCATGCAACAGATGCGTGCAAAAAAAATCAGCAACGTACAACTGTTGCAACCTGATACCAAAGGCGCGGCCCCTTCTATTTATGGCGAAATCATTACACCCGGTGCAAAGCAAACCCTCGTGTTTTATGCGCACTATGATGGTCAGCCGGTTGACAGTACACAATGGACTAAGGGCACGCATCCCTTCACACCAATGATTTCATTTCCCATGGGAGATCAGCTTGTGATCCGGAAATATTCCGATGCCCCAAAGCCGCTGCCAATGGATTGGCGCATAATAGCGAGGAGCGCCTCCGATGATAAAGCAGGTGTAATGGCCATTCTCTGGGCTTATGAAGCCATCCAGAAATCGGGTTACACGCTCAATTACAATATTAAATTCTTCTTTGAAGGAGAAGAAGAGGCCGGTTCTCCGCACCTCAACGAAATATTCCGGAAGTATACATCCTTGTTGAATGCAGATCTCTGGATCATTTGTGATGGACCGGTTCACCAGTCGGGCAAAAAAATGATATCATTCGGCGTTCGGGGAGATGCGCATGTGGAGATCACCACCTACGGACCCTACCGGCCTTTGCATAGCGGGCACTATGGTAACTGGGCCCCTAATCCCGGATTACTCATGGCTAAACTTTTGTCGTCAATGAAAGATGATAACGGCAAGGTAACCATCAGGGGATTTTATGATGATGTTACCCCGTTGACTCCCGAAGAAAAAACCGCCCTGGCGGCCATACCTCCCGTTGCGGACCAAATGAAGAAGGAACTGAAATTTATTGCGGAAGAAATGCCGGGTGTGAGCCTGAATGATGCGATCATGTTACCCTCGCTCAACATCAATGGTATGCTGAGCGGCGGAGTGGGTGCTAAGGCAGCAAATGTGATTCCTGTAACGGCTTCTGCCGTACTCGATCTGCGCCTGGTACCAGGTAATGATTACCAGACCCAGCAGCAACGGGTGGTGGACCATATCAAAGGGCAGGGCTTTCATGTGGTAACCGGTGAGCCAACAGATGCCGAGCGTATGCGCCATGCAAAAATAGCCAGGGTGAAACTCAGTGACGGATACAATGCGCAGCGTACTCCCATGAACCTGCCCGAAGTAAGGAAAGTAATCAGTGCCGTGCAAAGTACCACTGCAGAGCAGGTTGTTTTGGTGCCAACGATGGGAGGAAGCCTGCCTCTTTTTCTCTTTGAAAAATACCTGAATGCAAAAACCATCACTGTTCCAATAGCCAACCACGATAATAACCAGCATGCAGAGAATGAAAATATCCGCATGCAAAATCTATGGAACGGCGTTGAGACGATGGCGGCAATTATGCGGATGAAGTAGAACGTGCTGCAGTTATTCCGATAAAAGAAGAACAAAGAATAAGAAGAATACAAGTAATTTCTTTTTTCCCTTTTGTCTTTCTTCTATTGAAATGCGGAACCAGCAGCGGTTTGGGGCTATCCTGGTTTCCCAAAGAGTAGAACAAGAGCGAAAAAGAAGATGAGGGCTCGCTCTTAAACTCATTATCTCTTGTCCTGCTCTTCGCAAAACCTTTCCAAAAAAAACAATATGCAAAAAGAATTGATCGTAATAGGCGGTGGTGCGGCGGGATTTTTTTGCGCGGTGAATGCAGCAAGGATGAACCCGCATATGGTGGTTACCATCATAGAAAAATCAAATAAACTCTTAGCCAAAGTGAAAGTGAGCGGCGGTGGCCGGTGCAATACTACCCATGCATGTTTTGACATTCCGGAGCTCACCAAAAAATACCCGCGCGGCCAGAATTTTGTGAAAAAAACCTTTCACTGGTTTAACACTGCCAACACCATTGAATGGTTTGCGGAGCGGGGCGTGCAACTGAAAACCGAAGCAGATGGCAGGATGTTCCCCACCACCAACCATTCGCAGACGATCATCGATTGCCTGCTGAAAGAAGCGGAGAAATATAAAGTCAGAATTGTTATGCAGACAGAAGTGATTGCTGTTACAGCAGCACTCAATAAATTTGAACTGCAAACGCCAAATGCGAAACGCCAGGCAGATTATCTCTGCATTGCGTCAGGTGGTTATCCAAAATCCGCAATGTTCGATTGGTTACGCGCCCTTGGACATTCGGTAGAGGAACCGGTTCCTTCACTTTTTACTTTTAATATGCCCGGCAACAGGATCACGGAACTGATGGGAGTAAGTGTGGACAGGGCAGTGGTAAAAGTGGCGGGCACAAAACTGGTGGAAGAGGGCCCATTGCTGATAACGCATTGGGGAATGAGCGGCCCTGTAATACTTCGCCTCTCAGCATGGGGTGCCCGGCAGTTACAGCAACTCAACTATCATTTTACCATCATGGTAAACTGGCTGCCCGATTATAACGAACAGGATCTCCGTAACAGCTGGTCATCCTTCCGGGATGAATATGCGTCGCAGAAAACCGGGGGCAAAAATCCATTTGGGTTGCCCGCAAGACTTTGGCAATACCTCCTCGCCTGTAGTGATATTAACAGCGATACAAGGTGGTCCGAACTGCCCGCACGCGATCAGAATAAACTGATCAGGAACCTTGTTGCACAGGAGTTTGCAGTTAAAGGAAAAACCACTTTTAAAGAAGAGTTCGTTACCTGTGGAGGCATACGGCTTTCTGAGATAGATCCCAATAGCATGCAGAGCAGAATTCAGCCCGGAATCTATTTCGCCGGAGAAATTATGGATGTCGATGGCATTACAGGGGGCTTTAATTTCCAACATGCCTGGACAAGTGGCTGGATTGCGGCTAAATCTATTGCTGCGGAAGTGTAAGGGTCAAAATTTTTATATCTTATTGTTTTATTGAGTACAACATAGTTATTGTTTCGTTATACGTATCGATCATACGGTGATTTTGCTTTTCCCATCATCAGCTTCAGTAATCTGTTTTTGCCTTCTATCGTCATTATTCACGCTTTATGTAAAAAATGGGGAATTACAGCCTTAGTATCTGGAATTATTGCTACTTTAATTATCCAAAAAAGTTTCACTAAAACAATGCTTATGAAAAAATTGATAGTCGGCGTCATGGCGTCGACCATGCTTATGGGTGCAGTAAGTGCCCAGCAGCCACCCGCAGCGGGAACCACTCCCAAAGCCTCCGATTCCACAAAAGCGGCCACACCCCCAGCTCCTAAAAAGCAGACTGTAGCTGATAAAACCAAGGGTAACAGGAAAATCGACGGGCTGTTTACCTTTTACCAGGATACCGCAACAGGCAGCGTTCAGATGTATGTGCGAAAGGATCAGCTGGACAAAGAATTTATTTACCAAAGCTTTTCCATCAGCGGCCCCACCGCGTTGTTCCTTAACCAGAGCATGCACCGGGCAACGGCTGTATTCAAAATGAAAAAAGCTTTTGATAAACTTGAATTTGCTGCTGTGAATACAGGGTTTTTCTATGATAAGAACAACCCGGTAAGCAAAACGGCCGAAGTAGATAAACCGGAAGCCATTTTCTATAATGACAAATTCTCTATCGAGGATTCACTCGGTTTTCTTGTGAGCGTTGACGGATTGTTCCTCAGCGAAAAACTGGATCCCGTTAAACCCATTTTTGCGCCAAGTCCGGCTGCGTTGTTCACATTCAACCTTGGGCAATTGAATCCGGCAAAATCCAAGTACGCAACCGTTCGTTCTTTTCCGGAGAATACAGACGTAGTAGTTGACCTGTCTTACGACAATCCGAATACACTGGCACAAGGTGGTGCAGACATTACCGATGCGAGGTATGTGCGGGTGCGTATGCAGCACAGTTTTATAGAAATGCCCAAGAACGATTTTACCTCAAGAAGGGATGACCCCCGTGTGGGTTATTTTACGCAGCAGCGTAACGACCAGACAAGTATCAGTCCTGTGCCTTACAAGGATATGATCAACCGCTGGTACCTGAAAAAGAAAGATCCTTCTGCAGCACTGAGTGAGCCGGTAGAACCGCTGGTTTACTGGATTGAAAATACCACGCCTCAGGAATACCGGCAAACAATCATTGATGCCGGCACCAAGTGGAACGAAGCATTTGAAAAGGCAGGATTCAAGAATGCTGTGCAGATGAAGATCATGCCTGATGATGCTACCTGGGATCCTGCAGATATCCGCTACAATGTGATTCGTTGGGTATCCTCTGCGCAACCTGCGTATGGAGCCATCGGACCCAGTTTTGTAAACCCACGTACGGGACAGATCCTGGGTGCTGATATCACCATTGAGTGGTTTTCCGGAAGCGCCACACCTATCTTCGACGACCTTTATAACGGAGCGCCGGGTGAACAGCAACTGAATATGCTTTACCCTGGTATCAACATGAACCGCTACGACAACTGCACAATCGGCGCCGAGCTGAAAGCGCAATACACCGCGGGTATGACCACACTTGAAATTGCCGGTGCGGCACCTGCTGAAATCAAGGAAATGCACAAGCAGTTTCTTACCTACCTGATCATGCATGAAATGGGTCATACATTGGGTCTGAACCACAATATGAAGGCCAGCCAGATGTTATCACCTGCTGAGATCAACAATACCAGCATCACCCACAGCATCGGACTGATCGGTTCTGTAATGGATTATCCTGCCATTAACGTTTCGCTCGACAGAAGCAAACAGGGCGATTACTATACCACCAAAGCAGGTCCTTATGACCTGTGGGCCATTGAATATGGGTATACTCCGCTTGCATGGGCTGAAGAAGAGAAAGCGTTGAGCAAAATACTCTCCCGCAGTGGAGAGCCTAAACTTGCCTTTGGGAATGATGGCGACGATATGCGTGCTCCGGGTAAAGCGATGGATCCACGCGTGAATGTAAATGACCTTACCAGCGATGCCATCGGTTATGCGGAAGAAAGGTTCCAGCTGGTGAATAACCTGATGGGTAAACTGGTTCAGAAATACAGCAGGGAAGGACAATCGTATGCGGAGCTGCGTGCCAGGTACAACGTATTGAATGGCCAGCGCAACAGCATGATCAATGCTGTGAGCCGTTATGTAGGTGGTGTGTATATCGACAGGAGTTATCCTGAACAGAAATCTGTAAACAAACCGTATACACCGGTATCCCTTGCCACGCAGAAAAAAGCGATGGAAGTGATGAGCAAATACGTATTTGCACCCAACGCTTTTGATGCAGATGCCCAGGTATATCCTTACCTGCAGATACAACGACGCGGATTTAACCAGCCAGGAAACGGCGAGGATTTCAAGGTAACCAATACCGTGCTTGCTTTGCAGGTAAACGGTACACTGGCACATATCCTCAATCCATCTACCTTACAGCGTATCACCAATACCCGGTTGTACGGTAACCAGTACAGCGCTGCGGATATGATGAATGACCTGGTAAAAGGAATATTTGACGCAGACATGAATGGCAATGTGAACGTGTACAGGCAATACCTGCAGAGTTCATTTGTACGGGGTGTTGCCAACCTGATGGGAGAAACCTCACCTGCGGATAATGTATCAAAGGCAGCCGCTTTATACACTGCCAAAAAACTGCGTGCTAAACTAGGCGCAGCCGCTTCAGCAGCCAGCAATGAAGAAACAAAAGCCCATAGGGCCGCGATGATCTTTACACTGGATAAGGCGCTGAAAACAGACTAAGGAATTTTGATTTTGGATTGGGAGATTCTGGAATTGAAATTTTCTGATCGATACATGAATAATGCCGCAAGTAGTCCTATTTGCGGCATTATTGTTTTTTGAAACGTATATCTCGTTGATAATCTTAATTGTCGGCCCGGTATTCACACAGGTGGTGGCAATTTCCCGATCACCCAATTTCAAAATTTCAAAATTTCTTGTTATCTTATGGAAAATCTTGCCACATGAGAAAGGTTAGCGACATCCTTCGCCGGAAGGGAAAAAATGTTACCTGCGTATCAGCAAATACCACGGTAATCGAGGCACTTCGCATTATGTCCGATCAGAATATCGGTTCAGTAGTAGTCATTGAGAACGAAACTTTCCTGGGCATTATGACGGAACGTGACTATTCCCGTAAAGTGATATTGATGGGCCGTCATTCCAGCGACACGCCCGTTGGTGAGATCATGACCAAAGATTTTCCTACAGTAAAACTTAGTGATACAGTTGAAGTATGTATGCAACTGATGTCTGACCAACACCTGCGTTACTTACCCGTAATAGAAAACAATACGCTCACCGGCATCATTTCCATGAATGACCTGGTAACAGAAACCATACAAAACCAGGAAGAAACCATTTCGCAACTGCAGAGCTATATTCAGTCCTGATGCACCATTAGGAAATTAGGCCGCAGATTCGCAGATTCTTCCAAAGAAAAAATCTGCGAATCTGCGGCTTATCTTTTTTGAACTTAGATTATTTAGATATTTTGACAACCTCCCAATAGGCATTTTTAGGCTGCAGGTTCTTATTGAACAATAATGGATAGTCTTTCCTTCCCCGTACCGGGAAATTATCCAGCCAACTGCTTCTATCAGAAATGTTCCAGAAGGTAACGCTGCTGATGGCGCTTTTGTATTTTTTAAAAGCTGTAAAGATCCGTTTGTACATGGCTATTTGTTTTGCCTCTTTATCCGCCGTAAATTCCGTGATGGCATCTTCCGGTTTTCGTTCACGTGAATTGTGCTCTTTGTTGTAAACGGATATGTCGAGCTCTGTTACATGTATCAATAACCCAAGCGAGGCAAACCGGCTGAGTGTGTTTTCGAGTTCTTCCTCGCTCGGCTCATTGATCGCCCAATGCGCCTGCAGACCCACACCATGTATGGGAACACCAGCATCTTTCAATCCTTTTACCAGCCGGTACATTTTTTCTCTTTTCACGGGGTCTATCTCATTATAGTCGTTGTAGAAGAGCAAAGCCTGTGGATCCGCAGCATGCGCATATTCAAATGCTTTGGCGATAAATTCTTCACCGCAGATCCGGTAAAATGCAGAGTTGCGCATATATTCTTCCTTTCTGTCTGAGATGGCTTCATTCACCACATCCCACGCGTAAATGCTTCCTTTGTACCGGCTAACAACTGTAGTGATATGATCTTTCAGGCGTTGTAAAAGAACGGCTTTTGTTACCGTATCGCCTTTTTCATTTGTAAAAAACCAACGAGGCGCCTGGCTATGCCACGCAAGATTATGGCCGCGAACTTTCAGGTTATTGGCTTTTGCGAACGCCATAATAGAATCTGCATCCCGCCAGAAATATTCGTTCTCACGTGGATGTATAGGCCCCATCTTCATGGCGTTCTCGGGTGTGATACTACCAAAATGTTTCAGGATCAGTCCCGCTTCATCAGTCTTCAGGGCGCGCGGCGACACTGCTACCCCCACCGTGAAATTTCCTGCGAAATGTTCCTTTAACCCCAGGGAACTGTCAGGAGCAGAAATAGCTTCCGACCGCAAATGTCTACTGCCTGTGCATTGCACAAGACCGGTGGCGATTACCAGCGTTATTACGCATAAAAGATATGTTTTCATGATGTGATTTTAAGTGATGATCATCTGCAGCGCCAGCACACCCAGCAGGCCCAGTATACTGATCAGTGTTTCCATAACTGTCCAGGAAAGAAAAGTCTGTTTCAAGGTAAGTTTGAAAAATTCTTTAAACATCCAGAAGCCTGAATCATTGATATGTGACCCAAACACGCTTCCTGCGCCTACGGCCAGTACCATTAGTTCAGGCTGTATCGTACCTGATGCTACCATAGGAGATACGATGCCCGCTGCGGTTAAACCGGCCACAGTGGCGGAACCAAGCATCACACGCAGTAAAGCAGTAATCATCCAGGCAAATACCAGCGGCGGCATTTGCAGTTTTCCACTGAACGAGGCAATATACTCGCCAGTGCCGCTGTCTATCAGCACCTGTTTAAAAGCGCCGCCCGCTGTGATGATCAGCAGTATCATCGCAATGCCTGAGACCGCGCTGTTCACCCATTGCATCACTTCGGGCATCGGCCTTTTCTCTCTCAGGCCGAAGTAGTAAATGGCGGCGGCAACAGCTATCAGCAGTGCAATATTTGCATCACCGGCAAAGGCAATAATACTTCTTGCTGTACTCTCAGCCGGCAAAAATTGATTGGCCAGAACAGACAGGGTGATCAGCACCACGGGAAGTAATGCGAGGCAAAAACTTGGACCTGCAGGAGGTAGTTTGGTTTTGGCCTGCGTTTCGGATCCGCCTAAAAAATCAACGATATCAACTTTAACGCGTTTAAGAAACGATCCCAGTATGGGTCCTGCTATGATCACCGCAGGAATGGCCATGCAGATGCCATACACAAGGGTTTTACCGGTATTGGCCTTAAACGCATTGATCAATACTACCGGGCCCGGGTGGGGTGGCAGAAAACAATGCGTAGTTGATAACGACGCAGCCATCGGTATGGCAATATAGAGTAAAGGCAACCCGGTTCGTTTGGCAATGGAAAATACCAGCGGTACGAGTATCACAAACCCCGCATTATAGTACAGTGGAATACCGATCAAAAAACCCGTTACCAGCACGGCCCACTGTATGTATTTTTCGCCGAAGGCATTGATCAGCGTGGTGGAAATTCTCTCGGTAGCGCCCGCAATCTCTAATATCTTGCCGAGTATGGCGCCAAGACAGATGATCAGCGTAAGACTGCCCAGCGTGCTGCCAACGCCCTTTTCAATAGAAGCAATCAGTTTTAAGGGTGGCATACCCAGCAGTAAGCCGGTAACAATGGTTACGAACAGTAGCGATAAGAACGGGCTTATCTTTTTCACCGTCAGGAAAACCTGCAGTGCAATGGCGAAGAGGATGATGAGAAATGTCATGGCAGTAATCGTTGGTTTATCAGCGTACGGTGTTAATCAAGGTACCGATATGATCAATGCGTATGCTTATTTCATCTCCGGGATGCAGGGTAAAATCATGCCCCGGCACAATACCTGTGCCTGTCATAATCAGGCATCCATTGGGAAAACTACATTCCCGGTAAACGAATGATACCAGCTCTTCAGGCGTTCGTTTCATTTGTGCCAGTACCACACTGCCTTCAAAAACGGTTGCATTGTTTCTGATGATGGTAAGGAATATCCCGGTGCTGCCCGCAATCGGCTCAGGGGTTACCAACACGCAGGGACCAAGCGCAGCACAGGCATCATAGGTTTTTGCCTGGGGCAGGTAGAGTGGATTTTCACCTTCAATACTGCGGCTGCTCATATCGTTCCCAATGGTATAACCCACGATCCTGCCGGAGGAGCTTACGACAAGCGTAAGTTCCGGTTCGGGTACATCCCAGGTAGAGTCTTTGCGGATATTAACCAGCCCGCCAGTACCCACTACCCGGTGTGGTGTTGCTTTGAAAAATACTTCAGGTCTGTCCGCATCATACACTTTGGCATAAAAATCACTGCCCCCCGATGCTTTGGATTCTTCCTGCCTGCCTTGTTTGCTTTTTAAATAGGTTACGCCGCATGCCCATAATTCCTGTTTGCTGCCGATGGGTGCAAGGATATTTCCTGTAATTGCATTCACCGGTTTGGAAGAAGCACAAAGCGTTTCCATCTTTTGGTAAAGCCTGTCATCATTGATGAATACATCCCAGTCATTTTCCGGCAAATGAAAAAAAAGATTCTCTTTTTCAATAACGATCCCGGTATCTGTTTTATACAATTTCATGGGTAAGATTAGTCCCGCATTTTGAAGCGGAGAATGTTCATGTCATTGGTGATATACAAAGTTTTTTCGTCAGGAGAAAAAGTACAATTGGATGCCGGGTTCTTCAACTTTAGTTTACCCAGCAATTTCCCGTCTTTATTAAATATCCATAACCCACCCGGGCCTGTTGCAAAAACATTACCGGCTTTGTCAATTTTCAATCCGTCCGGTGCGCCTTTGGCGTTGGGGTCACGACCATTGGCAGCATAGAATATTCTGGGGTTCACCAGTTTGTCATTGCGAAGATCGAATGCATACCAGTTACATTTGTCAGGGTCTGAATTGGCAACAAGGATGGTTTTTTCACCCGGAAAAAAAGCAATGCCATTTGGCCTGGTAAGTGTATCTGTAAGCAAAACTACTTTGCCTGATTTTTTTACCATATACACACCCTGGAAAGGAATTTCTTTTAGTGGATCAGTCATGTATCCCTCAAGTCCATAAGGAGGATCGGTAAAAAACAATTCTCCTTTTTTATTGTAGACTGCATCATTTGGACTATTCAATTTTTTGCCATTGTAGCTGTTTGCGAGGGGTATAAACTCAGGAAGGGGTTTATCCAGCGGTGCATTCATCTTCGCCATCTGCCTGTTACCATGCTGGCAAAGTACCAGGTTGCCTTTTTTATCCAGGATCAGCCCGTTTGAGCCTATCTCACCGCCCCGTTTAACCGTACCGGTATAGCCGGATGGTTTGAGATACAATTCTTTTCCTTTTTCCGCTGTCCATTTAAAGATTGAATTCGGCGGTATGTCGGAGAAAATAAGCATCTGGTGTTTTTCAATCCATAATGGGCCTTCGCTCCAGTCAAATCCATCAGCTATGATCTCAGCAACGGCATCTTTCGAAATGATCGCATCCAGTGCAGGATCAAGCCTTTCTATGGTGCCAATGGTTGGATACATAACGCGTTTAGTTACCTTGATGGGTCCATTTGGGGAAGGCAGGTGGTCAAGCGTGTTCCCTGTACTTGTTTTTTCACCCAGCCTCTTTACAACATGCGCAGCATTTAAACTTACGGCAATTTTTTTATCGATGTATGCTGGCGCGGGAATTTCCGGCGAACGATAAACAAAGTTTGCGGCCGTTAAACGGTTGCACAATGTCATAAATGCCTCCCATCCCGATTTTGCGGGGTTAGCTGATACGGCATACAGCGACATAAAAAGTATCCACTTGTTCATGTTGCATAATTTTTATTTCATTTCGAGCACCACCACTGAAAACGGAGGCAGAGTCAGTTTTAGTTTGTTGTCTGCCAGCGAGGCGCCATTAAATGACCTCGGTGTGATCAGCTCAGGCTTGTCAAAACTGTTATGGTTCTGTATATTGTCGGAGGTAAGTATTCTGCCCGTTACCAACCTGTAATTCCCGCCCTCTATGGCTATGGAAATCTCCTGCGCCTTATTGGCATCAATGTTTACCAGTGAAATATGCGTGAGACCATTTTTGTCTTTAGAAGCAGATGCAGAAATTGCTTTGAGTTTCTCTTTCCCCATTTTGTATTCATTGCTGGTAACGGCCAGAGGCAGCATCGTGGCATCCTGGTGCACATTGTACATCTCCATCACATGGTAGGTGGGTGTAAGGATCATTTTTTCTTCTTTGGTAAGTATCACCGCCTGTAAAACGTTAACGATCTGCGCCAGGTTGGCCATTTTCACCCTGTCGCAATGGTTGTTGAAAATATTCAGCGTGGCACCTGCAATCATTGCATCACGCATGGTATTCTGCTGGTAAAGAAACGCACCATTGGTACCCGGTTCCACTTCGTACCATCCGCCCCATTCGTCCACCACCATGGCTACCCGTTTGCGGGGATCGTATTTGTCCATAATGGCTGCGTGTCTGGTTACCAGTTCTTCCATTTCCAGTGCACGCTGCATAGTGGTATAGTATTCCTCCTCTGTAAATCCTACCGCCGGCCCTTTTTTATTCCAGTTGATTACCGAGTAATGATGTACACCCACTGCATCCAGCATATTATGCGGAATATCGCGCATCAATACTTCTGTCCAGTTATAATCCGCATCGCTGGCACCCGACGCTATGCGGTACAACCGGTCGGTATTGCTCCAGTTGGTCATAAATGTGGCATACTGGCGGTAAATATTTGCGTAATATTCAGGTTTCATGTTGCCACCACAACCCCATGCCTCATTACCCAGCCCCCAGTATTTTACATGCCATGGATTGGGTCTTCCATTCTGCTCACGGAGATCTGTCATGGGACTGCTGCCATTGGGATGCGCTGTATATTTTACCCAGTCTGATAATTCCTGCGGGGTACCGCTGCCAACATTGCCGCTCAGATAGGGTTCTGCGCCCAGCAGTTCGCACATATTGAGAAACTCATTTGTGCCAAAACTGTTGTCCTCTTTCACATTGCCCCACCATACGTTGAGCATAGAGGGACGCTTGTCTTTCGGGCCAATGCCATCTTTCCAGTGGTAAGTATCTGCAAAACAACCGCCGGGCCAGCGGAGCACGGGCACTTTCAGTTTTTTGAGCGCCTCTACTATATCAAGACGCACACCGTCTTTATTGGGAATCTTTGTATTGTTATCACCTACATACATACCACCATAGATGCAATGGCCCAGGTGTTCAGCAAAATGACCATAGATATTTTTATTGATGATCTCTTTACCCTTATCGGCCTGCAGCACGATGGTGTTTTGTGATTGCGCATGTATGCATACCATTACGCAGAGAAGCAGCAGTATTTTTTTCATATAGCGATAGCTTTGTCGTTATTATTTGTAAGCAGTAATTGTTTGTATGGTACCATCCGGGTTATATATAAGCTCTGTCACTTTTACATTGCGTAAATGTGTTTTGCCTGATAGCTGCACATCATGGTAAAAAAGATACCATTTGCCTTTAACTTCTACAATGGAATGGTGGTTGGTCCATCCGTCAACCGGGTTCAGCACAACTCCTTTATACGTGAATGGTCCGTAGGGATTATCCCCGATCGCATAACAGATATTGTGGGTGTCGCCGGTTGAATACGAAAAATAGTATTTGCCTTTGTATTTATGAACCCAGGCTGCTTCGAAAAAGCGTTTGTCGTTATGCTTTTCGAGGAACGGCCTTCCATCCGCATCCAGGAGTTGCACTTCTTTCGGGAACTCCGTAAAACTTTTCATGTCCGCAGACAGCCTGGCTATTCTGGGAAGTATAGCGGCTTCCCCTGGCTTTCTCAGCGCACCGTTTGCATTATATTGGTTGCCTGTCCATTTTTGAAGCTGCCCACCCCAGATACCACCAAAATACATATAATAACTGCCATTATCATCTTTGAATACGGCAGGATCGATACTAAAACTGTTTTTTATGGGTTCTTTTTCCGCTTTGAATGGACCCGCCGGTTTTTTACTGGTGGCCACACCCATACGGAACACATCCTGTTTGTCTTTTACCGGGAAGTACAGGTAATAAGTTCCATTCTTATAAGCTGCATCGGGCGCCCACATCTGCCGTCCCGCCCAGGGAACAGCATCAATGTCCAGTGCCACGCCATGATCGGTTACTTTACCGCCGATCTTATCCATCGACAGGATATGGTAGTCACGCATAGCGAAATGACTGCCCAGGTCGTCTTCCCTAACGCCCGCTTCAAAATCGTGCGAAGGATAGATATAGATTCTTCCCTTGAATACATGTGCAGAGGGGTCTGCTGTATAGATATGCGAGACAAGAGGCTGTGATATCGGTTTTTTTTTCTGCGCCTTTGCAATGGTTGTCGATATTGTTGCGAGCGCTAATACCCCAAAAAAGTAACGTAGCATATAGATTGGTTTAATGAATTATTTTGACCATTTTGTTTCAGGCGGACCCAGGTAACTTTGCTTTACACCACCAAGGTCCACCACAAGTTTCTGCAAAACCACACCCGGACTAACCATCCAGAATTTCAGTACATGTTTGCCCGGGGAGGAAATCCTGTGCTGGGTATGCCGGATGATAATGTTGTTGGCCACCCAGTCGTTCCATAACCGTTGGTTGTTGTCATCTTTATTTATGGAGATGATTTGTGGTGCCTCATTATCGATGGATACGGCATACTGTAAGCCCTCATCCGCATGAAAATTCAGAGTAGGCGAGAAGTATGCCTGTAACTTTACGGAGTCTTTTGCCTCATAAAAATAAATATCATATTCCAGGTGCGGCGCTTGGTTGCCCGGCACCTGCTTCATTGCCGTAACAGGAAAAGGGGTGATGGCAGAACCCGTTCTGCCATGATCCGGTAATACCTGCCAGTTTATGTTGTTGCTGTTTACAGCCCTTGTATAATCATTGGCGGCTATCGACACATATCCATCTTTTTCAAAGAAAATATTTCCCTTACTGCCCGGGGGTATCATAGCTTCCGCACTAATCATTTTTTGAGGAAGGGCAGCAACGATGGCAGCACTTGCTGCATTGGTCTGCACATATACCAGGTCCGGTATTTTCTGGCGGATGGGTTGTTGCCAGTAGGTATATCCTATATGTGTCTGGTCCATCATATGGTTCCATTTGCCATTGGCTATGCTGTTGTATTCTTTACTGATCAGTGAATCCTGGAGGTAGCGTTGTTTTACTTTTTCCGCATACTCATTGGCTTTCACTGAGCCCAGGGCGGCATGCATTTTATTCAGCGCCGTGTTCAGGTAAAGTTCCTGCAGGTTGGCGCATGCTTTTACGGGATGCAATACCAATTCAAAATAGGCATCTTTGTAGGCCGCGGGAAGCAGGCTATTTATTTTTTCGGCTTTCACCAGTAGTGCATTATAATCGGCTGTTACTTTTTCAGCCTCGTTGTAATTTTGCAGGCTGTAAGTATTGGCATCGAGCAATTCCGGTTTGCGGCGCCCATTGTACTTCGCGTATTTTGCAAGTATATCCGCTATTTCCACCGCATATTTATTGCCAAACTGGACAGCTGCCCAGTTTTCTGTGTACTTCTGCAGGTCGGTAGCTTTGATCCGGTCAGGCGCCCACGCATAATCTAAAAAAAATGAGATGGGAAATTCCATGGGCTTGATATCACCCACGTTCACCACCCATATATCCCGCACATTGTATTCATAAGCAAGATGCATCTGTTCCCATACCCTGGGAATAGGGTTCGTGTTGACCCATTTATAATTTCGGGGGCCACCTACATAGTCAAAGTGATAATAGATACCATAGCCGCCCTTACGCGGTGCATCCGTAAGCCTGGGTAGTTTGCGGATATTGCCCCAGTTATCATCACATAACAACAAGGTAACATCATCAGGAACACGCATGCCTTTGTCGTAGTAGTCCTGCACTTCTTTATAGAGCGCCCAGGATTGCGGTGTGGCCGATGCGGGCTTGCCGGTAACCTCGCTGATTATTTTCCGCTGGTCCGCTACAATTTTTTCCAGTAAGGCAATATTACTACCCTGTGTCATGGGCATATCGCCATCGCCGCGCATACCCATGCTGATCACGCTTTCATGAGTACCCATGTTTTCAATTCCTTTTCGCCAGAACGCCCTCAATACCGAGTCATTGGTCTGGTAATTCCATGCGCCTTTGCCATACCGCCTCCATTCCTGTTGCGCGCGCAACATAGGCTCGTGGTGCGAATTGCTGATCACGATTCCATATTTATCTGCGAGGATGGGATTGAGTGTATCATCATCCGCAAATGCGTTACCCCACATGGCGGGCCATAAATAATTTGCTTTCAGGCGAAGCAGCAGTTCGAACACATGTTCATAAACCTTGTGGTTTACACCCCCGAACTTTTCTTTTGTCCACCCGGAGAATGCGGGTGCCTCATCATTGATAAATATGCCTCTATACTTTACTGCGGGTGCATCCTGCTTGTACAAACTATTGGATACATACACTTCTTTTTTCTTTTTCACCGGCACATCCGCCCACCAGTACCAGGGCGATACACCGAGTTCTTTAGACAATTCAAAGGCACCAAAAGCAGTGCCTCTGCGATCGTTCCCCGTTATCACCAATGCATTGTCTACACCCGGAAAAGGATTGCTTACCACCTGTAACTGGTAAGCTTCCCACTGGTCTTTGATGCGCTCTGTTTTTATTTTTTTATTGGCTACCAACTGGCGGATCAGGTCAGATCTGTCAAGGGATCCGATAAGGATGATATTCCTCCCTGCACCCGTAACGGTATTCTGTACTACCGGTGTTTTGCCTGTCACAGATGCAATATCTGATTGCAGCATGGCTGCAGCTTTCTGCACAAGCCAATGATCATTCAGGTCTACGATGATTGGCGTTGCCAATGTTAGTGTGCTGATGGGAAAAGAACCGACCGTTTTTTTTTCTGTTACGAACGACTGGCTATAGGAATAACCGATTGAAAACAACAGGCACAACACGATGAACCATTTCTTTTTCATGGGGGTCGAAATTTGTATATCCGGTTATTTAATTTCCGTTGTTACCATTGCCGGGAACGAACAGGGGCCTCAGCGCCTTGTAGTAATCCAGACTGTGTTCCGGTTGTTCAAGATGGGCAGGTATCGGCATTTTGGAAAATGTAGCAAAGTAGCGCAAGCAGGCATCCCTCCACCATACAGCTTCTTTTTCCTGTATGGCGAGCAGCATTTTAACGTGGTTGAACCTGTCTTCGTCCATTTTTGCTTTCAGCCTATCCCATGTGCGCTGCATGGCCCTTACCTCTTCCACACCCGTGTAATATTTCCTCACAAGCTCATTCCAAAGCGTGTTACCTGATCTCATTTTGTGATTCCAGTTCACATGATGGAACCAAAGCAGGTACTCGTCGGGAACGGTAGCGATGTCTTCATATATTTTCCTCACTTCAGGAGCATATTGTTCGAGTGCATTGCTTCCTTTTACTGTGCGTTCAAAGCCCACACCTGTTGAGTCGGCTTTGTGATAATATACCGGGTTCCAGTCTGCACGGCCAAGCCTGTCTGACCAGGGGGAAGGTCCATAATGGTGTCCATCTCCCATGATATGATGCAGGCCCAGGGGTGTCATATAATTCACCATGGTTTCCCTGGATGACAACATCATTTTTTTGGTGTTACTGATAAAATCCGCATCGTTGCTGAAGGTCATACGAATCCATTCTTCTGCAATCTTTTCCGCGGACAAACCATGATCCCACGCGAGTCTGCCGTATGCATACCAGTTGGATTGTGCGAATGGATGACCTGTCCATGTTCTGTCATCACCAATATTGCTGACACCTGCAATGCCACTTATCGTATGCCCATTCGCTGTGCCGTCAATGATCTTTGCTACAGTACTGCCTTTGCCTTTTGTGTAGGTATCTGCATCCAGTACTTCCTTCATCAATGGCCCCTGGTATACCAAATGGGTGCCCTGTCCCAGGTATTCCTGTGTGAGCTGAAACTCCATCATAACCGGCGTTTTAGGCATGGCGCCAAACAGTGGATGAAACGGTTCACGTGGTTGAAAATCCAGCGGCCCGTTTTTTACCTGTACCAGTACATTGGGTTTGAATTGGCCGTCGAAAGGTTTGAATTCGTCGTACGATTGTTTGGTGCGGTCCGTGGGTGTTTCATTGCTGTACACAAAAGCGCGCCACATCACTATGCCATTGTGCGGGGCCACCGCATCCGCCAGCATATTGGCGCCATCGGCATGTGTACGCTGGTAATTCTGCGGACCCGGTTGTCCCTCCGAGTTGGCTTTTACGAGGAAGCCGCCAAAGTCGGGGATATAACTGTAGATCTCGTCTGTTTTTTTCTTCCACCACTCCTTTACTTCCGCATCCAGCGGATCGGCGGTCTTCAGTCTTCCTAATTCGATAGGTGCGCTGAACTTGGCGGAGAGATAAATTTTGATGCCATAGGGCCTGAACAGGTCTGCCAGTGCTTTTACTTTTACCAGGTATTCTTTGGTAAGCATCTGCACGTTTGCATTCACATTGTTGACCACGGTACCATTGATACCGATGGACGCATTTGCCCTTGCGTAATCTATGTAACGCTGGTCAATATAGCCCGGCAGCAGGTGCCATTTCCAGATAGAGAAACCGGCATAACCCCGTTCCACACTGCGGTTCATATTGTCCCAGTGATTGAGTACCCGTAGCTGGATCTTCGGCCTGCTTGCAATGTTTACTGCACCAATGTTTTGCTGCTGCTGCACCAGTTGCAGCAGGCGAAAGCTGCCATAGAGTACACCTATATCTGTATTGGCTGTAATGACCAGGCAATTCTTTCCGTTGATTTTTTTACTTGCAATAAGATATCCCTCTTTACCCAGTGTATTCAATTCACTCAGGTGTAAATCGGAAATGGATGGCGAAGATGCATTGCCTATCACCACGCTGTGTTCCTGTATCGTTGCTGCCAGGGGCATTGTTGTACCCAGCATACCCGATAAGCCTTTTCTGAGTTCCTGTTGTGCAATGGTGAGGGTGGGAGAACTGCCAAGCAAAACAATATTGCCTATATGTGTTCTGTAAGCTTTTAGCACTGCCGGGTCGGTTACCTTATCATACCTGAGCCATAACCGGTATCCATCTTCCGCTTTTGCCAGGGTACAGCAACAGCATGCAAACGCTAAGAGGAACAGGATTTTTTTCATGGCATGGTTATTCGGGTCAGGTATTTTTTTTCATCGACGACTCTCTAATGATCAGTTCAGATTTTATAATGATGGTGTTGGTAAGGTTTATGTTGGATACCCCATTCAGGTGGTTGATCAGGTTTCTCGCTACAATCTCACCCATTTCAATACCGGGGTAATTGATCGTGGTTAATTTGGGCGAAATGATCTTGCTGATTACGTCATTGTTGAAACCCACTACGGCAATATCCTGTGGTACCCGTATGCCGGCATCTTTAAACGTTTGCATACACACAGCCGCGCAAAAATCGTTCGTGATGAATACGCCATCGGGCATCGGCCGCATGGCGAGTATCTGTTTGGCGGCGGCAATGCTGGCTTCCTCGCTCAGGTCGTTAACCAATACCCTTTTTGCATCGTATAGAAGCCCGTGTTCTGTCAGGGCCTGCCTGTATCCCTTTAAACGGTCGGCGTATACATTGCGTTTCAGGTTAGCGGTAACATGCGCAATTTTTTTGCAGCCCTGTTCTATCAGGTGATTCGTGGCTTCATACCCGGCTTTATGGTTGTTGATTACCACCTTGGTACCTTCTTCGTCTTCAAATACCCGGTCAAAGAACAATACCGGAATTCCTTTTTTAGCAAAGGGTTCAAAATGCGAAAGGTCCTCCGTATCATAGGCAAGCGAAGCAATCAGTCCATCCACCCTTTTATGAAAAAGGTTCATGGCATTGGAAGCTTCTTTCTTATAGGTTTCAGATGAGTGGCCAATGATCAGGTCGTAATTGGCTTCTGTGGTCACTTTTTCAATACCGGCGAGCACGGAGGTAATGAAATGACTGTTCAATTCATGTACGATCACGCCAATGGTATTGGTGCGTTGCCTTCTTAAATTACTGGCGAAAGTGTTTGAACGGTAGCCCAGTTTGGTAGCGAGGTCGGCTATCTTTTTTTTTGTATGTTTATTGATGGCGGGATGGTCCTTCAGTCCTCGACTCACCGTAGCCGCAGATAAGTCTAGTTGCCTGGCAATATCATAAATTGTTATTTCTTTTTCCCGGCTCATAAAATACAATCGGTTGCAATATAGGGTAAAATAGAAAAAGCACTCAGCTTTTTGATTTCTTTTTCAATGATGACCCGCGTATGAGGAGTTCGGATCGAAGCACAATGATATTGGTTGCCTTCATGGCTGAGATGCCGTTTAGATGGTTGATGAGTTGCGTTGCTGCGGATTCGCCCATAGCATAGCCCGGGTAATTTACAGTGGTCAATGCAGGCTCCACCACTTTGCTCATGGGATCGTTGTTAAAACCTGCGAATGCAATGTCTTCCGGGATCCGCAGGCCTGCTTTTTTTAACGAGAGCATACAATATATGGCGCAGGTGTCATTGGCTGAAAATACAGCGTCGGGTTTTTGTTTCATCCTGAGAATATGTTCCGCCGCTTCAATACCTGCCTCTTCACTCATGTTGCGCGTAAGGATGAGTTTCTGGTCAACGCTGATCTTCTGATCGGCCAGCGCTTTTTTATATCCCCGCAAACGTTCTGAATAAACATGGCTGATCGGATTGCCGCCGATATGCATCACCCGCCTGCAACCCTGTACCAGCAAGTGTTTGGTGGCTTCATAGGCAGCTTTGAAGTTATCGATAATGATGCCCATGCATAGCTCATGCTCCAGTATCCTGTCGAAGAAAATAACCGGGATGCCTTTGTTGATAAAGGGCTCAAAATGTGCGATGTTGTCTGTCTCGTAGGTAAGAGAAACCAGTAGCCCGTCCACACGGCTGTTGAACATGGTGGTTACATTGTTCTTTTCCTTTGCCATACTTTCAGACGACTGGCTGATGATGAGGTTGTACCCTTCTGCAGTGGCCACCTGTTCCATGCCTGCGATCACTGTTGACATAAAATAACTGCTTAGGCGGGGTACAATCACGCCTATCGTATGGGTATGTTTCTTTCTTAGGTTACTGGCAAAAGGGTTGGAGCGGTACCCAAGCTGGCGGGCAAGATCCTGTATCTTTTTGCGTGTTGCTTTCTTAACCGCAGGGTCGTCTTTCAGGCCGCGGCTTACCGTAGCAGGGGATATGTCCAGCTCCCTGGCAATATCATAGATCGTTATTTCACGTTGATGCGACATAGGGGTGTATAGGTAAACTACCACTAACGCCGGACTAAAAAAAAAAAATTAATGCAATCGGTTGCAATTTCAATTTTTCTTGCGACATTAGTTCCGGGTTTGCCTCCTGGCGGGGAAAATCTATACAAAAACCGATTGTTGCCATGCTCAACCTGCCCAGCATTTTTACGCGCAAACCCTTACGGGTAAAGCTTTTCAGCTACGCTATACAGGCGTGGGAGACCGGCAAATCGATTTTCGGGGGAAAATACCTTCTCACCTATATTCCAGTTAATTCAGGCTTTCATACCGGCCAGGTGGGAGCCGCCGGGCCTTATTTTCCGGGACCGGGCCTTCAGTTATTTAATTTCCATTTTTTTCATGTAATAAGAGTAAAAAAGCGGTTTCCAGAGACCAGGAATCGCCGTTTTGTGCATCATGCAACCGATTGTAAAAAAGAGCTGTCCGTAACAGGCACTGAATCAACGCTTATCTAACCCAAATGCCTGCTTTTATGAACACAAGTTGACACGTCCTGACACCCCATTATCAACGGGCACACTGCGCTTAATCAGTTTGCCCTGCAATCATCAATCATTCAACTAAAACAACAGCTATGAAATTCTTGCTTATGCGGACACGACAAAACAGTTTGCCCCTGTTGCGTTTTTGCCTCGCTGTACTGCTGGTGGCGGGTACGGCCACTATGCTTCCATTTGAGTTGGCAGCGCAGGCGCAGCGAAAAACGATCAACGGACAAGTCACCAATGAAAAAGGCGAGCCTGTATCGGGCGCCTCTGTTATGATTAAGGGAACCAATACGGGAACCACATCTGATGGCCGTGGTGCCTATTCACTTTCTGTACCCAACAATGCAGTACTCGTGTTCTCTTATGTGGGATACGACGCTACCGAACTGCGTGTTGGCAGCGGCACTACGCTGAATGCGCAAATTGCACCCTCTAATAAAGAACTGGACCAGGTGATCGTTGTGGGATACGGTACCCAGCGGAAACGGGATGTAACGGGTTCGGTGGTATCGGTAAGTGAAAAAACGTTGAAAGAAGTACCCGCACCTAATATTATCAGCCAGTTGAAAGGGCGGGTGGCAGGTGTTGATATTGTTAGTAACAGTTCTACACCTGGCGCGAGTGGCTCTATCCGTATCCGTGGTAACCGTACACTCACCACTTCATCCGGCGCCAGTGATGCGCTGGATGGACCGTTACTGGTAGTGGATGGAATTCCATTTGGGGGCAGCATCAACGACATCAATACCGAAGATGTGGCGAGCCTTGAAATATTGAAAGATGCCTCGGCCACTGCCATCTATGGTTCAAGGGGTGCAGGTGGGGTAATATTGATCAGTACCAAAAGAGGGCGCACCGGGAAAGCAGTGTTTACCTATGATGCGTTTCACGGCATAGCCAGTATCATGGGCAAATACAAAATAATGAATGGTGCTGAATACGCTCAGTTTAAAACGGATGCGGCACTATACAACCGTTCCACCTGGCCCTCCAGTGCCGGTACCTCTTCTTACCTGCTGACACAACCAGAGAAGGATGCACTCGCCGCAGGTATTTCTACCGACTGGCAGGAACTGATTTACCAGCGTGGATTTACTACCAGTCATGTACTCGGACTTTCCGGAGGCAGTGAGGGTACACAATATGGAATGAGCGCGGGTTATTACAAAGAAGAAGGCATCATACCTAACCAGACATTCGAGCGCGCAACCTTACGCACAACCATTGACCACAGGATCGGAACGCGTGTACGGGTTGGTCTCAATACATTCAATACATTATCTTATTCCAATACACCGGGCGGTGGCGGTGTTCCGGGCGGGTTGGTAAGGCTCACACCCCTTGCGTCTCCTTATAATCCGGATGGTTCCATTAACCTGAATCCTGCCGCGGGATCTATCGATGCGGCCGCGATCAGTCCGTTAACCTTGCTCACCAAAGCAAGTTCCATACTTGCACGGAACAGGCGTTTGCGCACGTTCAATACTTTGTATGGTGAGGTGCAGATTACCGACGGGCTAAAATATCGACTCAATGTGGGTTTGAATTTTGAGCAGCAGAATGGTAACGGTTACAATGGCCCGCTTACCTATACGAATACGGCCACTTCGCAATCCTCTTCCAACGCCAACGTTAGCAATTCGGAAGCATGGAATTATAACATCCAGCATTTGCTTACCTATAACAAAGTATTCGCACAAAAACACCGGGTAGATTTCACCGGATTATTTGAAGTGATCAAAGATCATAACCAGAACAGTGGCTTTAATGTTACAGGGGTTCCGGCAGATTATATCCAGAACACCAATTTCGGCTTAGCCAGCGGACAGCCCACGGTATCCGGCGGTGGCTTTTCTGAGGCAGGATTGTTGTCGTACATGGCTCGTGTTAACTATGCTTATGACAACCGCTACATGTTAACCGGAACTGTTCGCGTTGATGGCGCCTCGCAGTTGTCACCAGGCTTCCAGTATTTTACCTATCCGGCATTTGGTTTGGGTTGGAATATCACCAATGAATCTTTTATGAAGGATGTGACGCTGTTTTCCAATCTTAAACTGAGAGGAGGATGGGGTATTTCGGGAAACCGTAATGTGGGGGCCTATTCAACACTGGGTTCTTTATCAGCCAGCACCTATAATTTCGGTACAAGTACACAGGGACAGCAACTGGCCTATACGGTTACATCGCTTGCCAACAAAAGTTTATCATGGCAGTCCACCTCACAGGTAGATATCGGTCTTGATTTCGGTTTGTTTAAAAACCGTATCACCGGTACCATCGAGTGGTACAAGCAGCAGACAAAAGACATTCTTCTTTCTGTAAACCTGCCCGCGAGCAATGGTGCAGGTAGTACGCTCAAAAACCTGGGAAGAACACAGGGCACGGGTATAGAATTAACGCTGAGCAGTATCAACGTACAGTCGAAATCAGGTTTTACCTGGAGTACCGACCTGGTATTCTTCTATAACCGTGAAAAAATTACACAGCTTACCACGCCAACAGAGAAAGAGATCAAGGGTAATGGCTGGTTCGTGGGTCAGCCACTTACTGTTATCTATGATGTAAAAAAGATTGGCATCTGGCAACTCGCAGATTCTGCAAAAGGATTGATCGCAGCACAAACATCGCCTGTGCAGTACCCGGGCCAGGTGCGGGTGCAGGACCTGAACGGCGACAACAGGATTGATGCAAATGACAGGCAGGTGCTGGGTAATTTCCAGCCTGACTGGGAAGGTGGATTGACCAACCGTTTCAGTTATAAAGGCTTTGATGTTTCCATCGTGGTGTTTGCGCGGATGGGGATGAAAGTACTGGTACCTTATCTTACGGCAGATGGCGGCGGGAATGGTTTTCCTTTCTTTAACCAAAGCCGAGTAAACCAGTTGAAGACCGATTACTGGACCCGTACCAATCCAACAGATGCGTTTCCTGCGCCGGATGCAGGTACCGACAGGTTGTTATATGGTTCAACACTGGGTTACCAGGATGGATCATTTATCAAATGCCGTAGTATTAATATAGGCTACGAGATCAATTCATCCGTATTGAGAAGAACAGGCATCAGCTCAATGAGGGTTTACCTGAATGCGACCAATCCTTTTATCATTTATTCGCCTTTTGTACGGGATGGTTTTGGTCCTGATCCGGAAGGTAATGGTTATGGCGGATCGGTATCAGCTGCAGGTTCTGATGTTGGTGTACAGGGTCGCCAGATAAGTGTGAACCTTAACAATCCATCCATCAGGCAATTCACATTGGGTTTAAATGTCAAATTCTAACCGTATAAAATATATTTATATGAAACTGTTTAAAAACATAAGTTTTGCAACGATGCTCATCGCCGTTGCATTGCTTGGCAATAGTTGTAAAAAAATACTGGAGGAACATCCGCAGTCAAGTATTGTGCCTTCGTTATTCAATAGTCCTGCCGGCGTACTTGGCGGTATCTCCGGAGTCTACAATGACTTACGCAGTGCATGGGGAACCGAAGGGTTCAGCCTTGAAATGGTAGCAGGTACAGATGAGCACCTGGCGGGGGCGAGCGCAAGCGGATTAGCTTACTATACCTATAACGGACTTACACCCAGCAGTGGCGGTGGCTGGTGGAACACTGCATACACGGATATCAATACATTGAATGGCGTACTGCAGTTTGGTGCCAGTATTGATCTGCCTGATGCTACCAGGAAAGCTTATCTCGCGCAGGCAAAATTTCTGCGTGCATTCTGGTATTTCCACCTGGTTCAGGCTTTTGGAGACGTTCCATTGAACCTTACATTTATCACTGCACCTTCTCAGGCCGCGTCACGCCAACCGGTAGCAGAAGTGTATGCACAAATCATCAAGGACCTGACAGAAGCATCTACTGATCTTCCCAATACCCCAACAGATCCTTTTCTGGGAAAAGCAGCTACCAAACCCGTGGCTTTGTACCTGCTTGCGAAAGTATACCTCACCCGCGGCTGGCTCAACAATACCGCTGCCGATTTCCAACAGGCAGCAACGATTGCCGCAGGTATTATTGCCAATAAAGCAACGTATGGTCTTGACCTCTGGCAGGATTATGGCGATGCATTTGTACCGGCCAATGATTATGGAAAAGAAACCATGTTCGTAAGTGATCACAGCAATGACCCCAAGTATGGGCAGTATACGGTTGGTGGACAGGCTTCAGGTGGTGCGGCACAAAACCTTTCTCCCTGGTTTTACATCTGGAACTACCCGTCTAACAGTGGCGTAAATTCAAATAAGAATGCACAGGGAAATCTTGCCAATAACGGAACTTCGCTTATGTTAAGGGATGCCGTGAATGGAAGGCCCTATATCCGCACAAGACCCAATAGTGCATTGATCAGTTCGGGCGCCAATGCGGGTAAAAGATATGTTCTTGACCAGGCATTTGTAAACAGGGTAGTGGATTCACGATATGACAATACTTTTCAGAAAGTATGGATCTCCAATACGGCTGTCACCAATTCCGCAACCGCTTCGGGTAATACACGCGGTATCAGTTACACCATGAGTGTAGGAGTTGATACAGCTATATGGATACCCGATACAGAAATAACGGGTGCGCCGCAGTTTGATGGTACCCGTCCGTTCAAGGGGATTATCATTCCACCCAGTTTATGGTCCAATACATATTTCCCTTCTGTCAAGAAATTCATGGATCCCAGCAGGGGTTCTAATTTTAATGATCCGTCAACACGTCCGCTGGTAATGTACCGTTTCTCTGATGTGTACCTTATTGCTGCGGAAGCCTATTTCAAAGATGGCAAAACCACGGAAGCGGCAGCCATGTTGAATGTGGTTAGACAAAGAGCAGCATTCAGGAAAACAAATTCAGCTGCGGTAAACGCTGCGAATGCAGCCGCCATGACCATTACGCCAGCAAACGTTACACTTGATTTCATTCTTGATGAACGCAGCCGCGAGAATTATGGCGAATGGCAAAGATGGTTTGACCTGGTGCGTACAAGAAGCTTAGTGTCAAGAGTAGCTGCATGGAACCCTGAAGCCGCGCCTTATGTTAAGCCAACACACATGCTGCGTCCTATTCCACAATCACAAATTGACCGGGTTGTTGAGGGACCAGCTTTCCCGCAAAACCCCGGCTATTAATATTTTTCTTCATTGTTGATAGTTAGCATCAGAGAGGGAGGGTAAATATCTTTTTACCTTCCCTTCTTTACAATGTTTTACCGGGCTTGTGTAAGAGACATTTGATAGGCGATTGTTTTTTTAAATATTCCTTTTATGAAAAGTTCTGCAGCAAAAGGTTTTTTTCTTTCGGTGATAGCCGTACTGGTGCTGTGCGAGGCCCGTTCCCAATTCGGCTTTGGCGGCGGCGCACCGCAGGATAGCGCTGCAAGAAGACGTACGCAGGATAGTATGCGGGCGCTTACCGAAAAGGACCATAAACTCATGATGGCCCAGCTAAACATTAGCTCATTAAGGCCCGGTGTGAGCGGTACCAATACGGCACCCAATGCAGCTAACTATGACGAGGCAAAAGCCAATCCGTTTCCTGTTCTTCCCGATGCATTGCTATTGAAGAACGGCAAGAAAGTGACCACGGAAAAAATATGGTGGAACCAGCGGCGCAAAGAGATCGTGGAAGATTTTGACCGGGAAATATATGGGCGCGTGCCCAAAAATGTTCCCAAAGTAAACTGGGAAATCCTGTCTACTACAAATGAAACCAATGGCAATGTATCCGTTATTACAAAAGAACTTGTGGGACATGTTGACAATTCAGCATACCCTTCTGTTAAAGTAGATATACGTGTACGCTTAACAACGCCCGCAGATGCATCGGGGCCGGTTCCCGTGATCATGGAATTTGGATTTATTCCACCTGCAGGGTTTCGTCCGCCCGCCCCCAACCCCAATGGCCCGGGCTGGCAACAACAGGTATTGGCTAAAGGTTGGGGCTATGCAGTAATCGTACCGGGCAGCATACAGGCCGACAATGGTGCAGGGCTAACACAGGGAATTATAGGTCTGGTAAACAAAGGCCAGCCGCGCAAACCCGATGACTGGGGGGCCTTACGTGCATGGGCATGGGGCGCCAGCCGGGCACTGGACTATTTTGAAACAGACAGATCCGTTGATGCCAAACGCGTAGCTATTGAAGGACATTCGCGCTATGGAAAAGCTACGGTGGTAGCCATGGCATACGATCCCCGTTTCGCTGTTGCGTTTATCAGTTCTTCCGGGGAAGGCGGCGTAAAACTTCATCGCAGAAATGCAGGAGAGATCGTAGAGAACGTGGCAAGCTCCGGTGAGTATCATTGGATGGCGGGAAATTTTTTGAAGTACGCAGGACCACTTACCTGGGGTGATCTGCCTGTAGACTCGCATGAGCTGATCGCATTATGCGCGCCTCGTCCCGTATTCATCAGCGCAGGTGAACGGGGTGATGGATGGGTAGATGCAAGGGGCATGTTTATGGCGGGTGCGGCAGCAGGACCCGTGTATACCTTACTCGGAAAAAAAGATCTTGGTACAACAGAATTTCCAAAAGTAGAAGCGGCGCTGGTTGATGGAGAGATCGCTTTCCGCCAGCATAGCGGCGGGCACACTCCCGGACCTAACTGGCCCACTTTCCTAGCATATGCAGAAAGATATTTTTCAAAATCCAAGTAAAATTTATATCAAGGAAGACATACTATAAACCGATACCTGTGAAAAAAAGAGCAGCGCCCTTGTTTGTTTTATTGCTTATGATGTTACTGGCTGTGGCCTGTAAAAAAACGGAAATCACAGGCGGTAGTGGTGCTGTCCCGGGCAGCGGTTCGCCCAATACTGATACCATTGGGGTACTGAAGGATGCCGCCTCCGCAAAAGGTTTTGCCATGGGTTTCGCTATTGAGTATGCACTGATGAAAAACAATCCGGCGTACGCAGCAATTGTAAAACGCGAAGCTTCTGCTGTTACTTTCGGATACCATATGAAACATGGCGCCATAATAAAAGACAATGGAAGTTTTGACTTTGCGGCCACAGATGAACTGGTGAACATTTCTACCAACGCGGGTCTTGAAATTTTTGGTCATACCCTTGCATGGCACCAAAACCAGAATGGAAACTACCTTCGTTCACTCACAGTGGGTAGCGGCACAGGTGCACCCAATTTGTTACCATCCGGTGATCTCGAAGCGGGCAGCGGTACCAGCGGAACGGGTACAGGTTTGTTCACAGGATGGAACTGCTTAACAGGGGGCACCGCATCCGCAACTTTTGCTGCAGTCGCCGGAAATGGAAGTACGCGGGCTATGCAGGTAAACGTAGCCGCACCCGGCGCCAATGCATATGATGTGCAGGCGATTGGCCCGTCATGGAATGCAGTGAGCGGAAATATTTATAAAGTATCGGTAGACATTAAATCATCTGTTGCCGGGGGCAGGGTCAGGCTCGTAATGCAGAACAACGCTTACCAGCAGTTGGATATCACGACCTCTGCTGCATGGGAGACCTATACCTGGACTTTCACATCGGGCGAAGCCACACCCATGCTGCGATTAAATTTTCCGGCGTCCGGTACCTATACCCTGGATAATATTACGATCGTGGATATGTCCTCAGCGCCCGCACCTAATAGCGCGCAGGTGGCCGCTGCGGTGGATTCTGCGTTAAGCAGATTCATTCGCAGTACCGTTGGCCGATATGCGGGCAAGGTGAAAGCATGGGATGTGGTAAATGAATGTATGTCGGATGGCAGTAGCGGTTTGCGTACCCATTCGGGTTCCACCACGGGAGATATTTTTTACTGGTCGCAGTACCTGGGCAGAGATTACGCGTTGAAAGCATTTCAATATGCAAAAGCCGCAGATGCGTCGGCGCTTCTTTTTATTAATGATTATAATCTTGAATCCAATCCAGCCAAGCTGGATTCGCTGCTGGCATTTGTAAATGAATTGAAAGCAAAAGGCGCAAAGGTTGACGGCATCGGTACACAGATGCATATCAGCATCAATACATCCACCGCGGCAATAGATAATGCGTTCAAAAAAATGGCGGCTACCGGATTAAAAGTGCGGGTATCTGAACTGGACGTTCGCGTTAACCCCAATGACGATGCGGGCTTCAGCGCCGGAACATCGGTGTTAAATGCGCAGTCTAATATGTATAAGTACGTAGTAAATTCCTTCCTGCAGAACGTGCCATCTGCGCAGCGGCATGGATTTACCATATGGGGCGTGGCTGACAGTGATAGCTGGATTCTTGCCAGCCAGAAAAAACTGGATGCACCATTGATTTTTGACAATAACTATGGCAAGAAACCGGCATACTATGCTGTGCTGCTGGGACTAAAAGGCAAATAATACACGTTAATTAAGCGCTTTCTGTAAATTTTTGGTTATAATAGTGAGCAATTTAGGCAGTCCCACCGGGGATTTCTCCCTGGTGGTTTTTTTTTCACCTGTTGTATATAGGTGAACGGTAACCATAACTGAATATCATAAAAGCAGGTCATGTTATTATTAGGTATAGATGTAGGTACTTCTTCCATTAAAGTTTCCGTGGTAGATGCAGGCACACAGCAATGCATAGCATCGGCACAATACCCTGAAACGGAATCCGGTATAGTATCACTCCATCCAGGGTGGGCAGAACAATCACCTGAAATGTGGTGGCTGCATGTGCAGGAAGCCATCTTGAAAGTTCATTCTTCCAGGTTATTCGATCCCAAAGATATCAGTGCCATCGGCATTGCTTACCAGATGCATGGACTGGTACTCATAGACAAACAACAGCATGTTTTGCGCGATAGTATTATCTGGTGCGATAGCCGGGCGGTGTCTATCGGCAATATGGCATTTCAGTCGATAGGTGAGCGAAATTGTTTATCATCCTTACTGAATTCGCCCGGTAATTTCACTGCCTCCAAACTGTCATGGGTAAAAGAAAATGAACCCGCGGTGTATGACCGTGCAGATAAATTTTTATTGCCCGGGGATTTTATTGCCATGAAATTAACCGGCGAAACAACTACCACGGTGTCTGCATTGTCAGAAGGAATTTTCTGGGATTTTCCCCGGCATGAATTGTCGAAAGAGGTATTCGCCTATTACGGACTGGATACTGATTTCGTTCCTGAAATAAAGAAGGTATTTGAGAGCCATGGTGCCCTTAAAGCGGATGTGGCGGGTGCGTTATCGCTTACCCCCGGCATCCCAATAGCTTATAAGGCGGGGGACCAGCTAAACAATGCATTATCATTAAATGTTTTACAGCCCGGTGAGATTGCCGCAACCGCCGGTACTTCGGGAGTGATTTATAGTGTGAGTGATACACTGGCATATGATAAGCAATCGAGGGTCAATAGTTTTGCACATGTGAATTATACGAGAGAACAAAAGCGGCTCGGTGTGCTGCTTTGTATTAATGGTACGGGTATTATGAACAGCTGGACACGCCAGTTGGCCGGCGCTCATAGCAGCTACCCGCAGATGAACGAATTGGCCGGGCAGGTAGCTCCCGGCTGCGAAGGCTTGTATGTACTTCCTTTTGGCAACGGTGCAGAACGTATGCTCAATAACAAAACAGTGGGTGCGCATTTGCATAATATTGACCTCGTTAAACATGGTACTGCCCATGTTTTCCGTGCGGTACAGGAGGGCATTGCATTTGCATTCAGGTATGGGCTTGATATCATGCGGGGCAACGGGTTAAAACCTTCCGTGATCCGCGCCGGAAGGGCCAATCTTTTCCTCAGCAATGTATTCGTAGAGGCATTTGTGAATGCAACCAATGTGCCCGTTGAACTGTATGCATGTGACGGGAGTGTGGGCGCGGCCATTGGCGCCGGGCTGGGTGCGGGTATCTACAAAAGCGAAAAAGAGGCGTTCACAAATATGAAGCCGCTACAGTATATCGAACCTTCAAAATCGTTAGCTTACGAGGCTTTATACAAAGAATGGAAGCAATTACTGGATCAACGCTTACAGCAGGCATAATTTATCAATAAAAAAACCGACCAAAATGAAAGTTGTTACAGGAGACAAAGCATTTTTTGCAGGAGTAGAACAGGTAAAATTTGAAGGAGTAGGAAGCGATAATCCGCTGGCCTTCCGGTGGTATGATGAGAACCGTGTTGTGGCGGGAAAGCCAATGAAAGAATGGTTGCGGTTTGCCTGCGCCTACTGGCATAGCTTCTGTGGAAATGGGGGCGATCCGTTTGGTGAACCCACGCACATTTTCGGATGGAACAGCAAAACAGACGCTGTGGAAAGGGCAAAAGACAAAATGGATGCGGCTTTCGAATTCATTACCAAAATGAACATGCCTTACTATTGTTTTCATGACGTGGATGTAGTGGACTATACCAACGATATACTGGATAATGAAAGAAGGCTACAGGCCGTAGTAGACTATGCAAAACAGAAACAGGCAGAGAGCGGCGTAAAATTATTATGGGGTACCGCCAACCTCTTCAGTAACCGGCGTTACATGAATGGCGCCGCTACCAATCCCGATTTTCATGTGCTCGCCCATGGGGGCGCACAGGTTAAGGCCGCACTGGATGCGACGATCGCATTGGGAGGGGAGAACTATGTATTCTGGGGTGGCCGCGAAGGTTACATGAGTTTACTGAATACAAATATGAAAAGGGAGAAGGAACACCTTGCAAAATTCCTGCACACTGCTAAAGACTATGCACGCAAACAGGGATTCAAAGGCACATTCTTTATTGAACCCAAACCCTGCGAGCCCAGCAAACACCAGTACGATTACGATTCTGAAACTGTGATCGGTTTCCTGCGTCAATACGATCTGCTGAATGATTTCAAACTGAATATTGAAGTGAACCATGCAACGCTTGCGGGCCACACTTTCCAGCATGATCTGCAGGTAGCTGCTGACGCAGGTATGCTTGGCAGTATCGATGCCAACAGGGGTGATTACCAGAATGGATGGGACACGGACCAGTTTCCCAATAACATCAATGAAATGGTAGAGACTATGCTGGTGATTATTGAAGCCGGTGGCTTCGGTGGTGGCGGTATCAACTTTGATGCAAAGATCAGGAGGAACTCGACCGATCCACTGGATCTATTCTATGCGCATATCGGCGGAATGGATGTATTTGCGCGTGCACTCGTAGTTGCCGATGCTGTATTACAGAAATCGGATTATAAAAAAATACGCAGGGAACGTTACGCATCTTTTGACACCGGAACCGGAAAAGATTTTGAAGCAGGCAAAGTTTCCCTGGAACAATTGCGTGAATTCGCCATTGCCAACGGAGAGCCCGCCGTGACCAGCGGCAAACAGGAATACCTGGAAAACCTGATCAACCGATATATATAGCAAGGAAATGAGTAGCAAAGCGTTCTTATTCGATCTGAATGGTACGATGATCGATGATATGGCATTTCATATCAAAGCCTGGCACGGTATACTCAATTCGCTGGGTGCGGATGTGAGTATGGAGAGGACAAAACTGGAATGTTACGGTAAGAACGATGAATTGCTGGAACGCATTTTTCCCGGCAGGTTCTCAGCAGTGGAAAAGTATGACATGAGCCTTGAAAAGGAAAAGCAATACCAGGCAGCGTTTGCACCCTTGCTGAAACTGATTGATGGTCTGCCGTTATTCCTGGAAAAAGCAGCCGGCAGTAAAATTCCTATGGCCATCGGTTCTGCGGCCATCATGTATAATATTGATTTTGTGCTGGATGGTTTGGCTATACGGAAATACTTTAGCGCTATTGTTAGCGCAGAACATGTTATTGAAAGCAAACCTGACCCTGAAACATTTCTTAAATGCGCGGATCAGTTAGGGGTTGACTACCCGGATTGCGTTGTATTCGAAGACGCACCCAAAGGGGTGGAGGCTGCGGCAAGGGCAGGGATGTCCTGCGTGGTGATCACTACCATGCATACACGAGAAGAGTTTGGTGCATATTCCAATATCATACTTTTCGTTGATGATTACAACGATCCGCAACTGAACAGTTTGTTTCAATAATTTTTGCTAATGCCCGGAGATAACTATGTGATAGGTGTAGATTTTGGCACTGACTCGGTGCGTTCCATTGTTGTGAATGCAGCCAATGGTATAGAGATGGCCGCTTCTGTTTTTTATTATCCCCGTTGGAAGGATGGCATGTACTGCAATGCATCTGAAAACTTATTCCGGCAGCATCCTGCAGATTATGTAGAAGGACTAACGCATACCATACAGGATTGTATGCGCCAGGCAGGCCCGTCGGTGGCATCAGCAGTAAAAGGTATATCTGTCGATACCACCGGTTCCACGCCGGTTGCAGTTGACAGGCAGGGTAACCCGCTTGCCTTTTTGCCGCAGTTTGAAAATAATCCAAATGCGATGTTCGTGTTATGGAAGGATCATACAGCCGTAAAAGAAGCAGCAGAACTTAACCGGCATGCAGCTACATTTCCTGTCAATTATCTTCAGTTTGTAGGGGGTATCTATTCTTCAGAATGGTTCTGGGCAAAACTATTGCATGTGCTGCGTAATGATGCCGCTGTTCGCGATCAGTGTTACTCATGGGTTGAACATTGCGACTGGATTCCTTTTCTGCTTACAGGCGGAACGGATGCACATCAAATCAAACGTGGGGTATGCAGTGCCGGACATAAAAGTTTATGGTCAGCCGCATTTAACGGATTACCACCCGATAATTTTTTCAGTACCTGGGATCCGTTACTGAAGGGTTTTACGCAGAGATTATTCACGGATACCTACACAGCCGATAAGCCTGCAGGCAAACTTTCACCCGAGTGGTCCCAAAAACTCGGACTGCCCGTTGATGTTATAGTGGGTGTGGGTGCATTCGATTGTCATATGGGTGCGGTGGGTGGACAAATTGAGCCCTATCACCTGAGCAAAGTAATGGGCACTTCCACCTGTGATATGATGGTGGCACCGCTGGAAGAAGTAAAAGATAAACTCGTCAGAGGTATCTGTGGCCAGGTGCCCGGATCAATTATACCAGGTATGATGGGTATGGAAGCCGGGCAGTCGGCTTTTGGTGACGCGTATGCATGGTTCCGGAATTTACTGGCCTGGCCGGTGCAGCGGTCATTATTGGCCACCAGCCTTGTTGACCGCGCTACCGCAGATAAACTTTCAGGTGAAATAAATGATTCGATACTCCGGCAATTGAATGAGGCTGCAGCGTTATTGCCTTTGCTTGAGGAGGATGAACTGGCAGTGGATTGGTTCAATGGCCGCCGTACACCTGATGCCAATCAGTTATTGAAAGGTGGATTTACCGGACTGGACCTTGCCAGTGATGCGCCCCGCGTATTCCGCGCGCTGGTGGAAGCCACTTGTTTTGGAGCGCGGAAAATTGTAGACCGGTTTCGGGAGGAAGATATACCCGTAAAGGGATTGATTGGCCTGGGTGGCGTAGCTAAAAAATCAGCTTTTATCATGCAGATGATGTCTGATGTGATGCTTATGCCGATACGGATCCATAAATCTGAACAGACCTGTGCATTGGGCGCAGCCATGTTTGCCGCCACTGCCGCGGGATTGTACACGAAAGTAGAAGATGCAATGGACGCGATGGGACAAGGTTTTGACGAAACCTATCAGCCCGATACTGCCAGGAATAGCATCTATGAAAAAAGATATCAACAGTACAGTAAACTGGGGGCATTTATAGAACAACAAACTATATTGTGAGACGATATAACTGACTGCATGAATTACTTACACATACAGCAACAGGCATATGAGGCCAATATGCAGTTACCCAAACTAAACCTGGCAATTTTTACGTTTGGAAATGTAAGTGTTGTGGACAGGGAGCAGGGCGTCTTTGCCATCAAACCCAGCGGCGTGCCGTATGAAGAATTGTCACCGGAAAAAATGGTCATCGTTGACCTTGACGGCAATACAGTAGCAGGGGGCCTCAGACCATCTTCCGACACCTTAACACACGCTGTTCTGTATAAACACTGGCCCAAAATAGGAAGTATCGTACATACGCATTCCACTTATGCTACGGCATGGGCGCAGGCACAGCTTGCCATTCCCGTATATGGAACCACGCACGCGGATCATACCATCGTTGACATACCCTGTGCGGCCCCTATGAGTGATAAAATGATCAAAGGGAATTACGAATATGAAACCGGTTTCCAGATCATCAACTGTTTAGCAGACAACAAATACAGTTATGAAGAGGTTGAAATGATACTGGTAGGTAACCATGCACCCTTCACCTGGGGTAAAACGCCATCCAAAGCGGTCTACAACAGCGCTGTGCTGGAAAATATTGCCAAGATGGCCTACCTTACTGAGCAGATCAGCAATACTTCAACTGCCACCCTTCCTTCCCGCCTAAAAAACAGTCTTATACAAAAACATTTTCAAAGAAAGCACGGACCGGACAGCTATTACGGTCAGTAATGAATTAATCACCAAGCATTGCCGTATGAAAAAAAACACTTCCTTATCAATTTTAGCAGCTATGATTTTGTCGCTTGCCTGTAATGATGCCGGGAAAAAACCCGAAGCCAACAGCATGGCTGCCCGATACGCAGAGAAAAATTTTGGTGTGGTGGGCGCTGATTCTGTAAAGCAATTCACGCTTACCAATGCGAACGGTATGCAGGTAAGTATCCTGAATTATGGCGGCACGGTAACCAACATCATTGTGCCCGACAAGGACAAGCAAATGGGCGATGTGGTGCTGGGTTTTGATTCATTAAACGGCTACCTGCAAAGCGGTAATCCCTATATGGGCTGCCTGGTAGGCCGGTATGCAAACCGGATAGCGCAGGGAAAATTTCTTCTCAACAACAGGTCCTATACACTCGCAAAGAACAATGATGGTAATTCGTTACACGGCGGACTGAAAGGTTTTGATAAAGTGATATGGCAGACCACAAAGCTCAGCGACAGCAGTATACGCCTTACGTATACGAGTAAAGATGGTGAAGAGGGTTATCCGGGTAACCTTGCAACCACCGTGGTATACACGCTGCAGGCTGACAATGCACTAAAGATCGAATACACTGCCATCACTGACCAGCCAACACCGGTTAACCTCACCAATCACAGTTACTTCAATTTATCTGCGGGAAAAGATTCTACTATTTTACACCATGCTTTGATGATAAAGGCTGACCAGTATACCGAAGTAAACGATCAGTTGATACCCACCGGAAAACTGCCGGAAGTAACAGGAACACCGATGGATTTTACGTCGTCTAAAGAAATTGGCAAGGAGATAGCATCTGTGAAAGGGGGCTATGACCATAACTGGGTGTTGAAGCGCACGGGTAAGGAGCTGGAGCTGGTAGCCACTTTACATGACCCGGCCAGTGGACGTGTGCTGGATGTGTTGACAACCCAACCCGGCATCCAGTTTTATACAGGTAATTTTCTCAATGGTTCCCTGCAGGGTAAGCATGGACGCAGGTATATAAAGAATGCCGGTTTATGCCTGGAGACGCAACATTTTCCTGATGGGCCTAATCAACCTGGTTTTCCCAATACCATTCTTACGCCCGGTGAAACGTACCGGCATACCACCGTATTTAAATTTTCTGTAAAATAGTTTCTCATGAAAAGAGTTTTTCTTTTATTGGGACTGTTACCTGCCCTGGTACTTTTGGGGCAGCAGAAAGATTATGCTATACAGGCGGTACCCTTTACAGATGTAAAGCTCGCCGATAATTTCTGGCTTCCCCGCATAGAAATTAACCGCACCGTTACCATACCTGCCTCGTTTGAACGATGTGAAAGTACCGGGCGTGTCAAAAATTTTGTGATGGCTGCGCAGAAAACTGGAAAATTCTGTACAAAATATCCTTTTGATGATACCGACGTGTATAAAACGATTGAAGGCGCTGCATTTTCTTTGGCAGTGCATCCCGATGCGGCACTGGATGCCTATCTCGATTCACTGATAACGATTATTGGGAATGCACAGGAACCTGATGGTTACCTGTACACCTCACGCACCATCAACCCCGCCGAAGTACACGCATGGGGTGGTAAGGAGCGATGGGAGAAAGAACGGGAACTGAGTCATGAACTATACAACGCGGGTCACTTGTACGAAGCAGCGGCAGCACATTACCAGGCTACCGGCAAAAAAAACCTGCTCAATATTGCGTTGAAGAATGCAGACCTGGTCTGTTCGGTTTTTGGACCGGGAAAAAAATCCGTTGCGCCAGGGCATGAGATCATTGAAATGGGATTGGTTAAATTATACCGCATCACAGGTAAACCGGGATACCTCTCAACCGCAAAGTTTTTTATTGATGCACGGGGCCGGTACCAGGGGTACGATCCCAAAAGCAATGACCCCTGGAAGAATGGATCATACTGGCAGGACCACAAGCCCGTGGTACAGCAGGATGAAGCAGACGGTCATGCGGTTCGGGCGGGCTACCTCTATGCTGCGGTTGCCGATGTAGCGGCACTTACTGGTGACGATAGTTTGCTCCGGGCCATAGATAGAATATGGAGCAATATGGTGTCCAAAAAATTATACGTGCAGGGTGGGGCAGGTGCGTTGGGAGACGGCGAACGTTACGGCAGGAACTATGAATTACCCAATGCCACCGCCTACAACGAAACCTGCGCATCGGTTGCCAATGTTTACTGGAACCATCGCATGTTCCTGCTGCATGGTGATGCTAAATATATTGATGTACTTGAAAGAACTTTATACAATGGATTGATCTCCGGCATCGGCCTCGATGGCAAATCTTTTTTTTATACCAATGCCATGCAGGTCACCAATAACTATAAACACAAAGACATCGAATTTTCACGTTCAGGCTGGTTTGAATGTTCCTGCTGTCCCACCAACCTTGCCAGGTTTATTCCTTCCGTGCCCGGATATATGTATGCGCAAAAGGATGATGCTATTTTTGTAAACCTGTTCATTCCGGGTACTGCTACCATGCGTATGAAGCAAACCGGGGTACGGATCATACAGCAAAACAATTATCCATGGAGCGGTGGCCTTTCGATAACGGTTAACCCGCAAAAAGCCACTGCCTTTAAACTGGCTGTCCGCATTCCGGGATGGGCGCAGCAGGTAGCGGTGCCATCCGATCTTTATCATTTTGCGGATACTGCCGCACAAATGATTGCTGTAAAAGTAAACGGCAAGGCTGTACAATACATCCTGCATAACGGTTATGCTATCATTGATCGCACCTGGATGACGGATGATAAGGTAGAAATGGAACTGCCTATGCAGGTGCAGCGGATCGTTGCCAATGAAAAGATTGCTGATGATATTGGCAAGATTGCCCTGCAAAGGGGTCCACTGGTGTATTGCGCAGAGTGGGTTGACAATCATGGCAGGACGAACAACCTGGTGCTTCCCGGGCAAACTATTTTTTCAAATGAGTTCAGGGGCGACCTGCTGAATGGGATAATGGTCCTAAAGGCAGAAGTACCCGCGGTAACCATCAGTAATAACCAGGTACAGACGGTAAAGCAATCCTTTACCGCTATTCCCTATTACAGTTGGGCCAACCGCGGCAAAGGGGAGATGACCGTATGGTTTCCCTCGCAGGTAAAGGATATAGAATTGCTTACGCGATAACGAACAAGTCAAAAACAGGAAGATGATCGATATAAAAAAAATGCAGGTTTGGTTTGTAACTGGTAGCCAGCACCTGTATGGTGAAGAAACACTGAGGCAGGTTGCCGCCCATTCACAAACCATTGCAACCGCATTGCACGAAACCTCGCAGATACCAGTGGCTGTTGTCTATAAACCTACCGTGACTACCCCGGAAGAAATCTATGCGCTGTGCGTTGAAGCCAATGCATGTACAGAATGTGTAGGCATTATCGCATGGATGCACACTTTCTCTCCCGCCAAAATGTGGATTGGTGGCCTGAAAGTATTGCACAAACCTTTGCTTCATTTTCATACACAGTTCAACAGGGATATTCCCTGGTCAACCATCGATATGGACTTTATGAACCTGAACCAGTCGGCGCATGGCGACCGGGAATTCGGTTTTATTATGACCAGGATGCGCCTGAACAGGAAAGTGGTGGTGGGGCATTGGCAGGACACTGAATCGCTCGAGAAGATCGATGCATGGTCACGCGCTGCGGCGGGCTGGCACGATTGGCAATCCGCAAAATTTGCCCGTTTCGGCGATAACATGCGGTATGTAGCAGTGACAGAAGGAGATAAAGTGGAAGCAGAAATAAAATTTGGTTACAGTGTAAATACCTATGGCATTGGTGACCTCGTTAAAATAATTAATGATACCTCCGATAAGCAAATTGATACCCTGGTGGAAGAATACCAGGACAGTTATGTATTGACGGATTCACTATTGAAAGGCGGGGCACAGCACGCGTCGCTTCGTGAAGCTGCGAAAATTGAAATTGGGCTGGAAACTTTTTTGCAAACAGGAAATTTCAAAGGCTTCACAGATACTTTTGAGGACCTGCATGGGTTGGCGCAACTGCCCGGCATTGCCGCACAAAGGCTGATGGCCCGGGGTTATGGTTTTGCGGCAGAAGGCGATTGGAAAACAGCAGCACTGGTACGCGCCATGAAAGTGATGGGAAGCGGGCTGAAGGGTGGTAATAGTTTTATGGAAGACTATACCTATCATTTTAACCCTGATAACCGCATGGTACTGGGCAGTCATATGCTCGAGATCTGCGAAAGTATTGCTGACGGAAAACCAGCCTGCGAGATACATCCGCTGGGTATTGGTGGTAAAGCGGATCCGGTAAGGCTGGTGTTTAATTCCGCACCGGGCCCTGCATTGAATGCCTCCATTGTAGACATGGGTAATCGTTTCCGCTTACTGGTAAATGAAGTGATCGCGGTAGCGCCCATGCATACCATGCCCAGGCTTCCCGTGGCCAGGGTGTTGTGGAAACCGTATCCCAATATGCATACCGGCTGTGCCGCATGGATACTGGCTGGCGGCGCCCACCATACCTGCTACAGCCAGAACCTTACCAGCGAGCACCTTTCCGATTTTGCAGAGATGGTGAACATTGAATTTATTTTGATCGATAAACAAACAACCATTCCGCAGCTGAAGAATGAATTGCGGTGGAATGAGATGTATTATAAATAAAGTCAAAAATCAAAAGTCAAAAATCAAAAGTGAAAAATCAAAAGTGAAATGTGAAAAGTGAAAGGGGAATTGCATCAGCCTGTCATAGCTCTTTTTGACTTTTGATTTTTTAATTTTCTTAATAAATAACGACCCAAAACCACCACTTATGAAATCATTACAGAGTGCCGATTATATCGTGTTCCTGGTTTATTTTATTATTGTTGCCACTTACGGTTACTGGGTGTACCGGCGTAAGAAAAAAGCAAGTACCACTGCTTCGCATGATTATTTTCTGGCGGAGGGGTCGCTTACCTGGTGGGCCATCGGTGCATCGCTGATTGCCTCTAATATTTCTGCGGAACAGTTTATCGGTATGAGTGGCAGCGGGTTTACCATGGGGCTGGCCATCTCCACCTATGAGTGGATGGCAGCGGCTACGCTGATGATCGTTGCGATATTTTTTATACCAGTGTATCTTAAGAATAAGATTTACACCATGCCGCAATTCCTGAACCAGCGGTACAATTCAACGGTGGCCATGATCATGGCGGTATTCTGGCTGCTGTTGTA
>JANPIE010000025.1:0-77696 GCA_031424835.1 Chitinophagaceae bacterium
TTTTTCGTTGGCGGCGGAGGAATACAAAAACCAATAGCAATAGAAAGCTCCCGATCAAAACAAAGAAAACGGATGCAACTACAATGGAGATGAGTATGTCTTCGTGTTGTTTGGGCATAAATAAAAGGCGATGCAGAAGGAACTATACAGCAAGACATTCAAACTGTGATTAATTATATTATAGATTCTTATACCCTGTTCTCGAAGGTCATTACTTTTTAGGTAATCAAATAGCGCATTAATGATTACCGAGCCCAAATAGAAAATTAATAATCCGCTACAAATCCAAAAAAAGGACTGCTTAGAGAGTTGTAAATCAATTTGCCCTGGCAAAACAGATTCATAAAAGTAGCAGCAGCAAAAAATTACTATAAAAAAGGAACCAAGTAAAAATGTATAAGTGTGGAATGTTTTTGTCAATCCTTGTACAAACGCGAGATTAAGAATGACAGCAAAAACATAAAGGGGGATACAAAAAAATATTACTTTTTTCAGAGCATTATTTTTAAAATGCAAAGTGAAGAGAAAAAAGTAAAAAACGAATTCTAACGAAGTGAAAATGTTATAGATAGCATATTTACTGATGCCCAATTTAGAAAACAAACCTGCCCAAGCTGAAAATTCTATAACGACCGTAATAAACAAAAACGGGATAAAAAGGTATATTAACTTATTTCGTTTTTGAATGTAGTAAAATACGGCGGCTACAAGACTTAATATTTGAAAATAAAAGTCAACAGAAAGACCCATATGTAGTATTTAAAACTAACTTCCTGACTATGGAAATATTTGCCCGTGATTTAAGCTTTGCTCATCAGATTGAGCGTCTGAAACGCCATTAGTTTTTACTGAAAGGTTACTATTGCCTGTGAAAAATACCGTTAATCTCCCATTGTTTTTTGAGTCTAAAGCAGGTGCTCCTCTGCCATATACGCCAAAGTTGACATAGATAATATCGGCATTATTTTTTGCCTGAAGTGCACTTATAAACGCAGCTAAATCTTTTGCTGAGAACGCAACCTGAAGAGCTAGTTTTCTATCGTTATCGTCATCGGAAAACTTGCTTATATAGTTCTTTCTAAGTGCATCAGCATAATTGTTACTTATGGTGCCTGCATAGTTCCCACCGCTAGCTACAGCTTTAATAGGGGTATTATCAGACGTAACACTAGTAGGTTCTTCGGAGGAGCTGGTTTCTTTCTGACAACCAATTAGTAAAAACACTACAACCGCAGTAAGTAGAAGTACGCTACTAATGAATGAAAATTTTTTCATAATGCTAGGTTTAAGATCAACCTTTCTCCTGTTTTAAAGACAAAATATAACTGCCTGCAAGTTAATGTTTATAGAAATTCTATGGATATCTTATTTGTTATCTAAGGGCTAATAGATGATAACTTATTGAAAATCAAAAAGATACATAATATTACTACAAAAAAAACGGTGTTTTAAACGGGATAAAAACGGTGAAATCACCGGTAAAAAAGGGCGAATTTGCGGCCCCGCAATCGATGTCATTCCGATAGCAGATGCCAGGCCCAGGGTGTAATATTTGCGGATGATACCTGTTCCGGGCGCAAGTTTTCAATCCAATACCTATCTGCGGAAGCATGCACATGCTGGGCTTCCGCTATTTTGGGCTAACAAAAATGCACGCTCTTTCTTTCCCCCGCATTAACTTTTAGAAACTTCCGCAGAAATATAGCGGCGGATAGTTGAGCGATTCACCCACCAGATCATAGCCAACACTAACAATGCCGCGACTACGGTAGCATAGGACGGGTACGCACTTATATAAACACTTTGACCAGTTAACCATTGGTGGAGCCCATATTGCAATAGCGAAATGACCAGCATAGAAATTCCGATGATCCAAACATTTACCGGATAAAATTGCCGCATGAGGAATTGCCTTAACTGGCGGGGCGAAGCGCCTAAAGTGATCAATAAAATAATTTCATCCCTGCAGGATGCAATTGTCAACTGGATGAATAATGTAAATATCAGCATAGCAAACACAAACATTACGGCGCCAGTCACCCATGCGATCTTTACCACTATATTAACTACCTGACGATATTTACTGAAACGAGTTTTATCCGCATCGGTACTAAGCCCCGCCTGTTTCAAATATCCCACAAGACCAGGATTGCCTGGATCTTTTGTTCTGATAATTACCCTGGAGGGTTTTGCTCCCCGGTTATTCCCAAATAAACGGTTGCCCCAATCCATAAATTCCTGCGGCACAAGTAAGGAAGATATCCTGTCGCTAAATCCTACAATTCGCCCATTATAACTTACTGTTCCATTGGGCCCGTACAGGTTAACCCTGAAAACGATCATCTTAACTACCTCATGCGTTAACTGCGGCAGGTTCTGTGAAAAAGAAAACTGGAAATTGTAAAAATCCAGGAACATATTGGGCGCTATAATCGGAACATAAGGCGAATTTTCTGTCCACCCCCAGTCTTTGCTGGTAACATCAATAAAGTCCTTGGGAACACTTTCAAAAGCGATATCCGTAAAAAAAGGAAACCGGTCACTATTACTCTGTATAGAGGCTTTAAACCGGCTTGGCGTAAGCAATCCAACCGACTCCACAAATTCCTGCTTCTCCAGGTCCGAGATCTCATTATCGGTCAAAGCCGTAGCACCCAGGTTCCGGTCAGTCAGTTCTTTGTTTAGTACCAGGAAATTCGCAACACTATCCTGGTTGCTCTTGCTGTGCAACAGGTCATTGTAGTTTGCCTGTATCTGCACCGCAGACAATATCAATAACATAGCCACCGATAAACCTATGAAAGCCATAAAAAACCGCCGACGCCCGGTTCCGGTACGTATCAGTTTTTTCAAAAGCGCATTTAACAAGTGCATGTTCTTCAAATTATAACTGGTATTGCCTGTCATATACAAAATGGGAATCATCTTCCAGGTCGGTAATGACCAACCCCGCATTTCTTTTCCTGCATTCCGTTTCAATTAACGCGGCTGCCCTTGCCGTATTCATGTTATCGAGGTGACTAAACGGCTCATCCATAATCAGCCAGGAAAATGGCTGCATCAATGCGCGGATAATGGCCAGCCTTTGTTGCTCACCATAACTGCATATGCCCGCTTTTTGTTGCAATACATGAGTCACGCCAAGTTGTTCAGCCATGTGGTCTATTACTTCACTATCATAAAATGGCGCTTGCAGCACGCGGTTCAGTTCAATGTTTTCTCTCCCGTTGAGGTTCGGAAACAGGCGCAGATCCTGGAAGATGATGCTGAGATGCTGCTGCCGTACTTTTGCCAATGCTTCTTCATTTAACCCAGCGATGTTTGCTCCGTCCAATACCACTTTTCCATCGTAATCATGGCGTAATTTATATATGATATGCACCAGCGTGGTTTTACCACTTCCGCTGGGAGCCTTAATTTTTATGAACTCTCCCTGCTTCAGGGAAACAGACTGATTCCATATTTCAGAGGGCCTGGGAAGTAAACGTTCCTTTAGCGGGATGGGAACCAAATGTTCTATCGCTATGGTCATAGCTCAAAATTAGTTGTTATAAGCATCACACATTGGGATAAAAAAAGTCCTGCAATTGCAGGACCTTTTTTTATCACCGCGTTTATTTAATTTGTCCGAATGATCGCAGGCACTCCACCAGGAAACAATTTCTCTTCCATTTCCTTTTCCTTTTTAGCCTGCAAACGCATATCTACTGCTATATCTGTAAATAACCGGGTTAGTGTTACCAGGCTGTTTTGTTTTTCGTTCTGCATACGTACTTCAAAAGAACCTTTAATACTATTGCCCTCAAAATTATCCACTGTACCTATCGCATCTCTAAAAGTTTCTTTTGCCGACAACAATGAATTATTGAATGCGCCAGTGGAATCTTTGATAAAACCATTAAGTGTAGTGGCCACGTCAAAATAGAACGCAACAGACTTTCCTTTGAACCTGTCGAGTATGTCCTTAGAGATGACAGCTTTATTGGTTCCCGCAATAAACTGGGCATAGGTCAATGAATCGCTGGCTACGATAAAGTTTCTGTCATCAGCCCTCATAAACAACCCCATGGCAGCCATCGCGCCTGATGCAGTATAGATGCCGTTCTGCTTCGTCAAAAGGCCATGCGCTACGGCCGTGTCCATAATCTTGTTAAAGCTTGCCTTGTCACCTATAGGTGCGTTAAACAACATTTTGCCCCAGGGTTTTGTCTTCACCATGGTCCTTTCGTCGTTCTTCATTTGTGGCTCAATGCCGCCCAGTCCCAGGTCCGAAACCACAAAGCCAATTTCTCCTTTGAGGCATTTATAAATGTCCTGGCTGGTCATACCACTCTTCTGCAGAAAATTATTCACGAGACCTTCCACTTCCAGCTGCTTTAAAAGTCCGCCAATTATCTCCGGATTAAAAGACGCCAGCATAAAACCATCTATACTTGAAGATGGATAGTTCTCAATCATAGAAAGATTTACCGTAGGACCTGCGTATTGCTTTAGTACGCTTGACAACAGCGGATTTACATGGCTGGTACTCTTAGCCATGATCTTGCCATCATCAAAACTAAGGGTTGAGGTTGTATAGTTGTCCTTGAGCAGTTCCTCCAATTTCGGCAATTGCAAAGGCATCATGCTTAACGCAGCCAATGAACTGTTTGAACTCGTAAATGCATAGCCGTCGGCTTTTTCTTTGAACATACCAGTGAAAATGGAAACATCCGCAAGCGATTCACTCGCTTTTTGCGTAAAATACCTGCTTACCTCTGCCTTCATTTCCGATTCAATATTGGCCGTATCTGGCCTTTTGAAGGTCATGGCAACCGTATCATAACTCGGTTTAAGCATGTGATTATACATCGTCATGATCACCTGCTTGTCGTTCCATGCGAGCATAGCGCCTTCGTGGGGAAGCAGGTAACTATAATCTTTCTCTTTCTGAATTGTTTTTGTTTTCAGGTCTTGCTGTTTTTTCAGGTAGGCTTCCAGTTTAGCGGCATCGCTTAGGCTTCCCAGTACACTAAATGTATTGGCCATGCTATTGTCTGGCATTGTCTTCTGCAAAACAAAAGCAAAAAGTTTCCCGTTCCAGTCTATTCCTGCATTCTGCCTGAGTTCTGTAAATTCCGCTTTCGCGTTCATATCAGACGTGTCATGTTGTTTGAAAACACGGTTAATCAGGCTGTCGATGCTGATACCGCCTTTCTGCAGTTTATCCTGTAACTGTTCAAGATCCAGAACAAAAACAAGGCTGGCATCTTTGGGAATATATTTTGCTTCTTTTGGCGCATTGTTTTTGCATGATGCAAAAAACATGACCACGCAAATCCAGAAACCGGTACGCAATAGTTGTCTCATAAGGTTGTTATTGTAAATACTAAGGTAAAACTTGTGCAGGAAAACAGGCCAAAGTATGGTGTATTACCTCATTATTGACTGATAAATGGCTTCCTGGATATTTGGGCGCACGCCTAATTGACCAAGTTTGTTGTTATTACGGGTGGGTGTTACCCTGTTTGACAGGAAAATGTAGACCAGGTTGGCTTTGGGGTCTACCCATACACATGTACCTGTAAATCCGGTGTGCCCAAATGTCTCGGGTGACACACTTGCTGAGGGGTAGGGGTCTTTCCTGGTAGCATTGTCCTTTTCAGGCTTATCAAAGCCCAGGCCCCGGCGGCTGATGCTGCTGTTGTAGGCGGTGAACTTATCGATAGTGGATTTCTGCAACAGCCGCAAGCCATTCAGCTCGCCGCCATTCAGTAACAACTGGTATAGTTGTGCAAGGTCGTATGCGTTACTGAACAGGCCGGCATGCCCCGCCACCCCCCCAAACATGGCAGCCCCTTCATCATGTACATCTCCGCGGATCAGTTGCCGCCGAAAATGCGTTTCCTCTTCCGTGGGAACAATCATATCAATGGGCATCATTTCCCGAGGGCGATATGTAGTGGTTGTCATTTGCAGCGGAACATAAAATGTTTCACGGGCATATCGATCTAATGGTTTTCCGCTTACTGCTTCCACTATTTTGCCGAGAAAAATAAAGTCATTGTCACTGTACACATACTTATCCGGTGCTGTGAGTTTGCTTTGCAATATGCGTTTATATAAAGTATCCTCCCAATCACTCCGCAGGTAGATATCCTCTGCAACACGGCGGGTATACTGCTCATTTTTTACTGCTGAAAAATACTGTGGTAAGGGAGTGCCGGTGGTAGTATCGATTACCTCCCGGTAGAACGGAATGAATGGATTAAGTCCTGCCTGATGCAGCAGAATATCCGACAACTTCAGAGGCGCTTTGTCGGTCTCCCTTGTCCAGGGAAGATAGTCGCCCAGAGTTTTATCGAGGTCAATCTTTCCTTCCTCAAATAATTTCATTATGGAAACAGTTGTGGCGGATATTTTGGTAACAGACGCAAGGTCATAGACCATATCGGTCTTAACGGGTTCTTTTTTATCAAAATGGGTATACCCAAATGCCTTGTGATAAGCAATTTTTCCATCTTTTGCTACCAGTACTACGCAGCCAGGCATGGCGCCTTTCTCTATCGCATCGTTGGCGATGGTTTCAATCCTGTTCAAAGAGTCTGCATTTAGTCCAAGTGTGGCCGGCGTGGCCGGTGCGAAATAATGGTTGTATACGATGCCGTCGCCAAATTTCAACGCTTCTGAAACCGTAACAGGTAATTTACCCTTCGGCTCAATCATGCCTTCCAGTAATTTCACGGCGGCCTCCTGCGTAAGTTCGTCATCTTCATATGCCGCAATGAGGTTGGTGGCCTTGTTTACGTTTTTGATGGCATAGGGATTGCCAAAAACAAGGGTGATGGTATTGTTTTGTTGCAAGCCATTTAATAAAAAAACCGATGCATTACTCAATCCAAAATTGTTTGCGGGCCTCCGGCTGTAGTTATGCAAGCCCACTACCACCACATCATAATTTTTCTGCCGGATGGTATTCATCAATTGCATAGCTCCTGCACTATCGCTTTTATCAGCCGGGATCATACTGGTTTTATCATCCATCAATTGTGCGCCTACCTTCGCTTTACTGCCGAACAGATACACGTCTGCATTGTAACTATTTTTCATCCTGTTGCTGATCGTGTTTTCGGAGGCGGCTCCAATGGATATATAGGCTACTCTCTTTCCTTTGACAATCGGAAAAACGGCCGGGTTTATTTTTTTAAGGAGTGTAAGCGCATTTTCACTTACCAACTGCCTGATTGCATTGGTAGGGGCATTGAGGTCGGCAAGAAGATTCTCCGTAAGTATTGGCTCAACTGTGTGTAGGCCCAAATGATACTTTGCCAGCAGGACTTTTGTTACTTTTTGGTCAATATCATCCCATGTTAGTCTTCCTTCTTTGATCGCTTCCTTTATTTTGGCAATGCTGCCCGGGATATCGCCTGGAAGGCACAACATATCGTTACCCGCGATAAGCGACATAACGGAAGCGTCGCCCTTTGGAAAGTATTTGGCCACACCCTGCATCTCCAGTGCATCCGTGAATGTGATACCCTGGAAACGCAGATCGTTGCGTAGGATACCAGTTACATTCAGGTAGGATAGTGAACTGGGCAGGTTGGTAGTGGTATCAATGGCCGGTATAGATAAATGCGCAGTCATAATACTCCCAACACCAGCTTTGATCAGCTCGCTGAAGGGATACAATTCAAGAGCATTCAACTCTGCGCGGCTTTTGTAGATAACGGGAAGGTCATGATGTGAATCAACCGATACGTCACCATGGCCCGGGAAATGTTTTGCGGTGGCCATTACGCCTACATCCTGCAATCCTTTCATATAGGCAACACCAAAAAGAGCCACTTTGTATTTGTCTTCACCAAAACTTCTGTCGTTAATAACCGGGTTCAAAGGGTTATTATTTACGTCTACATCCGGCGCATAATTCACGTGAATGCCCAGGCGTTTACATTGTTCACCCACCGCTTTACCAAAACGATAGATCAGTTGGGCATCAGGAGTGGCACCCATCATCAGTTGACGTGGGTAACTAATGACACTATCCAGCCGCATACCCAGGCCCCATTCAGCATCTATTGAAATCATTAAGGGTGTTTTAGCCATTGCCTGGTATCGGTTAGTAAGCAATGCCTGTCTAACCGGCCCACCCTGAAAAAAACAAAGCCCTCCTACATTGTATTTTTTAATCAGCCGGGTTACCTCTGCCACATGAGAAGCGCCCAGGTTGCTATGCGCGCGAATGATCATCAACTGCGCGATGCGTTCATCTTTGCTCAGTTTCCGGAGTTTCTTCTTCACCCAGCTCATAGCTTCCGGTGTTTCTTCGTAAAACTTCTGCGCATAGCTATTGTTGCAAAAAACGAGTGCCATGGCCACCCCTGCAAAAAGGCATAAAACAATTCTTTTCATATGATCCAACTTAAGGGTGCCAAGTTACTGAATCCTTACTATTACCGGGGTGTGTGCTATGTGAAAGAACTGCAATAAAAAACCCCGGCAACATGAGTACCGGGGCCTTATGCTTTGCCAGGGTTGAACTATGCCTGTTCTTCCTTATTTTCTTCCGCTTCTTCCTCTTCGGTTAGTTTGACCTCAATGTTGTTCGCTTTGATCACACTATACCATTTGATCATTTTTTTCATATCACTCGCATAGACGCGCGAAAAATCCATATCGGGATAAACTTTTTCAAAATAAGCCTTAACTGCTGCCGCATCCTTTTCTGATGGCAGCGCCAGCTTGCTTTTGCCCATAGCCTGGAAAACGTCCACCAGGTTCACATTTTCCCGTACAGTATATACCTCGATGCTTTCAAGGTGGGAAAAGTTGTGTACCCGGCTGCTGACAAATTTGGTGCTCTGGTCGTCGAGCGAGCGTACGATGGCGCCGTCTGTTTTACTTCCCACTAATTCAAACAAACCGTTGAGTCCGGTTACCGATATTAACTTACTGTATTCCATATATCATGATTAAGCCTGCAAAGTAAAGGGAAATTGAATTAATGCCCCTTTGCCTCGTTGTTTTAGCCATTCGGCCAACAGTAAAGATAAAAATGTAATATGAAGTGGCTTTTAAATACAGTACCTGATTTTTAACCAGGTGGTGACCATCTTTGTTTACTGAAAAGAATGCTTTAGCCGCTATTTGCCCTCCTTTATCCATTTTGTCGGGGTTTAGGGTTCAATTTGTTATATTTTGTTGGAGGAAACCGCTGAATAACCCATCCAACAGAAAATGGATAAAGAGCACAGGGTTAGTTGAAAAGAGTAATGGCTGAAACCGGTTCTACCAAAATTGTAAACAAAAACCAGGTATATGGGCTTTACAAATGCAATCAGTTGGTTCGAGATAGCCGCCACCGATCTAGAAAGGGCTCAAAAATTCTACGAGGCCATATTTGGTATTCAATTGGTGCCGATGGACCTTCCCAACATTAAAATGCGCATGTTCCCGCTTGAAGATATGATGGGTGTTGGGGGTGCCATTGTGGATAGCGGTGGATTTCACAAACCTTCTGCGTCGGATGGACCACTTATTTACCTCAACGGCAACCCCGATCTGCAGTTGGTACTGGATAGAGTAGTGAAGGCGGGCGGACAGGTAATCGTACCCAAAACAGAAATATCTCCGCAATATGGCTATATGGGTGTATTCATTGATTCGGAAGGTAACCGGATTGGCCTGCATTCCATTCCACAGCAATGAACACCTTTTTAAATACTAAAACCAACATGATGAAAAAAGTCTATTTTTTATTGGTCATACTATCTTTTGCTGTGGCCGGTTCTGCCGTTGCGCAGGGCATTTCTCCCGATAGCTTAAAGGCGCAAATGGTAAAGGATTGGGAAAGAGCCAGGGTTTACACCCAGGCGTATCTCTCCGCCATGCCTGAAGCAAAATACAATGCGCGTGCGGTTGACAGTATCCGCAGTTTTTCGGAACAACTGTTGCATCTGGCCTCTGGCACAATAGGGCTGGTTGCCAATGGTACCGGGGCGCAGAGAATATTTGCGGGATATAATATGGAAAAATCTGCCGGCGCGCAGAGCAGAGATTCCGTAAGTTATTATGTGAACGCCAGCTACGATTTTGCGATCAATGCGATTAAAAATATGGATGCTACCAAATTATGGGATCATGTGAAAAGAGGACCCTATGATGAGACCAGATACTCCTGGATCATGAAAGCATTTGAACACCAATCACATCACCGGGGGCAGTGTACGATCTATATCCGTCTCCAGGGAATAAAGCCGCCCAATGAAATGCTGCTCTGATACAAATGTTTTGGACATCGGATCGGGGGTATTTTTGGATCTGAGAACCATGCAGAGCCCGCAGTTGTTTAGCATGTGGTTCAGCACCGATTGACACTGGGTATCTGTGCCTTCAAATATCATCCAATTCAAAATTCCAAAATACTACTCCGGAAATAATGTTTTATCAATATTCGGAATGATACGCAATGCGTTCCTGTAATAGATCTTTTTCAGCACCGTATCATTTAGTCCCATCCCATACATTTTCCAGAACGCATGGTATTTTTTGTGATAGGGGAAATATTCATCTTCCGATTCCAGCACGCGAAAATAGGTTGCATATTCTGATGGCACCCAGCTGTCTTTGCCAAAGAGTATCCGGTCCTGGTATTTTTCAAAAAACTTTTTTGACGTCCTTGGTTGTCTTCCTAACTCAGCTATCACAGCACCGAATTCCACATACATATTTGGAAAAGAATCCAGCAGTGTTCCCAACTTACCAAGGTCGTTTGCATACCAGCCAAAATGGGCAGCAATAAAATTGGTGTTGGGGTGTTTGCGTATGATATTGTGTTGCTGTTGTATCAGGTCCTCCCATGGCGCAGGATCGGTACTGCTTCTTTTTCTATCGGGGTGTGTGGCCAGTTCAAGCCATCTTTCATTCTGATCATCCAATGCGTCCCAGAAAGGTTTGGGATCAGCGGTATGAATAAGCACGGGTATCTTTAGCTCGCCACATTTCTTCCAGATGACATCAAGCCGGGGATCATCGATGCGTAACAATTTTCCTTTATTGTCTTTGAATGAGAAACCGAGATTCTTATAGACTTTTAAACCATTCGCCCCCGATTTTACATCCTGTTCCAATTCTTTTACCGCATTCTCTGCCCATCCAGGTTCACCTACCCCGATAAACGAAACATTGGTGAATTGTATGACCCGGTTGGGTGTGGTCTCCTTCACATGTCTGATGGCATCTGCCAGGTAGCGGTTATCCTGCAAACCGAACTGTCCACCCACGGACCGATAACTACGTCCGCTCAGGTTAACCATTACGCGCATATTCAACAGATCCATTTCTTTCAAAAGCGCCTTTATATCCTGCGTAGGCATGCTGAACTGGTGGTTATGAACATCAATGAAAGGAAACTTGGCTTTGGTAATGACACGGCCGGGTACCACCAGGGTGGAGGGCGGCTCGTATTTTTCAAAATCCATTTTATTCGGTTGGGCCGAGGCGGCCAAAGTGCCGAGGAGAAACAAAGAAGCCAGGATGATTTTCATGCAGCAGATTTTTGGAGTAGTAAACTAATTGGCTGCGGCCCGAAAACCGCACCACTGTTATATCTTAACGTTTCGTTGTATTTATTTGTTGAATCCAGCTTCTGCCATTGCCGCCCGCAACCTCGCGGATAACGTTTCATGATCGGTATATCCCCTTGCCAGCAGGTGAAACCTGGTTTCCGAAACCTGCAGCAATACACAGGGGTAACCGGTTACCTTTAACTGCTTGCATAACTGGAACTCGTAATGTGCCTGCTCTTTGTATTCCTCGCTGCCCAGTTTTACATAAAAAGGCTCCGCCTGTATGCTGTATTTCTCCAGCAGGTGGCGATAGGCTTCATCATCTGTTAGGTCCCTGCCCTCATAGTGCAATGCATACTGGAGGTCAGAGGCAAATTCAACCTGGCGGCCAGGGTAGTATTCTTTAAAGATGCACATGGCGATGGCCGGCTTTTCTGAATGCGGAAACCAATCGCTTAGCTCGGGATTTTTTATATGCCACAGGTAATCTTCTCCGAATTTTATGCCTGTATATTCCTCCACGGTAGGATAGGCTTTCTGGATATAGGCAGCGGTTGCTGATATAGGAACGGGTTCCTCAGAGAGGATCATCCCCCCGGACAATACTTCTACCTGTAGTATCGGATGTTCCTCCGCTAACTGCTTAATCACAGGGCTAAAGCCATAACACCACCCGCAGTAGGCATCGTAACAGTAGAAGAGAATGGGATTCATGCAACAAAAGTAAGAAGTCTGTTGCTGGAAGAACTGCTTACACACAATAAGTTTGGTGTTTGGTGTTTGGAGTTTGGAGTTGTTTTTGGTTTAGTTAGTACCTTTGTATTCTGATAACGCCAAACTCCAATCAACAAACCCCAAACCGTCTCCCATGCCTGGTTATGAATTTTTTGGTGATGAAGAACGAAAAGAAGTAAATGATGTGCTCGAAAGCGGCATATTGATGCGTTATGGTTTTGATGGTGCACGTAAGGGGCATTGGAAAGCCAAAGAACTGGAACAGGCAATTACCGGGGTTTTTGGCTGCAAATATGCCCAACTTACATCAAGTGGTACTGCCGCGCTTACTACCGCAATGGCGGCATTGGGTATTGGTGCAGGTGATGAGGTGATCATGCCCTCTTTTACATTCGTGGCAAGTTTTGAAGCGGTATTGAGCGTGGGTGCCATTCCTGTGCTGGTGGATATTGACGAAACACTTACACTAAACCCGGCTTCTGTCCGCTCTGCCATAACACCCCGCACTAAATGTGTGATGCCGGTTCATATGTGTGGTAGCCCGGCAGATCTTGACGCGCTGCAGCATATCTGCCGCGAACACAACCTTATTTTACTTGAAGATGCTTGCCAAAGTATAGGCGCAAAATACAAAGGCAAAATGCTGGGGACGATCGGGGATGCCGGCACCTTTTCTTTTGATTTTGTAAAAACGATCACGTGTGCTGAAGGCGGAGTGGTGATGACAAACAGGGAAGATGTGTACACCAAATCAGATGGATATACAGATCACGGCCATGACCATGCGGGTATTGACCGTGGTGCAGATCTGCATCCGTTCATCGGGTATAATTACCGAATCAGTGAACTGCATGCCGCTGTGGGCCTGGCGCAGATCCGGAAGCTGGATACTTTTCTTTCTATTCAGAAAAAAAACTGCGCAGCACTGAAAAACCACCTGTCAAAAGTTCCTGAGATCAGTTTCCGTGTATTACCTGAAGGTGGCGAAGACAGTTGTACTTTTCTTTCATGGTTTCTTCCGTCAGAAGAAATTACGCAGGCAGTAGTAGCCGAGTTGAAAGTGCAGGGAATAATGGCCGGAAGCTTCTACTGGTTTATCAATAACTGGCACTACATCAGCAAATGGGAGCACCTTAAAAACGCGCACACCTTACATAGTATCCATCCGGAGCAAAAAGCTGCATTACTGAAACTTGCGAATGCAACGTTTGCTGCCAGTGATGCAGTAATGAGTCGCTGCATATCTACAGCCATCAGCTTATCATGGACAGAAGAGCAGTTGACAGACAAAGCAGAGAAAATGGTTTCTGTTATACAAAAAGTTTTACAACAACAATTGCAGCGGGCATAAAAGATGTCGAGGTTTCCTGTATACAGGCATGCGCGCAATAAGCAGCGGGAGATAACTTACGCGTGGTTACTTATCGTGTTTGCAGTTATCATACTAATTGCCGGCACATTTTTTATGAACTGGCCATGGAAAAGCCTTAGCCCGGTTGTGTTTTTTATTTTCATTTTATGGACGGGTGTCGATAAGTTGCGGAATACTCGTCGAGAATATTTTTTTGAGGTAACACCGCTTACACTTGAGTGGTTATTGGATGAGGGCGCTGCGCGCGTACAAATACCGTGGGAGGATATCCGCTGGATAAAGAAAGAAAGTAACGGAAGTATCAGTTTTTTCCAGGATAGCAGTTTCAACAAAAACATATTGCTGAATATGTATGCGAAAGAGGAAAGAACCCGCATTGAAAAAGAAATAGAAGAAATGGCAAATGCCAGGCAGATAAAGCTGCTTAATTTTTCTTCGCCGGTTTCGGAGCTTGCTTAAAATCCATTCCTTTTCCTTCCAGCCTGTCTACATAATCCAGACCACCCAGCCGAATTCTGAACGGTATTTTGGTGATCTTTTCGATCTGCCATTCTTTTTTACAAAAAAACGGAAGTGAGTTCACATAATAGTTTTCGGGCATCAGGCGCACCGGCAATCCCCTGAGGCTGTCAATCTGCGACAGGTTCAAACCGCGTAAGGGCCTGAGCTGCTGCGCGCTGGCCAGTACGGCAATTAGCAATAAATTCACAAACAAACAAATCGGTTTCACCGTTGGGATGCTTTCTTTTGTATGTAAATTTACGGTTTAAACAAAGAAGGGTTTGAACTGGTACGGTTTTTTTGTACTGACCGTACCTCCTATTGGATATGTCACTTAACCAGTCATTACAGCAAAAGTTACTGCAGAAACTGTCGCCCCAGCAGATACAGTTAATGAAGCTATTGCAGGTACCCACCGCCAACCTGGAAGAGCGGATCAAGGAGGAACTGGAGGAAAATCCCGCCCTGGAGCAGGGTGAAGAAGGGCACGAAGATGAATACGGTGATGATGTGCAGGATGAGTTTGAAAGCAGTTCAGACGACGAAGCCGATATGGATGGCAGCGCCGACGAGTATGAGAATGTTGACATCAGTGAATACGTAGTGGATGATGACGGTGAAATTGCCGATTACAAGATGAAAGATGATAACTACCCGGAAATCGACGACCAGAAAGTGATCCCGATCAAGGTGGAAACAAGCTTTCATGAATTGCTCCTCAACCAGCTTGGTATGCTGGAACTGGATGAGCGCAATTTTAAAATAGCCGAACAGATAGTGGGCAGTCTTGATGACGATGGCTACCTGCGCAGGGAGCTTGCCTCCATTGCCGATGATCTTGCCTTCAGGCAGGGACTGGTGGTGGAAGAGAAGGAAATAGAAGAATTGGTAGAAAAGATCCAGCAATTTGATCCACCCGGAATCTGTGCACGGGATCTGCAGGAATGCCTGCTGGTACAGCTAAAAAGGAAATTAACCGAAGGGAAAAGTGTTACACTGGCCATTCAGATTTTGAGTAAATATTTTGACGAGTTTACAAAGAAACATTACGAAAAAATTCAGCGCAGCCTCAATTTATCTGATGAGCAATTAAAGGAAGTGATTGGGCAGATCATTAAACTTAATCCCAAGCCGGGTGGTAATATTGGCGAGATCAACAAAGCGGAAAGTTATATTGTTCCGGATTTTTTTGTGTTAAACAGCAATGGCAAACTCGAACTAACCCTTAATGCCAAAAATGCACCCGATCTCCGCATCAGCGAAGGATACCGGGATATGCTGAAAGACTACGATAAAGGAAGTAAAAAAGATAAGCGCCAGAAAGAAGCCGTTCTGTTTATTAAGCAGAAGATTGATTCCGCCAAATGGTTCATTGATATGATCAAGCAGCGGCAGGATACTTTGGTAAGTACCATGAGCGCAATCATGAAACACCAGCGTGAATTTTTTCTCACCGGGGACGAGACTACTATGCGCCCCATGATCCTGAAAGATATTGCAGAGATCACGGGCCTGGATATCTCAACGGTAAGCCGGGTGGCCAACAGTAAATTTGTTCAGACAGAATTTGGCACCTATCGCCTTAAATTCTTTTTCAGCGAATCACTCAGTACCGATAGCGGAGAAGAAGTGAGTACACGTGAAGTGAAGAAGATATTGAGTGATATGATTGAAGCCGAAGACAAACGTAAGCCATTAAGCGATGAAGTGCTCACAGAAATGCTTCAGGAGAAGGGGTACAATATAGCCCGGAGAACAGTGGCGAAATATAGGGAGCAATTGAATGTGCCGGTGGCGCGACTACGGAAAGAACTTTAGAATTTTGAATATTGAGCAGGGAATGATGAATATAGAAGGAGGGTCGTTTAAGCATAAAGCCACCATAAACCAGAAACCATTGCAAAGCATGCACGCAGACACAACACCGGCCAAACCATCTTTCCTGCTTACTTTTCCCGCAAAGTTGTTGTCTTATCTATTTCATCCATTATTTATTCCCACCTATGTTTTTATCTTCCTGGTATACCAGGTACCTTATGAATTTGCGGATATCGGGGAATGGCGGCTGAAGATGCGTTTGTTTGGCGTATTCTGGATCACTGCGTTTTTTCCTGCGTTTGCGGTGTTTCTTTTGTGGCGACTGAAATTCAGCGAGAGCATTTTCCTTCGTACACAAAAAGAAAGAATAGTGCCTTATGTTATCACCATGTTTTTTTACTGGTGGATGTATTTTCTCAGCAGGAATTTTACTGATCAACCTGCCGTGCTGAAGTTTTTTTACATGGGTATTTTTATTGCCACGGTGTGGGGACTGATATTGAACAATTATTTTAAGATCAGTTTACATGCGATGGGTGCCGGCGGTGCACTCGCCGCTATTATACTTTTTGCCATGTATTACCAATTGCCACTGGGCCTTTCTATCAGTATAGCAACATTGGTTACAGGAATGATTTGCACAAGCCGGTTCCTAGTTAGTGACCATTCCCCAAAGGAAATTTATTCGGGCCTTTTGGTTGGGATCGTATGCCAGGTGGGCGCCTACTATTTTGTGATGTGATCAGAAGCGAACACAACGAACCCTGTCCAGGGTTGAATTCCTGATTTTCAAAAAACCTTTATACGCCGCTGTCAATTCCAGGCCCCCACGCCAGTTGGACACTACGTTGAGCTTTGAAACATTGACATCATAACTCACACCTATGCTCATATGGTTGAATTCGAGTTTTACCACCGGAATCAGCGCATCTCCATAACGAAGAAAACTGCCTACATAAAAAACCGCTGCAGTTTGTTCTTCGTCTGTTGAATAGCCTGCCGCCTCCAGTCCTACCAGCACACCGCCCAGTAGTTGCCTGTTTCCATTCTGCGCATAATAGTCCGCAAAAGCTATGATATGCCCCCTTTCGCCAATTTTTCCATGCGAGCCAATATTGAGCGATATTTTTGGTGCAAGAAAATTTGCCTCTGTGGTAGTCACCGACCTGATCACCGGTTTTGTAAAATGGGATAGCCCGGCCGCTACATAGAAATTCGTTCCGTTATTCAAAACCGTACTAAAGCTCAAACCTGTACTCAGGTCCCAGTACGAATAATTGTTGCCGGTAAGTGGTTGCATACTCTGGTTAGAAGTGTTGAAGGATCCTCCGTTGTATTGGTCACCAAATTTCAACTGTGTAATATCAAACTGGCTGGATACCGGACCGCCCATAAAAGCGAGTGAAAGATAGGTGTCTCGCTCCCCATTGAGTGATTTATGAAAATTGATCGCCGGCAATATTTGTGTCCTTTTCAGCCTGATGTCTCCTGCACCGTCCATACTCATCTGAGACCCGATGGTAAGCACATCGTTGTGTTGACCAATAGGTATTTTGTGTTCAATACTTAACGAAGTTGTTCTGAATGGAACGGTTATGCTGCCCCACTGGTCTCGGTAGCCCATTGACACGCGAAGGTCACCGGTAAAGATCCCCGCCAGTGCGGGATTTCTCAATAGCGGTTGCTCATAAAACTGCGAGAACGTGAAGTCCTGCGCACTGCCGCTCATGGCGAATGAAACAAGAAGCAGGCATGTTAAGTAATTTTTTTTCATCGTCACTTTATTTTAATATCGCCACATTGCCTTTAAAAATGGAGGGAGCGCCTTTTTCGCAGACAACCTCACATACATACACGAACACATCGGGCGTAGCCGCTTTACCCCTGACCTTACCATCCCAACCGTTAGAAGGATCGCCAGGCATGAAATTGGTTTTTTCAAAAACAAGCTCCCCCCAGCGACTATATATTCTGAAACTTTTTATCACTTTCACGCCTTTACCCTGCACAAATAACCTGTCGTTTATGCCATCGCCATCGGGCGTAAACGCATTGGGTACAAAAATTTCTGTAGTTGGGCAAAACGTTTTTATGCAGACGGTATCGATACTGTTGCACCCGTAAATATTGGTAGCGGTGCAGGTAATGCAGGCATCGTTGATTACTTTGGCTACCGGTGCGGGGCAGTTAAGACAGGAAAAGTCACCGCCTTCCCACCGCCATTTTCTTATATCAGCTAAACTGCTTACAGCGCGCAATTGCAGGGAACTGCCGGATAGCAATACGGTATCCTTTCCAACATTCACGGGTGTTGGCGTACCCACTACCAATCTTATACGGGCCGTATCAGCAAAACAATTGAAAGCATCTTTACCAATTACGCTGTAGGTAGTGGTGGTTAACGGAGTGGCGGACGGAGATGCGATAGCGTAATTACTTAAACCGGGAGTATTGCCCCATGAATAAATGGACGCACCCGAAACAAACAGCTTTTTTGTTTCTCCTGCACAGAGCGTATCCAGCAATTTTGCAGTAAGTTTAAAAGGCTGAATCACGCGGACGTTGGTAACTGCAATTTCACTGCACCCGAATTGCGAATAGCCAATCACTTTGTATTGGGTATTTTTTTGAGGTAACACGCGTGTTGTAGCGCAACTGGTGCAGAGGATATTGTTATCCTGGTCTTTCCACACATAATTCGTGGCACCACCGGCTTTCAGTTCCAGGGAATCACCTTTGCATAAAATTTGATCAGCCGACACATTGATTTTTGGAACGGCATGAATGGTCAATTGTTTAAATGCGGAATCATAACAGTTGTTTACCGTGGCCACTGTTAGTTTTACTGTGTATTTCCCTTCTGAATAGTAGGCCACGTTCACAATGGAATCTGATGCGCTCATGCCATTGCCCAGGTTCCAGGATCTTATTACCACAGAATCGATTGAATTTACCTCAGACTTTAATTCCAGAAGGTTGTTCATGCAGGCTTGTGCGATAGAATTGATATTTGCCTGCGGATACTGGTAGATAGCGACGGTAAATTTTGCGTCAAGTGTGCTCACGCAACCCGAGTTGCTTTGCACCTGCAATGTAGCGTCATGCTCACCGCCCTGGGTAAACAGGTACCGGTATTCTTTCTCTGTTGCGGTGGCGTTCCCGTTGAGGAACCATACGCGTTTATCGATTCCGAAATAGGATTGCGAGGTATCAATAAACCGGAAACTGGTTTTTCCGCAATCATACAATGCCGATAGCTTGAAGCCAATCCTTATGTCGTCAATGATGACAGAATCTTTGGGTATTACAGGAACAACGCAGTTGTTCGCGCCAAGCAGTTGCAAACTGGGCAGGTATTTTCCTGCGGCGAGATAGCGGTGCGAAACTTTTCCTGGTAAACTGGTGAGCGATTTACCATCCCCAAAATCCCAGCGGATAGAATCTGTTGCATTTGTATTGGCTACGAAACTCACCAACGAGTCCGGGCTGCAGTACACCCCGCCCTGATACTGCAGGGAAACCGAAGGGGCATTGATATGGACAAAAGCACTGTCCTCATACAGGCAGCCCGCCGGAGAGAAGGCCTGCATTTTAACCTGGTATTTTCCATTTGCGGTAAATACATGCTGCAATGAGTCGCCGGTACCGGCAGTACCATCGCCCCATATCCAAACGGTTTTTACAGATGGTTTGCTTTCATTGCGGAATGTGGCAGTAAAGGGAGTACATCTTCCCAGTGTATCGTTAATTTTTAAATCAGCCTTTTGGGTTGCTGTGATAGAAATTTTACTAATGCTGCTGTCATAGCAGGATAGCTGGGGATGTGTGCTCCTTACTTTCAGGCTGGGGTAGTAATCACCGGCTTTGGAGTAGCTATGTATGGTATCGCCCGGAGTGTAAATGGTGCCATCGCCATAATTCCATTCGAAAGTTAGTGATGGGTCAGACAGGTTTCGAAAAATGATGGCGTCGCCAACGCAATTTTTTTGTGCGGTCACAGCAGACCGGGCCTTTACAGCGGGATACACAATTAAAGTTCTTGACACAACCGTATCACTGCAACTGGTTTTCACTGAGCCCTTAATGAGGTAAGTGCCCGGCAAACTGAAATTATGCGCCAGGTTGCCAGTTTGTGTACTGGTTTCTAAAGGCGATCCAACATTCCAGTCCCAGCTAATTTGTGTTGCCCCGGTAATAAAATTATTGAGGGTAGCTGTGTAGGGAGCGCCGCAAACAACGCTGTCCTTTAATGACAGGCTAACACTAAGAGGGCTTTTGTTTACTGGAATGGAAACCGATATGGAATCAGTGCCACAAATATTACTCGCGGATAAAGTGGCGATGAAACTGGTATTGCTGCCGCTGTAATACATATGTTGCAGCAGGCCATTGGCTGCTAATGTATCACTACTGCCATCACCGAATGATAAACGAAACTGCGCACTGTTACCTGTTGAAACATTGTTGAACCTTACGTTCATGGGAGAGCAGCTATTGAGTATCGTAGCAACAAGCAGTGGTTTCACTTTTCGCGATACAGTTAACTTTCTGCTGAAATAAGCCGTATCACAACCGGTGAATGCTTTTAATGTGATTTGGTAGACTGTGTCAAGCCCGCTAAAGGAAGAAGGATACACTACATAGCCGGGTTGCAGTAGTGAGCTTGTTTGCCCGTTACCAAGGTCCCAGTAATATTGGAAAGAGGAGGAAGAAGGTGTATTGTTTTGAAAACTAACCTGCAACGGCCCGCATCCACTGGTGTCGCTTAAAACAAATGAAGGCGCGGGCACACTAAAAACAGAGAACACTCCAGAGGTACTGTCTGCATTGCAGTTGTAAATACTGGTTACTTTCAGTTTGATTACAGTTGAATCGTCCTGCAATACATAGCCGGGGAATTTAATACCGGTTCCAATCAATACATTATTGGCATACCACTCATAGCCCAGGTTTACTGATGGGTTATCAGCAGCCTGTACCATCAGGCTGTCTATGCTGAAGGGTGCACAACCTATATTCTTCACCACGGTCAAACCAGCAATAGCGGCCCTCCGGGCAGTAACGGTTACAATATTGCTTATGATTGACTGGGGTCCGCTGCAAATGGCCGTGCTTACCACCCTTCTTAACAAACTCGTGGATAGTAATTGTACCGGGCCCAGGTCCCTGCCGGTTGCACCATTGAGAATGGTCCAGGTGTTTCCATTGTCTGTGCTTTGCTCCCAGCGAAACTGGTAATTGCCATCACCGCCCACGGGTACGGAGCCAACAATCGGTTGTGTAAAATTTCCTTCACATACTTGCTGGTTTCCTGAAATGGTATTGCCGGATAGCGCCGGCAATACAGTAATCGTTACAGTATTGCTGGTAGCTGCACAGGGTGCGGAATTAGTCTGTCGTCGGAACAGCATTCCGGAAACAGCAGCAAACCCGTAGTCTGCACCAGTGGCTCCGGCGATCGTGGTCCATGTATTGCCATCAATGCTTTGCTCCCATTGGTATTGATAGCTGCCGGTTCCGCCTGATGCGGGCTGCGCCCCAATGAGCACGGCTTGTCCCGCGCAAACAGTTTGTGCCGTGCCAGCCATCGTAGTGTTGATGGCGGGCACTATGGTTACGGCAACTGTATCTTTTTTAATGGCGCATGCACCATTGGATATACTCCAGGTAAATTGGTAGTTGCCCGGAGTAAGACTGCTAACGGAACTGTTGTACAAAGCAGCATCGGAAAATGCAACCGGTGAAGGCCCGGATAAGAGCGACCAGCTACCCGTGCCGATAACGGGAGCAGTGGCATTGAGGCCGGTGCCTGTTGCATTGCACAATATTTGATCATTACCCGCCGCGGCCACAGACGGCACGGCGTAAACCGTTACAGTGGTTGTATCCGAAATGCCGCAGGTAGTGGGTGCGAGTGCGGTAATGATATACCTGACGGTGGATGGTGTACCTGAAGTATTTGTAAGCAGATCATTGATATTGTTGTCTGAAGATCCCACCAGGTTTACGGAAGCTCCCGCGGTACTGCCGGTGAGATTGGAAGGGATCCAGTAATACAGCGTACCTGGTATGGAACTGCTGAATTGAATAGCTGTTGAAGTGCCACTGCACTGGGCCAGGGTATTGTTTACCAATGACAATACCGGCAGTGGGTTGATGCCCACATTTGTGCTGCCGGTGGCAGTGCAGCCATTGGCATCGGAAACCGATAGCTGGTAACTGCCCGCATTGCCGGGCGAAACGCCGGTGATAACAGGGGAAGCCAAGGATGAAACAAAAGTGCCGGGGCCCGTCCAGCTATAGGTGTATGGTGCATTGCCAGCTATTACAGTGGATGAGAGGGTAAGATTTTTTCCAACGCAAACAGGCGCATTGCTTCCGGCAGTTATGACAGGCAGCGGGTTTACAGTAAGTGTAATGCTGTTTGAGGCAGTGATACAGGATGCGGAAGATAAACTTCCCACATCCGGCCCAACCAATACCCGGTACATACCGCCATCGGCGAGCGTAACATTACTGATGGAAAAACTGGTATTACTGGTACCCGGTGTGCCTATGTTGTTCCAGGTGTTGCCATTGTCTGTACTTTTCTGCCATTGGTAAGCGGGTGTTGAAAACGGGCTGTTGGTTAGCGAGGAATTCAGCGTGGTGGTATTCCCCACGCAAACAGCCGCCGCGGTGGCCAGTGTTGCCGTTACCTGTGGGGTGCAGGCAGTAAAAACAATATCATCGAGCGCTACATCATTGCCGCAGGCAGCGCCCCCACCATGAAAATCCACCATCTCCAGGATCACGGAACTGGTGCCGGATGGAAGGGAAAACTGGAAACCATATTGTTGCCAGTTTACCGGACCACTATTGGGTGAGAGTGGGAGTAATCCGGTAGTATAAGTGCCCAGCACGGCGCCGAACGGGTCCTTAATGTTGAATATAACTTTTGGATACACCAGCCCGGGGTTGCAAATACCCTGCGTATTGGGTGTATTTACATTAGCAATCCACGCAGTAAAATTGAAACTTGATCCGGAACATAGCCCACTTACGGTTTGCTGGAAAAAAATAGAATTGCCACCGCCGGCATTTACCAGGAACATATTACCATTCGTGTTGCCGGTATGGTCACCGCCCCGGGTCCAGTCGTTTTTGTTGGCATTTTCCACCCGGGGGGTGATGATGTAATTGCCATCCGTACCCACATTTCCAAAATTATAATTGGTAGAACCCGGCGCGGCTGAAGAAGTGGAGGAAGAGGAAGCACCCTGGCCAAAATCCTGCTTGAATACAGGAGCCAATGCTGTATTGGGACAAAGCCCACCCTGGGAAAAAACAGGCAGGCCGTACCAACACATACATGCAGTTAGCAGGTATTGACGGGTTTTCATAGTCATGGATACTTAAATTTAACACAGAAAAACAGCCCGTCACTGCTTTCTGAAAAACTCAGTGTAAATAACAGCATTCCCAGTTAAAACAACCGTTTCTGCTTGTCCAATTTTTATCGTTTTCTTTGTAGTGTTTAATCTATTAGCGAATAGTATGTGGTATAAAACAGGCAGGTTCATCTTACATAATCGATTGTTACTATTGATCGCTTTATTCCTGGTCACGGTATTTATGGGTTGGAAGGCTTCCGGGGTGCAATTGAGTTACGATTTTACACGGGCCGTACCCACGGACAATCCCAAATACATAGCCTACCAGGATTTTCTCAAAAAATTCGGGGCCGATAACAATACGATGGTAGTGGGATTGGAAACGAAAGATTTTTATTCCATCCATTTTTTTAACCAGGTGGGCGATCTGCATCAACGCCTCAGGAGCATCAAAGGGGTAACGGAAATTATCAGCATACCTGAGGCTGTTAATCTTCAAAAAGATTCTGCCAACCAGCGCCTGCAGCCCGTTAAAATATTCAGTTACCCGTATTCAGTGCAGGCTTCGCTGGACAGCGCAAGAAAAATTTTTGAAAACCTGCCTTTTTACAGGGGCATTTTGTACAACCCGCAGACCCATAGTTACCTGGTGGGCATCAGTGTTGACAAAGACACCATTAACAGCAAGAGCCGCACACGACTGATAAATGATATAGTGGCCGAAGTTGAGCGTTTTGAAAAAAACGCCGGTGCTGCTGTGCATACCAGCGGTCTGCCTTTTATCCGCACAACCATTGCTAACCGGGTAAAGGACGAAATGAACTGGTTTCTGGTGGGGTCACTCATTTTATCGGCCATTACGCTGTTGCTTTTTTTCCGCTCTCTTAGCGCGATGCTTATGAGCCTGGCAGTGGTAGGTATGGGCGTGATATGGAGCCTGGGTACCACGGAGTTGCTGGGCTATAAAATCACACTGCTTACAGCCTTAATACCCCCGCTGGTGGTAGTGATCGGCATCCCCAATTGTATTTATTTTCTGAATAAGTACCATAGCAGCTATCGTGAAACGGGCGATAAGGAAAAAGCATTGATCACCATGGTGGGCAGAATGGGAGTGGTAACACTTTTCTGCAATATTGCTGCGGCTATTGGCTTTGCTGTATTCGCCCTTACGCGCAGCGATCTTTTAAAGGAATTCGGGGCAGTTGCAGGCATCAACATTATGGCCCTGTTTGTTATTTCGCTTGTTTTCATTCCGCCAGTATTGAGTTATCTGCCGCCCCCTAAAAAATCACATACGCGTTACCTCGACAATTCATTTCTCGAAAAAATTTTGGTGCGCATTGAGCGATGGGCCTTTCATCATGCCCGCTGGGTATATGGCATTACGATTGCCATTACGGTGGTGGCCCTGTTTGGCATTCTGCGTTTGAAAAGCGAGGGATTTATTGTGGACGACCTTCCTAAAAGTGACCGCATATATACGGATCTGAAATGGTTCGAGAAAAATTTCGGCGGAGTAATGCCCCTGGAAATAGTGATAGATACCAAAAAGAAGAAAGGCATATTCAGACCCGCGCCCATAGGCAAGATCGATGAGCTGTCTGCCTATATCGATGCCAATCCTGCTACGGCAAGGCCCTTGTCTTTTGTAGAAGGATTGAAATTTGCAAAGCAGGCATATTTTGATGGCGACAGTGTGAGTTATACGGTACCCTATGAAGGCGATCTTGTTTTTATGGCGCCATTTCTTCAGGCAAGAGGTGATACCTCGGGCGCTAAAAAAGGTTTTGCCAAGTTGATGAATAATTTTATGGACAGCAACCAGCAGGTGGCGCGCATCAGTGTGAACATGAAAGATGTTGGGAGTTCACAGTTACCATTGTTGCTGAAAGATTTTGAAGACAAAGCCCGTGCATTGTTCGATACTGCCGCTTATCATGTAAGCTTTACGGGCAGCAGCGTTAGTTTTCTGGAGGGGTCGGGTTTTATCATCAAAGGACTTAAAGAAAGTATTTTCTGGGCCTTCCTGCTCATCACTCTCTGTATGTTTTACCTGTTCCGTTCATTCAGGATACTGATCTGTTCACTCATTCCAAACCTTGTGCCACTGGTGATCACAGCGGGAGTGATGGGGTGGGCGGGTATCCCGCTTAAGCCCTCCACCGTTCTGGTTTTCAGCGTGGCACTGGGGATAGCCATTGATGTTACCATCCGTTTTCTGGTCAATTATAAACAGGAGCTGCCACACTATAATGGCCAGGTTGGGCAAACGCTTGTGCAAACCATACGGCATACAGGCATCAGTATCATCTATACCTCGCTGGTGCTGATAGCCGGGTTTATTATTTTCTGCCTGAGCGATTTTGGCGGTACTAGGGCACTGGGCTGGCTCACCTCATTAACCCTGGTTGCGGGTACCCTTACCAATCTGGTGCTGCTCCCGGTACTGATTATTTCGGTTTCGGACCGAAAAAAAGCGGTTTAAGGGGTTCTTCCAATCCATTTTTTATGCTGAAAAAAGCAATTCCCAACCAGTTTAAACGGTCAAAATGCGTGGTTGAGTGGCATTTTTTGGCTTTTTAGCGGATAAAAGCACATTTGTGCAGCCATTTTTAGTGATTTACTGTCTAAATTGCACATCTCTAAAACTCAAAAAAAATTCGCACATGAGAAAACTATTGGCCATTCTGGCTGGAGTTGTGATGTTGACATCCCAGCTCTATGCACAAAACCGCACAGTTACCGGTAAGGTAACAGATGAGCGTGGTACACCCCTAGCCGGTGTGACGGTTACCACATCTTCTTCTGAGAAGAGAGCGTTAACCGACAATTCCGGAAATTTTTCCATCCAGGTTACACCCCGGGACCGATCCTTAAGTTTCGGTTATGTGGGATTTGCGCAGGAAAGCGTTTCTGTGGGAAGCGGAAGCACCCTTTCTGTAAGAATGCGTTCTGAGGACCAGGCACTATCTGAAGTGGTGGTGGTAGGGTACGGTACACAGAAGAAAAAGGAAGTGACCGGAAGTATTTCAACTGTAAAAGGATCCGCATTGGCCGATAAGCCCGTGCAGAGTTTTGAACAGGCGCTTGGCGGACGTGCCGCAGGTGTACAGGTTACTATTCCCAGCGGTGTTTTGAATGCACCCCCTGTACTAAGGGTTCGTGGAACCAACTCTATTTCCAATTCATCCTATCCATTGATCGTGGTGGATGGAGTACCGGCGTTTACTGGCGATTTTAGTGGTACCAGTTCTGCCGGTAATGCTCTTGCCAGCATCAATCCCAATGATATCGAAAGCGTGGATGTGGCTAAAGATGCCGCCGCCTCCGCTATTTATGGCAGCCGTGCTGCCAACGGGGTAATATTCATTACGACCAAGAAAGGTAAACAGGGACGTTCACGTGTTACCCTCGATAGCTGGGTAGGTGTAAGTGAAGTTCAGCGTTTACCGGTATTAATGGATGCTTTTCAATATACCGATTACAAGAACGAAGCGCTGGTGAATGCGGGTACATTTAATGCTGCCTCCAATGCCTTTGCATTAACCACGGGCCCGGATGGCAATCCCATCAATACACGTTGGTATGATTATGTATACCGTAAGGGTTTACAACATAGCCATACGGTAAGTGTATCCGGCGCAAATGACGCTACCAGCTACTATTTTTCTGCAGGGTATACAGACCAGGAAGGTATTATCAGGAGAAATGATTTTAAAAGACTGGGTATGTTGATGAACGTAGATCACCGGGTCGGTAAGTTTATCAGCCTGGGTGGTAAGATCCAATACTCCAATGAAAAAAACCTGGCCGCGGTTAGTTCAGGTTCCCTGGGCGACGCGTTTGCTACAGCGGGTCTTGGCCGTGTGGTACTCGTAACCGCGCCCAATGTTTCTCCATATAATAATGATGGTACCTATAATTTTAACGGAGCGCTGATTGGTTCCATGAATAACAAGCAGGGCCAGGTAGGTTTCAATAACCCGGTGATCCAGCTTGACCAGAACAGGAACAACAGCGAAACGGAACATTTTATCGGTAACGTTTATGCGCAGATCAAGCCATTCAACTCACTCACATTGCGTACAGTGTATGGTGTAGATAATTTGTTAGTTGATAACGACGCCTATTTCAGCCCTATTTCGGGTGAGGGTTTTGCCTCTACGGGATCGGTTACGGCAACCTTTGGTAAGAATAAGAGGTGGGTTTGGACTACCACGGCGCAGTATGACAAAACATTTGCTGAGAGGCACAATGTGGGATTACTTGCCGGTATAGAGCAGCAGCGCACCACTGGCACGGGCTATGGACTTAACCGGATTACGGTGTCTGATCCTGCTTTTGTAAACATCCAGGGTGGATGGGCCACTCCAAATGCGGCAGGTTTAGCAATCGGTGAAAACTACCTCTATTCAGAATTCGGTCGTTTGCAATACAATTACGACAGGAAATATTTTATCACTGCCAATGTGCGCAGGGATGGTGCTTCTCAATTGGGCGCCAGTACCAAATACGGTGTATTCTACGGAGTATCTGCCGGATGGGAAATTGTGAGAGAGAATTTCTGGACATCCATGAGGCTTGATAAAGTTTTCAGCAGCTTCAAACTCAGGGCCAGCTATGGTAAAGTAGGTAACATCGGTGGCGTAGGTAACTTTGCTTCGTTGTCGCAGTACGGTTCTGGTTTATATGGTGGAAACGGAACAGTTTTATTTAACCAGGCGGGTAATGCTGATTTGCAGTGGGAAACCAGTAAGAAAACCGATATCGGTTTCAGCTTTGGTTTGATGAATGACAGGTTAACAGGAGAGTTTACTTATTATAACAATGATGTGGACGGACTGATCCTGAATGTGCCATCTCCCCCATCAGCAGGTGTTCCCACCTCTATTCCTACAAACGTGGGAAGCATGTATAACCGTGGTATAGAGTTTGGCCTGAACTATGCCGTTCTACAGAAAAAAGACTTTAGCTGGAATACGTCTTTCAACGTAGCAACCAATAAAAATGAGGTAACCTCACTGGCACCCGGACTTACGCAGATTGTATCTTCAACAGGTGGCCTGGAGAATCCAAGCATTACCAGGGTGGGATATCCTGTAGGGATGATTTTTGTTACCCTTACCAAAGGAGTTGATCCTGCCACTGGGCGCCGTATTTATGTAAACGCTGCGGGAAGAGATGTATACTTCCAGCACGTTGCACCTGCGGGCCAGTTCCGTTTTTCTTATGCAGATGGAACTGTGGCACCTACTGTGAGCAGTGCAGATGCGGTTGTATATAAGAATACCAACCCTAAAGTGTTTGGTGGTTGGGAAAATACATTCCGTTTCAAAGGATTTGAGCTAACCGCTATGCTTACTTACCAGTTTGGTAACTATATCTATTATGGAACACAGGCCGGATTACGCGACCAGCGTTTCTGGAACAATGAAACGGCCATATTGAACAGGTGGAGAAAAGCAGGTGATGTTACAGAAATACCAAAAGCTGTTTTCGGCGACAACATTTCAAATGGATCTGCCTTCCCGCTTGATATCAACGTTTTCAAAGGTGATTTTGTAAAACTGCGTACACTAACCGTTGGTTACAGCCTGCCTAAGAGCATGCTGGATAAGGTAAAAATAGCCAGTGCACGTTTTTATGTTTCAGGAAATAACCTTGTGATCCTTACCAAATATCCAGGACCAGATCCCGAAGTTTCTTCGAACGGAAACGGTTCTTCAAACTTTGGTGTCGACCGTAATACCGTGGCAAACCAGAGAACCATCACTGTAGGTTTAAACGTTGGTTTCTAATTGTAAACAATTAATCCGAGCAAAAATGAAAAAGAATCTATTATACATCCTACTGGCAGCAACCGTGGTGCAACTCGGTTCCTGCGCAAAAGAAAGTTTCCTGAACCCGGTACCCACCAATGCGATATCAGATCTTACAGCATTTGATAGCAAAGACAGGATCGAGGGCCAGGTACGGGCCATCTATGCCTCTATTAAAAATGCTGGCATGTATGGCGGCCGCTACCAGATATTTAATGATATCCGGGGCGAGGAATTTGCCAACGACAGAACCAACGTGGTTACCGGTTTTGATGTGTGGAATTACACACCCAGCAACAGCTCAACCAACAGTGTTCTGAACCATTGGTCACGCGCGTATTATGTGATCAACCTTGCGAATGTTTTTCTGGATGGAATGGCTTCTAAAGGAACTTCTGTGGTAGGTGCTACGCTTTCCAATAACTTCCAGGGTGAAGCGCGTTTATTGCGTGCAATGAGTTATTATTCATTGCTGCAGTTGTATGCACGTCCTTACTGGGATGGTAACGGAAGTAAACCCGGGGTGCCACTTCGCTTAAAAGGTAATACCGGTTCAGGCGATTATGCGCTTGCCCGTGCTACCGTTGCTGAAGTATACACCCAGATACTTGCTGACCTGACTTTTGCAGAGCAAAACCTACCGCTTACCAATGCCTCTGCATTCCTGAATACTACCAGGGCACACAGGAACACAGCCATTGCATTAAAAACAAGGGTATACCTGAGTATGCAGAAATATGCGGAAGTGATCACGGAAGCCAATAAGATCGTTTCTGCCACACCTCCCTTCACCGCAGCAACGGGGGTGAACCATTCTCTGCAGGCTGATTATACAAATATTTTTAAAGCGCCTTATACAACAACGGAATCAATCCTCTCTATGCCATTTGCAAGTAATGAGCAACCCGGCACACAAAACCAGTTGGGTTATTATTACGGACCATCTGCATTCAACGGCGGTAATGGAGAATATTCTTTATTGCCAACAGGCATTATTTCCAACACCGGCTGGAAAGCAACAGACAGGCGGCGCAGTTTTGTACAGGTGTTCAGCGGTAAGAGTTACCTGACAAAATACAGTGTACCCGCTACTTTTATTGACTATGCACCCGTGATCCGTTATGCAGAAGTATTGCTGAACCTGGCGGAAGCCCGTGTTCGCGCAAACAACGCGGTAGATGCGCAGGCTATTTTACTCCTGAATGCGGTTCGTGGCCGTTCAGATGCCAGCACGGTATTTAGCGTGGCAGATTTTGCCACTCCTGCTGCACTTGCCGATGCAATCCTGACAGAAAGAAGGATCGAATTCCTGGGTGAAGGATTACGCGGAACAGATCTTACGCGCCTGGGTCTGCCTCTTCCGGCCAAACCCGGTGTTCCGGGATTGCCCAATACCAGCCAGCAATATATCTGGCCAATATCTTCGGAAGAATTATTGCTGAACCCACTGGCTAAAGACAACTAAAATTGAATGTGTTTATTTTGTAATACATAGCTTTTATTGTCAGAAAACAGTCATTTTAAGAAAAACCAGGTCAGCCAGACCTGGTTTTTTTATTATATAATCTCCTGAATATCAACGTGAGCGCTTGGGTGAAAGATTATGACGCAAGGAATATTTAAAAAATGCAGCACAAGGCAACAATCTATTGTCCTTACATGTTCATGTTAGGTTTTCTTTAACTAATTTGCGCCCCCGCAATCACTAAAAATTGAAAAATGAGAAAATTAATGACAATGCTGTTGTGCGTTGTTCTGGCCGCCTCCCAATTGGCTGCCCAGTCACGTACAATCAGAGGCCGGGTATTGGACGATAAAAATAATCCTGTCGCCAATGCATCGGTTCTCGTAAAAGGTACCAATACCGGTACTACCACCGGAGCTGACGGAAACTTCTCCATCGGCATTACTTCCGCTGCAAAAGTTTTGGTTATCCGTTCGCTGGGCTTTACCCAGCAGGAGATCGCTATTACCTCCAGCAATTCTTATGGTGTGTCTTTAAGATCAACAACAGAAAATCTTGACGAGGTTGTTGTAACAGGTTATTCCCGCGAGCGGAAAACCCAGTTTGCCGGTGCTGCCAATACCATCAGCCCAAAAGCTGTGGATGCAGTTCCCGTGGGTTCTTTTGACCAGGCTCTTCAGGGTCGTGCGCCAGGTGTATTGGTGAATTCTTCATCGGGACAACCGGGAAGCAGCGCCTCTATTACCATTCGTGGTGTACAGTCAATCCAGGGTGCTGGTGCGCAGCCGCTGTTTATCCTTGATGGAGTTCCACTACCTGCATTTGATATGCAAACCATCAACCCAAATGATTTTGAATCTATCACAGTTCTGAAAGATGCAAACGCTGCCGCATTATATGGTGCGAGAGCTGGAACAGGTGTTATCGTTCTTACCTCTAAGAAGGGCAGAACCGGAGCAACCAGTTTCCAGTATCGTACACAATATGGTTTTACGCAGCGTCCAAATTTTGATCGCTTGAACCTGATGAATTCTGCCGAGATGCTGGCCTACGAGGAAAGAGAAAAATTAGGCGGTACACCAGGATGGGTTTGGTCCCCTTTAAACCCTGCCATCCCTGCAGGATATACTGCTGCCATGAAACAGAAATCACTGGACAGCATCCGTAATATCAATATTAACTATGCTGATGTGTTTTATCGCCAGGGTATTTCACAAACACACGAGCTGAATATGTCAGGTGGATCCGACAAGACAAGGTTTTACCTTTCCGGCGCTTATTTTAACCAGCAGGGTATTGACCTGGGTTCATCACTGAAAAGGTATACTGTTAGGTTTAACCTTGATCATACAGCGGATAAACTCACCGTTTCATTGAATTCTTCCGTTGGTTACTCTCAATCGGCATTTGCTGAAGGAGAGGTGTTGGGTAACAGCCCAAGGAACCCTTTCCAGATGACGTTTCGTGCCAAAACCTATGAGAATCCTTACAATCCTGATGGATCACTCAATTTTGGTGCAACTACGCCCCTGTATAACAAACAGGTGGCTAACCTGCTGGAAGGTATTCAAAACTCAAAAAGAAATAGCAACCAGATTAAGATCAATGCTGGTTTGAGCCTGTCTTATAAAATCCTCCCTTCACTTACTGCCAAGAATACGGTGGGTATAGATGTGGCCAATGAATACCAGAATCGTTTTATCAACCCTGCGTCTTTCATAGGTTCCCTGCAAACCTTCCAGTCTGGTCTTGCACAGGAGGCTCACAGGATGGTTACCCAGATGATCAATACTTCCAGCCTGATCTTTGCGAAAAGATATGACGTACATGAAGTAGAAGTTGGTGGTTATTTTGAAGTAGTAAGAGGCTACCAGAAAGGTCTGGGCTTTACTTTGTTCAACCTTGACCCAAGGTTAACTGAAACCGGCCAGGGTGCAGGTGCTTTACCAATTTCGGTTGGTCAGACAACCTATCCTCAGAATGCTGCCAGTGCGAAGAGTGGTTTCGGTATCCGTTCATTCTTTGCATCTGCAAAGTATACCTACAACAACAAGTATAGCATCAACGGTAATATCCGTCGCGATGGTACTTCAAGGATCGTTAACGAAGAGAACAGGGAAGTTACAACCTGGTCTGCAGGTTTGATCTGGAACGCATTGCAGGAAGATTTCCTGAAAGACCAGAGCATCTTCACTGATTTAAAACTCCGTGTGAGCTATGGTATCGTTCCTAATATCGGCAGTATCAGCACAAACCAGTATGGTGCCGGCCTGGTTGGGATTACAAACTACCAGGGACCACAGGTTCCCACATTTGGTACTACCAACTATGCAGGTTCAACCGTTACAGGTCTGGCCCCCGCAACTCCGGGTAACCCTAACCTGAAAATTGAGAAGATCAAAAAACTCAATATCGGTCTTGACTTTGCCGTTTGGAACAACCGTGCAAGGTTCAGCGTAGACGCATATTCTAACAGAACCGTTGACCTGTTTGTTAACCAGCCGCTTTCCGGAACAACCGGTTTCGGTACCCTGGCCATCAATGCAGGTGTAATGACAAACAAAGGTTTCGAGTTTGTAGCAAATGTTGATGTTGTAAAACAGAGAAATTTTGGGGTTAGTGTTAACTGGAACCACTCTATTAATACCAACAATATCGAAGATCTTGGTCTGGTTAATGAATACTTCCTCGGAACTTTCGTGATCAGAAAAGGACTTCCTTATGGCTCACATTATACGTATCATTACCTTGGTGCTGATCCAGCAACAGGAAGGCCCAGGTATGAAACGGCCGATGGTAAAGAAACGATTGATGCTGCGCAGGCTGGACAGTTTGCAAAATTTGGAACTTACCTTCCCAAGCACCAGGGCGGTTTCGGTGCTGACCTGAGATACAGAGCTTTCTCGGTATCAGCTTTGTTCTCTTACCAGTTTGATGTAATAAGAAGCAACAATGCACGTAACTGGATCACAAGGGGTACTCCGGGTTACCACCAGATCGTTAGGGCTTCAAGAGAGCTGATCGAAGGTCAGTGGCAGAAAGCCGGTGACGTAAAACCGTTCCAGTCATCAGCTTTTGACAGGGGCTTTACCTCGTCTGACCTTGAAGATGCCAAATTCCTGCGTTTCAGGAACCTGACTATATCCTACGATGTGCCTGAGATCAGGACAAGCGGCGGAACCGTGATCCTGAAAAAAGCAAGATTCTATGTAATGGGTCAGAACTTAGCGATCTGGAGCCCATGGCGTGGTATGGATCCTGAAGACGATAACAACATCAGTCTGAATGAGTATCCAAATCCAAAAATGTTTGTTGTAGGTCTGGATATCACTTTCTAAAAGTGAATAGTGGAGTATAATTAGAAACTAAAAAAAAGAAACATGAAAAATAAAATATTGGTCTTTTGTGTTTTATTGATTTCACTTGCTTCCTGTAAGAAGGTGATTGAAATAAAAGAAACGGATCTGCTTGCTGGTGATATAGCCCTGAAAACCGTTGCTAATAACGAACAGGGTGTCATCGGTGCTTATGCAGCAATGAACGTGGAAATGGGTATCCTGCTGAACGGGGTTATGTCTGATGAACTCCGCGTAGCGGATTTCTACAATGCAGCTACTGCCCATGAATGGCAGTACACTTCAACAGATATCGTTCTGCGTGACAATTTCACCGCTTTCCCTTTGTATTTCAGGATCATTGATCGTGTAAACAGGGTATTGCAGGCATTGCCCACCGCTACTTCTTCTGTTGCTGTGCCAACACCCGCTACTATTGCGGCTGATGAGGCCTTAAAAGCAAGGGTAAGAGGTGAGGCGTTGTTCTTAAGGGCATTCTGCCATTTTGAACTGTACAGGTTTTACAGTAACAGTCCGGTAGGAACTGACCTTGCACTGGCATATAAGGAAACCCCTTCTTTGTCACCAGAGGCAAGGATTACGGTTGCTCCTTACATGACCAAGCTGAAAGCTGACCTGGTTGAAGCAAAAGGGCTGTTGCCAAACAATCTCACCGACATCAAACGTGCCACCAGGCTTGCTGCCAGTGGTCTCCAGGCCAGGGTTGCCCTGTATCTTAAGGAGTATGCTGACGCCATTACTTTCAGTACTGAATACATCAATGGTCTTCCTTTGGCCTCACGCGCTAACTTTCCAGGCATCTGGACAGATGCGAACGCTAGTGAACTGGCATTCAAGCTGAGCCGTACCGCTTCATTGGGTGGCCGGATCGGTTCTTTGTACAGAACTACTTCCGGAACAACAAGTGCTTCAGGTATTTCTACAATTACCTGGAGGCCATCTGACAAATTATGGAACAGTTACGACCAAACCAATGATATCCGCTTCTCTTCTTATTTCAAAGATGAGCCCGTACTATCATCCAGGTCCTCTACAAAGCTGATCGCGAAATATGCAGGTACAGGATATGGCACTGCCGCAGAAAATGTTGCGGATGCAAAAGTTTTCAGAACGGGTGAAATGTACCTTATCCGTGCTGAAGCAAAGGCAGAAGGCAATGACCTGGTTGGCGCCGCTCTTGATTTGAATACATTGCGTGCGGCCCGTATCAATGGATATGTGAATGCTACATTCGGTACCAAAGATGCACTGATCGATGCAATCATGACAGAGCGTTTCAAAGAGTTGCCTTTCGAGGGTCATCGTTTCTGGGATCTGAAAAGGAGAAATCTGCCAGTTGTCCGTGTCGGTTCTGACGCACCCAGTGCAGTTGGAACTACGTTAGCTGCCGGTAACTTCCGTTTCCTGTTGCCGATACCCAATTCTGAGATACAGGCCAATCCCCTGATCCAGCAGAACCCTGGGTATACCAACTAATCGCAAAACCGTTATTTAATGATAAGAGACCATGCAAATTTGTATGGTCTCTTTTTTTTGGGACAGGCGAAGGGATTAACGGTTCATTGTAACGGGCAGCGGCATTTTTTTGCCACAGATTACACAGACTAGCACATTTTAGAATCAGTGCTAATCTTTGGCAATATTTTACCGGGGGGAATGAATTATTTTAAGACCTCCGCTAATTTAGCGGTAAGTGCAGCACCTCTCAGATCGGTTGCAATAATCTTTCCCTGCGGATCAACCAGTACATTGAATGGGATACTTTCAAATTTATAGAGCTGTACCATCGGCGTTTCCCAGAATTTAAGATCGCTAACATGTATCCAGCTAAGGCTATCATCCTTTATTGCCTGCTCCCAATCTGCTTTTTCTTTGTCGAGCGATACACCCAGTATGGTAAAGTTCTTATTCTTAAACTGGTTGTATGCGGCCACCACATTTGGGTTTTCCTTACGGCAGGGCCCGCACCAGCTCGCCCAGAAATCAACCAATACATATTTTCCTTTCAGGCTGCTTAGCTGGAAATTCTTCCCGTTTATATCTGGCAGGCTTATCTCCGGTGCCTGCTGGTCCAGCAACGGATATTTAGGAGTAACCGGTTTTTGAACGGTTAGCAGGCTTTTGATTCTGGCCAGGCCACTGTGCTCTTTGAATTTATCAGCGGAAGCATTGGCCAACTTAAACACTTCTTCCTGCGGCATTGTGCGTGAGGCCATTCCTAACGCATAGTAACGCGCGGCGGGACTGTTGGACTGGTTAATAAAATCGGCCACCATTTTGTTCATCTGTGCAAGCTGGTTATCTCTCTGTAACTGCACCATTGTTAATACGCTGTCACCCGCTTTCTGTTTTTGCAATGTATCCAGTTGCGCAAATATCAGGTACAGGGCCGAATCTTTTTTACGGTAATTTTCGAATAAGGTTTGAAGGCTGGCACTTGCGGGCGAATTTTCAACTTTATAGGAGCGGTAGCGCTCAACATCGAGGGTTAGTTTGATATCGTCGTCGTCGTTTACCAGCAATACATCCGGACCGTTCTCAATTACCAGCCTGTAAAGGCTTTCTTCTTTACCCATACCCTGCAGGCTGAACGTACCATTCGCAGCCAGTGAGCCCGAATCCACAATAATCGGCTGATCGCCACTGTAGGGAATTTCCTGTAGAAATATTTTTTTGGCAGGTGCATGCGATATTTTACCGCTAACAGTAAATGAGCCATTGCTTTTATCACGGCATGATGCGATGGCCACGATGGCGGTTATAATAATTAAGCTTCTTTTCATAGTTCTCTGTTTATACCTGGTCTTATTCAGGATGTATGACTGTTCAGTTGTTTAATTTTTCTTCCAGCAATTGTGTTACCAACTTTGGATCGGCTTTGCCTTTGCTGCGTTTTTTTACTTCGCCTACAAAAAGGCCCATCAATCCTTTCTTGCCTTTTTTGTATTCGGTAACCTTATCCGGCATGGATGCCAGTGCGCTGTTGATCCATGCATCAAGTTCTTGGGTATCGCTTACCTGCAACAGGTTCAATTCTTCGGCCAATGCCAAAGGCGATACCTCTTTCACCATCAGCACGGGTATGATCCGGGCAGAGGCAACAGAAAAGCTGAGTTTCCCTTCTTCCACAAGGTTAATCAGCTCGGCAAGTATCTGCGGTTTCAAACTAAGTGTGTCAAATCCGGTGCCGTTCCCGTTAAGGTATTGCCTAACGGGTCCAAGAATCCAGTTGGCCGCGGCTTTGTAATGGGGGGTGTGCAAAATAACGGTTGAAAAATAATCACTGGTGGCTTTCTCATCTGCCAGTTGCCTCGCGTCATAATCACTCAATCCAAACTGCGTTTGGTAGGTGGCAACCAAGGCATTGGGTAAAGCCGGCAGGGCATTTTTAATGGAAGTGATAAAAGTATCTGTCAGGTGAAAAGGAGCAAGATCCGGATCGGGGAAATACCGGTAATCATTGGCTTCTTCTTTATCACGGATGGCAAAAGTGGTATCATTGGATGCATCAAAGCTGCGTGTCTGTTGCTGCACGCGCCCCCCGCTTTCTACCAATGCGGTCATACGTTCTATTTCAAACTCAATCGCTTTTTTTACATTGCGTATCGAGTTCAGGTTCTTTACCTCTACTTTGGTGCCCAGCGTGGTTTCGCCTTTCAATCTTATAGAAACATTCGCATCGCAACGAAGGCTTCCTTCTTCCATGTTTCCATCGCATACACCCAGCCAGCGCACCAGCCTGCGGATTTCGGTTACGTACTGCCAGGCTTCATCTGCAGAAAAAAGATCCGGCTCGGTAACGATCTCTATCAGCGCGGTACCGGCGCGGTTCAGATCCACGCAGGTAAAATCTTCATCCAGGTCATGTATGCTTTTGCCGGCATCCTCTTCCAGGTGTATCCTGTTTAACTGTACATCCCGTTCACCATTTGCCGTTCGGATAGTAACGCGCCCACCTTTACAGATGGGCGTTGTATGTTGCGATATCTGGTATCCTTTGGGAAGATCGGGGTAGAAATAATTTTTGCGCGCAAAATAATTGTCCTTCACAATTTCGCAGTTACATGCGATCCCCATTTTGATTGCGTATTCAACCGCTTTTTTATTGGTTTTGGGAAGGGTACCCGGATGGCCCATCGTTATAGGACTAATATGTGTATTGGGCGCCGCGCCAAAAGCAGTGCTGTCTCCGCAAAACAGCTTGCTATTCGTGGCCAGTTGTGCGTGCACTTCCAGGCCGATTACTGCTTCATATTTATCACTCAGCGTCATCCCCGCAAAAATAAACCGTGCCGGCCAGAGATACGCAAATGATTTTCATGCTCAAAGGGCAAGTATCTGCTGCAATTCGGCCGGCGAAACCGTGAGCAGTCCTACCGGTGGCAGGCGCCGCGTGAGCTCTTTCCAGTTCCTGTCCCTTGCAAAGATTGACCTGAGCGTAGGTATTGCCTTGCCCAGTTGTTTGTTGTTGGCCAGTGTAATGGCTGTCCAGTACTGCATCTCGAGGTTGGCGGGAAATAATTTCATGGCAGCATTGTATTCATTCATGGCCAATGGCATATTGTTCTTTTCCACCGCCAGGTCGCCACGGTTCATGTGTTCATACGCCAGGTGTACATTGTATAACCTGCGCAGCTCTTTGAGGGGTTCGGTTGCATCATCCACGCGGAGGTCCACAGTTGCATTGTTCCAGCTTTCCGCACGGGTACCGGGCACTACAACAAGAGCGGCAGCCTGCATACCCCGTATATCACCCCCGGCCTGCTGTGCCGCATCCAGTGCGGATAATATCCTTTCTGCAAGCGGTTTGCCCGCTGATTGTTCAAAGGCTTTGATCATATACTCTGAAACCTGCCCGCCCAGCATCATATTGCTCTGCACACTTACATTGGTTCCCCGGATATGCTTTGCGAACTGGATGCATTTTTTCCCGGTATGGACAGCAACATTTCCCTTAGCATCAATAATGGCTACCTGCCTTACATCCCTTCCCGCATCTGCTTTCAGGAGGTTATCCATCGCCTGTTGCGCGGTGAATCCTTTTTTTAACAATGCCAGCGCTTTCGGCCCATAGGATTTATCAACAAAGGATTGTGTAGCTACAGCACCCACCCCCGCTTCGGCCCAGGGAACGGATGTGCCCACGCTGAACCAATGGCTTTGTACACCTACTGCCATTTCTCCTGTTTTGGCATCCCTTGCCACAATGGAAAATGTATGCACCAATGGCTGTTTGGAAGAATACACCTGCGCCCCGGAAACCAGGCAGGTTAATAAGAAGGGAATGACAAATATCTTTTTCATGCGGTATGATTGTCCGCTAAAGTTAACCGTTTGTGTCAGATTGCCCGGCCTATAACCTGATCTTTATACCGCCATTTACCACGAAACCATCTACGGGTGCATAGATATCACGGAAACTGGGATTGGTAACAGAACCCGTGTAAATGGTATCAAATCTTGTCTGTCTTGTATCGCTGAAATTTTCAAAATTGATAAACAGGGAAAACCTTTTCCAGAATCTTTCTCCCATTAAACCGAAGATCCAGTATGATCTGCCTGTAAATCCATCTGTAAGTTTTTGCGGACTGAAGAAGTAGGCTTCCAGCCCCATCTTTAATTTGCCTTCCTTTTCATACATGAGCACATTGTTCAAACGATGGCGCGCCGTAAGTGGCAATACGGTTTTTACAGCATTGAAATGTGTGTTCACATCCGCGTAGGTGTATCCTATAAACAGTTTCAGGTCATTGTATGTAAACCGCAGGTTGGTTTCCATACCCCTTGTATCAATATGCCCGTTTGCGTTGGCAAACTGCCGGGCACTGGCGGCCCCTGCCACCAATACCAACGGTCTGTTTAATCTTGTGTAGAAGAATAGCTGGTTGGCGGTAAAACCGATGTCGCCAAATTTTGTGCGGTAGTTGATATCAAAATTAGCTCCGGCCGATCGCTCATTTTCTACCATGCCCGGGTTAACCGGCAATATATTCCGGAACTGGATTTTTTCTGCCTCTTCATTGAATACAGTAGGTACTTTGTAGCCCAGGCCCCCGCCGAGCCGCGCGGTAAGCGCGGGTGTGGCTTTCAGCATCAGCGAAAACCTCGGCAATAGTGCAAATCCATAATCATCTACATGATCCGTTCTCACCCCCGTTTCCAAACTGAGCCTGGACGTGGGCGACCAGGTATGCTGGATGAATGCGCCCACCGTGGTATGGTTGTAGTTGCGGAGTGCGTTGTTGTTGAGACGTGTTTCTGCAAATGCATCCGTAACTAGATTGATTCCCAGTACCCATTGAACTTTTTCGGTGTGGATGTTAAAGCTGGCTTCTGAAAAACTGGATTGCTGCAGGCCGGTAAAGGCATAGGATGGTACTTCAATGGACCTGTTAAACCGGTTATAGCTGCTTTTAAAACCTATAGCGGAATGGTCATTAAGTTTGTGGCTGAGTTGCCCCTGTAGTGTAAAACGGTCGGTATGGTTGGTTTCGAAATAGCCCGCTGTACCATTTTTGATATAGTCAGTACTGCCGCCTGTACGCTCTTCGGTTATAAGACTGAAACCAATATCCATATGGGTTCTTTCGCCATAAATAAACAAACGGGGATTGATCGTATATCGTTCAAAGCGTGGAATGGCGGTGAGGCCGATTCCGGCAGGATCATAGGCCCTTGCAGTATTGCGTGAACCAAAAACAGTGATGCCTGTTTTTGTAAAACGCTGGCTGTAAAATCCGCTTAGATCGAGTCCGCCTGCGGATGTGCCGTTGGCTAGAAAACTCAATTCTCTTTTGGCCTGCGGCGTTTTGGAAATAAGATTGACCAGCCCCGCAATTGCGCCCCCGCCATATAAGGTGGAGGTAGAACCTTTGATGACTTCTATCTGTTTCAGGTCCAGGGGAGCCACCTGCATAAGACTAAGCCCACCTGAGAAGCCGCCATACAAGGGCAGACCATCACGCAATACCTGTGTATACCTTCCATCCAAACCCTGGATGCGTATACTGGAATTGTACGAGGTGGCAGATGTTTGCTGTGTCTGGATTCCCGTGCTTTCATTCAGTAACATCCGAATATCACCCGGCTTCATGTTTCCTTTCTCTGCGAGTTCCTCACCCGAAATGGTTTCTGTTCTAGTGGGTGTATTGCTGATGGTGCGACTGGTGCGGGTGGAAGTGACCACCACGTCTTCTTCCTCATCTTCGGTTGCTTCCAGGAAAATTTCTGCTTCGGTACCGGTTTGCGGTGCGGTGATTGTCATCACCTGTTCTGCAAAACCGATATGAGAAAATTGTATCAGGTAACTGCCTTCCACCAGGTTGTTGAAAATGATGAAACCGGCACTATCTGCCAATGCAGTCTTCTTCAACGAAAGGATACGCGCCACCGCGCCCTGCAGGGGTTCTTTTGTTTCCGCGTCTTTTATGACGATTCGTAGTGTATGCTGCGCATGCAGCACACCTATTGCAAGCATGAATATAGCAGATAACAATAGTCTTTTCATATGGTCGCTAAGGTACGGGGGGAATGCTTTGCAGGCGGCTGGCAGGCGGTTCATTTTTTCCTGGCTGCAAGGGATGCAGAATGCGGAACGGTTTATTGCCTCATAGGAGGCAATAAAATTTGCGTAAAAAAACCGCGCTAAGAATAGCGCGGTGTACAACATGAGAAAAAATCAAGAAAGTCGTAGGACCTTATAATTCTGCGGTCTTTAATTTTTTAGGGAATGAAAGGGTGGCTGTTTGTGTTTTACCGGCGCGCTGGTAAGTAATTTTCAGGCTATCGCCTTCTTTCAGTTCGCTTACCTGCGACCTGAGTTCATCAACTGAAGCAACTGCTTTACCATCTATTTCAGTGATCACGTCATCTTTTTGTAAGCCGGCCCTGGCCGCAGCAGATTCGCTGTCAACGTCAAGGATTTTAACGCCTTTTCCTTCAGACAGGTCCTGTATACCCAGGCCCAGCCGGGGTTTGCGGGAAAAGGAAAAGTCTTTTCCATCCATGTGTGGCATTGATGGCATTTTGAAATTAAAATCGCGCGGGAAATTATCGCCAAAATCCCTGCTATCAAATTTGAAAGTTTTTGCCATCGAGCCGGTTTTGCCGAGTGTAGCCGTTACCTGTGCCTCTTTTCCATCACGCAGGTAACTGATGGTAACTTTTTCTTCCGGCTTGTATTTGCCGATGGCATCAAACAGGTCATCGCTGCTTTCAATTTTCGTATCACCCACTTTTGTTATGATATCATCTTTTTTCAATCCGGCTTTTTCAGCGGCGCTTTCTTTTTCTACGGAGTTTATTTTCGCACCCTTCTCATTTTTTTCAGAGGCTACCCCCAGAAAGGCACGACTACCGCCAAATGGAAACTCATCACCCATCATTCTCAGGCTGCCCCTAGGCACCCGATCCCTGATGCGTGCCAGTGGTCCATAACTTCTGTCGCGAAGCACTTCAATATCCGAGTCCTTCAGTTCGTCGAGTGGTTTTCCATTAACGGTGATCTGGTCCCCATCAATGACAATGGTGGTCTTTTCTTTGCTGTCACCTTTTTTCCGGATGGTTACACTGCCCTCTTTCTTTTTCAGAGGCGGGTCAATTTCTTTTGTTTGTGCAAAGGCTCCTGTGCCCAGTGCCAGAGCCAGAAAGGCGAGGGAGAAAAATTTCCTATTCATGGTGTAAAGTTTTAGTTGTACGAATTATTTAGTAGATCAAATCTAACGGATTTTGGAAATACGAAACAATTCGCAAATGTTAAAAAAGGTTAATGATTTTGTGGGAGTTGATCAGTGAGAGGTTGAGGGATTGATAAGGCGGTAGGTTTTTACGGCACATCCATCGACCCGCTCAAAACCAATGTGTTGCATACCTGCTTTTTCCAAAACCTGCAAAGAGACATGGTTGTCGGTCTGCGCCATTGCTGCTATTTCGGTCAGCTTTAGCTCATTAAAACCATGAGCAAGGAGTGCAACAGCGGCTTCCGTTGCATAACCTTTCCCCCAGTATGCCCGCATAAGGCGATAGCCAAGATCAGTTTCCTTTCTTTCAGGACGGTATTTAAGTCCGCCCCACCCAATGAATGCATTGTTTTCTTTCAAATGAATGGCCCAGCGGCCGTACCCATACTCTTTGTACTGTGTGAGAATGCGATCAAGATTTTTGCCCGCGGAATTGATATCGGTAACGGGTTCTTCGTGAACAAATTTCACTACTTCCGGGTCACTGTTAAGTTGGTAGATGAGTGGGGCGTCATCTTCGGTGAACTCGCGGAAGTGCAGTCGTTCGGATTGGAGAATTGTTTTCATGCCAAAAGATTTTAGCCGCAGGTTCGCAGATTTTTTCTGATTAAATCTGCGAATCTACGGCTGGAAAATAGCGGACCGGCTTAATTTTAAGCTGGCTCAGTCAATAGAGACTTCACTTTCGCAATCACTTGCTGTAGGTTACCTGCATCCTGCCCACCGGCGGTGGCAAGTGTTTTTTGTCCGCCGCCCCCGCCTTTGATCAAACCTGATATATGTTCTTTGATGATCCTAGGCGCTTCCAGGTTTTTTGACGTACTGATATGATCATCTATCAGTATGGCAACCTGCGCCTTGCCTTCTACATTTGCAGCAAGTACCACCAGGTAATCTGTAAGCTCATTCTTAAGTTCAAAACACAATTTCTTCAGGCTATCGGCATTGCCAACTTCTACCACCGCGCCAATGAAACAGACACCGTTTATATTTTCCGTTTTCTGCAGCAGTTCATTTTTAATGCTCACCAGTTGTTTGGCCTCAAGGCTTTCCATGCGTTTTCTCAACTCACTGTTCTCAACTGCTAACGTTTCTATAGACTTTGCTAGGTCTTTGGGGCCTTTTAAAGTTTCGCGAATTATGCGAACCTGTTCAAATTGTTCGTTGATGAGTTCTTCAGCCGCTTTACCGCTTACGGCTTCTATTCTTCTTACGCCGGCGGCAACTGCCGATTCGTTTCTGATCTTAAAAAAACCCAATTCGCCGGTTGCGCAGGTATGTGTGCCACCGCATAACTCAATGGAAAAATGGGGGTCCATCATGACTACGCGTACCGTGTCTCCATATTTTTCTCCAAACAGCGCCATGGCACCCATCCCTATCGCTTCATCCTTGTGCATTTCTTTGATATGAACGGGGATATTGGCGCGGATTTTTTCATTCACCAGCGCTTCTACCTGTGCCATCTCTTCATCCGACACTTTAGCAAAATGTGAAAAGTCGAAACGCAGGTAGGATTCGTTTACCAGGCTTCCTTTCTGCGCCACATGTTTACCCAATACGCTGCGTAAGGCAGCATGCAGCAAATGCGTGGCGCTGTGGTGCACAGCAGTGGCCCTTCGTTTTGAATGATCCACTTTGGCCATTACCGCTGCATTTATTTTTTTAGGAAGTCGTTCGGTAAAATGTATGATGAGGTTATTCTCTTTTTTGGTATCAGTAACAGCAATGACTTCTCCTTCAAAATCAAGTACGCCAGTGTCTCCTGCCTGCCCGCCGCTTTCGGCATAAAAAGGTGTTGCTTCCAATACAAGCTGGTAGGCTTCTTTGCCCTTTGCCTTCACCTTCCGGTATCTGGTAACTTTGCTGGGTATTTCGAGTGAATCGTATCCCACAAATTCATTTTGCCCGCTTTCTGTAACCGTTATCCAGTCTTCAGTATCCACAGTACCGGCTGCGCGGCTGCGGTTTTTCTGCTGCAGCATTTCTGTTTCAAAACCCGCTTCATCCACTGAAAGATTTTTTTCACCGGCTATCAGGCGCGTGAGGTCAAGCGGAAAACCAAATGTGTCAAATAATTCAAACGCTGCTTTTCCTGCTATTTCTTTGCCGGAGGTCGCAATAATGTCATCGATCCTTTTTAATCCTTTGTCCAGTGTTTTCAGGAAAGCATCTTCTTCTTCTTTCACAACCTTACTCACAAAATCAAGTTGTTTACCCAGTTCAGGAAAAACACTCTCAAACTGTTTGGCCAGCAAAGGCAGTAGCTGGAACAGCAGGGGCTGTTTATAATCGAGATAGGTATAATAATAACGCACGGCCCTTCGTAAAATACGCCTGATCACGTAACCTGCGCCATTGTTGGATGGGAGCTGTCCATCTGCAATGGTAAAGGCAATGGCGCGCAGGTGATCTGCCAATACACGAAAGGCGATCGCTTCTTTGCTATCGTCCTGCGCATATTTTTTTGCCGTAATTTTTTCTATGGCAGCAATGGTACCGCTGAAAACATCGGTATCATAATTACTTTGTTTTCCCTGCAGTACGCGCACCAGTCGTTCAAATCCCATACCGGTATCCACATGCCGTGCCGGCAGCGGCTCCAGTGATCCATCTTTTAATCGGTTAAACTGGATGAATACATTGTTCCAGATCTCAATCACCTGCGGATGGTCATTGTTTACCAGTGTTTTGCCCTCCACAAGTTTTCTTTCTGCATCGGGTCTGCAATCCACATGGATCTCGGTACATGGACCACAAGGGCCCGTATCCCCCATCTCCCAGAAATTATCTTTCTTGCCAAATAGCAGGATGCGGTCCTCGGGTATTACTTTTTTCCATTCTGCAAATGCCTCATCATCTTTTGGCAAACCTTCTTTATCGTCGCCCGCAAAAATGCTTACGTACAAACGGTTTTTATCCAGTTTATAGGCTTCCGTTAACAGCTCCCAGCTCCAGGCAATGGCTTCTTTTTTGAAGTAGTCGCCAAAGCTCCAGTTACCAAGCATTTCGAACATGGTATGGTGATAGGTGTCTACGCCTACTTCTTCCAGGTCGTTATGTTTGCCGCTTACACGAAGGCATTTTTGCGTATCGGCAATACGGGGTGAATCGGGGGTTTTGTTACCGAGAAAATAATCCTTGAACTGGTTCATACCTGCATTGGTGAAGAGCAGGGTGGGATCATTCTTTACCACGATAGGCGCAGAGGGGACGATCTGGTGTTTCTTTGCTGCAAAGAAATCCAGGAATTGTTTGCGTATCTCTGCACTTGTCATCGGAGTAGCCAAATTTTAAGAAGCCAGTTAGGTGGTTAGAAACTATATTTGAACTCTTTTTAAGGGTGTCAAAGGTAAGGATTTACGCCGTCAAACGTGAATCGTGCGGTGTGAATGGTGAATAGTTGATGGGGCCTGGAATTTTCCTGTCCGGCATTGACATTTCCCATTTACCAGCCTCCTAACCCTGCCCGCATTAGCTCGCGCCGTTATGAAAAAGGTCAAATACTATTATAATACCCATACCCTCCGCTATGAAAAGCTGGATACCCCTTTGCGGGTAAGGCTGTTGCGGGTAATTGGGTTTATAGCGGCTTCCATCGTAACCGGCCTGCTCATCTTTGCCATTGCCTTCCAGTACATAGATTCACCCAAAGAAAAATACCTGCGCCAGCAGAACCAGGACCTAAAAGAAAATTACAGTGTATTCATGGAGCGCATCAAACAGCTGGAGTTGCAGATGGATGAGATTGAAAACCGCGATAACAATGTATACCGTTCGATATTTGAATCGAAGCCCATTCCGGATAGCGCCCGCATTCGCGACATGGAACGAAAAAATGAAGTAAAGCTGGTGCAGCAGATGGGTGAGTCAGAGTTGGTAACCAGTATTGCCGCCCAGCTAAACAATCTTTCGCTGCGTTCTGCCTACCAGATGAAATCATTTGATGAGATTGCCGGTATGGTAAAGAATAAAGAAAAATTATTGGCATCAATACCCGCTATTCAGCCGGTGAGCAATAAAAACCTGAACCGGATTGCGTCTGGATTTGGTTACCGGATCGATCCCGTATACAAGGACCGGAGGCCACATATGGGATTGGATTTTACCGCTCCGCAGGGCACACCCATTTATGCTACAGCCGATGGTGTAGTGCGGGATGCGGGTTTCAATACCGGCGGACATGGGAACCGCGTTGTGATTCACCATGGATATGGATATGAAACCCTGTACGGCCATATGTACCGGGTGAAGGCACGCGTAGGTGAGCAGGTAAAAAGAGGCGAGGTAATCGGTTATATCGGAAATACGGGTAAAAGCACCGGCCCCCACTGCCATTACGAAGTACACAAAAACGGAATTCCCGTTGACCCCATCTACTATTTCTACAACGACCTGACCCCGGCGCAATTTGACCGGATATTGAAACTTGCCGCGGCTAGTAACCAGAGCTTTGATTAGCGGCGCAGGTGGGTGCGGCGTCAGTCGTGAGTGGTCAGTTGTGAGACGTCGGTCGTGAGTGGGATTTATACTCACGATTCACGTCTCACGATTGACGTCTTACGATTGACGTCTTCCCAAATTCTCGTTTTTGTCGATCTTTGCCTCACATTCAGCCTGCCTCATGGAACCCGGCGTTAAAAAATACCTGCAGCGTATCATCAACACCCTCTCGCTGGGATTGATCTGGATGGCATTGAACAGCACATTCGGGATCATGTATGGACATGCATTTATTAATGAACATGTCCGCAGGGGTAATATAATATTTTATGTTTGGTTCGTCATCAGCCTCACTGCTTTTCTCTGGTGGGTAATAAGGGTATGGAGCAAGCCTATTGATTTTGAAGAATGAGTAAACGGTGGGATGGACCACACAGGGCCATCGCCCGTGAGGAAAGCGGAGGCTTCACCACGGAGATAGGGAAAACACAGAGATGCACAGAGAATTGCTCCTGAAATATTTACTATGGGATGAGGGCTGCCGCGTATGCTCTACCCAAACCTTTATTGAATGCTGTATTTTGAATTATTAAGATTGAGTAGCTGTTCAAAACTTCTGAACCGTGCGGAAGGAAAACAGGAACACTGAAATTTTTTTTGCGCGGGCTTTTACGTATTTTCAGTGTCTAATCAATGCTGCATGTACCTTAAGACCGTTTCAAAATGGACGCTGATCGCAGGCGTGTTGTTGATTTGGATTGTAAAATTTATCATCAGACCCTTTGTTCATATTCCTTTTCCGGTAAAGCCTCTGATCGGTCTAGCGCCCAACCTGGTTGGCTCATTCTTATTGCCTTTTGGAGCCTGCCTTTTTTTCCAGCGTTTTTTTCGCCTCGAGAATTCCCGCGACCTGGCATTTACCTGTTCCTTCGGACTATTGCTGGTTATTATCAACGAGTACCTGCAACTCATACCGGCGTTCGGCCGCACATTTGATTACCTTGATATTTTTTCTTCGGTGCTGGGCGTGTTTATCGGGCATATTGTATTTGCCAAACTGCTGGTAAAATCTGCGGTGCCGGCTAGTTTTTAGTATCCAGGATTACCGGCGTTCTTCCACCACCCATGATGATCACTTTTGAATTGGGCGAGGTGATCAATCCTTTGGTCATCTGTATCTGTTCGTACTGTAATTGTTTGTCACTAAGTCCAGTGCTCATGATACGTTGATAGTCCGCTATACCCTGTGCTTCCACTCTTTTCCGTTCCGCTTCCTGTTTTTCTTTCTGCAACACGAATTCCATTTTCTGCGCGTCCTGTTCTGCCCTTATTTTTTCTTCGATGGATACTTTAACTGTGGCGGGCAGGGTAATGTTGCGTACCAGCAATTGCTCGAGGATCAATCCGCGTTTTTTGAAATCCTCCTCAATACTTTTGAAAATGCGCCCCTGGAAAAGATCTCTTTTGGTAGAGTAAAGATCTACGGCGGTGAAATAGACCGCGTTATCCCGAATCTTGGTGCGGGTAAGTGGCCGTACGATCTTGTCCCTGAAATCAAGTCCTGTTTCGCGTAGCAGTTTGGGTGCATCCGCTGCTACTACCCGGTAAAGCACCGTAAGGTCTATGACTACTTCCAGCCCATCGGCGGTTAATGCGCGTATGGCATCGTCGCCGCTTTTATCACCCTCATCATGTACGCCGCTCATGGTGTAATTCTGAGTCTTTACGTCTACCTCCTTCACATCCACCAGCGGGTTTACCAGGTTTAATCCGCTGTTAAGAATGTCATTGTCTACTTTTCCGAATAAGGATTTTACACCCACTTCACCTACGCCGATCTGCTTGATGGCTGAAGTGAAAAAGCCGAGTATGATTACAACAATTCCCGCAATCCGCAGACCATTGCCAACTTTGTAAAGGGTTTCATTTTGTTTCGCAAGTACAATGCCGGCGATCAGTAAGATGATGCCGAGTATAATAATGGCCATGGCTTTTGGTTTTGGTTGAATATAATGTATTGGTCGATGGAACGCTTAAATTATTACATCAGCTGCTGTGATCTGCCACTATCACCCATTGATTGCGGATCTTCCTCAGGAGAAGGGTAAAATAGCCCTGTAAATTGCCGATGCTCCTGTGCAACATCCATTTACCCGCAACAAAGTACCTGTCGGCTGCAATCTTTTCCATCCGTAAAAAATCAAAACCCAACTTCCCCATTGCCGCAGTATCAGGGTATCCTTTTTTATAACTCTCCAGTGTGGTTCTGTAACCATATTTTGGCCCGTTTTTTCCTATAAATAAAAGGCTGTCATTTTCCCAGTATCCTTTCATATATCCCTCTATACTTCCCTTGTTCCAGTCGGCCGCCTGCCTGGCCAATAGCTTCCTGATGGCTGTTTCATCTTTGTTCTGTGCGTGGGCTGCGGGGGTTAGAAAGATGAGAAAGGTTAAAAGGGTTAAATAGGCTAATGGGGTTAAAGAGGGGAGTGATCGGTTCATAATTTTATTTGGGTTAAGCTACTAAAATTTCACAGATAGTGGGTAAAGTGGGGAGAAAGGCGGGAGTTGATAGTTTGGCCTGCTGGAAAGTTGGGTTAAACACGCAAGGCTATTACCATCTCACGCTTTCCCCAAGGGCCCGGTATTTTTTGCACATGGAAACCGGCTTCTTTCATGGCTTTCCGTACGATGGTTTTGCTGCAATACGTTACCAGTGAACCGCCGGGTAATAAATGGGCATACATTTTTTCGAATACTGCAGGTGTCCACAGTTCCGGTTGAACAGTGGGGGAGAAGGCATCAAAGTAGATGCAATGTACAGGATCATTTTCCGGCGCATGTTCAAGCGCCACCGGCCATTTTGAAAAAGTGAAAAATTCGTTGATCCGAACAGGAACGCCCCATGCTGAAAAATGAATCCGCAAAAAATCATCCGGCATGGATAAGCAATGGCCATGATTGATCAAACCAATCTCTGTTTCCGTTAGAGGATATTTTTCAATTGACAGGTAAACAATCTTCTTTTTGTGTTTTACCGCCTCACGCAAACTGAGCATTGCATTCAGACCGGTACCCAGGCCGATCTCGAGAATTCTTACCGGCGCGGGGCTGTTATCGCTGAGAAATGGGCGTAGTCCGGCATCTATGAATACATGCATGCTTTCCTGGATGGCGCCGTGGTGACTATGATAGCTGGTTGCAATTTCCGGAATAACAAGGGTGTGAGAGCCGTCTGCGGTAAGTTGTATCTCTCTTTTCATTTTGGCGGTTAGCTGTTGGGCATGAGCGAAGGTATCGATAGTCAGGTCTTTTTCTTAATTTTCATGATGCATTACATTGCCCATTTACAGAAAGACAAAAGATTGGCGCGTACCATTGGTGAGGAAGTACATTCGCTGGAACTGCATCCCAACATTCCCGTGCGCATCATGGCGAGCATTATCAGCCAGCAGCTAAGTACCAAAGTGGCGAAAGTAATATTCAACCGCTTTCTTGCCATTTATAAAGGGAAAGAACCCAAACCCCGGCAGGTACTTGATACACCGGCGGAAACACTACGGGCTATCGGGTTGAGTAATGCCAAAGTAAGCTATGTGCACAATGTAGCGCGATTCTGCATTGAGCATAAAATCACGGATAAAAAATTGCTGGCAATGAGTAACGACGAGATCATAGACCTGCTGGTGCAGATCAAAGGCATTGGTAAATGGTCAGTAGAAATGTTACTGATGTTTACACTGGGAAGGGAAGATGTTTTTGCGGTAGACGACCTGGGCATACAGCAGGCCATGACCAAACTGTATAAGCTGGATACTGCAGATAAAAAGGCAATGAAAGAAAAAATGCTGAAACTGTCTGAGCGCTGGAGCCCTTACCGCACCTATGCCTGCCTGCATTTATGGAAATGGAAGGACAATGTTGTGCAAAAACAAAAGTGATGCTTGCCATAAATTTTATGCAGAATTTCTTGCCGCATTGATGATGCCAAACATGCTGCGCGTGACAAGTTTTTCGTACACCTCTTTCATTTCGGGCGTAGTTCCCGGTTCATGCAGGTGGTGCAGTGCATATTGCTGGATGGTGAGCAGCGGCAATACAATCCTGTCGCGCATTTGAATGGAAGCGCGCCCTGTTTTATCGTCCTGCATCAGTTCTTCAGACGATGAAAGTTCAAGGACAAGTTTGGCGGTAAGATCAAACTCATTCTTGATCAGCTCCCAGATAGCGCCATAGGTAGGGTCTGTTTTTATGAATTGCGTAGGTGCGAAGTTGGATTTCAGCATGCTCATCATACTGTTATCAATCAGTGTACGGAAGAACAATACGTTGCGGAACATGGCTTTCACATCCTCCCACAAACCTTTCTCTTTCATTTTCTGCAGTGCAGTGCCTACGCCAAAATAGCCGGGTACATTTTGCTTTAGCTGGCTCCAGCTACCCACAAAGGGAACTGCCCGCAGGTCCTCAAATCGCAATCCACCACCACCGCCGCGTTTGGAAGGACGGCTCGCTATATTGCTTTTGCTGTAATAATTCAGCGGACTGAATTGTTGCAGGTAAGCCATAAATAACGGATGCGTCTTGAATGCCTGGTATGCTTCATAGCTTATTTTTCCCAACTCTTCCAGCAGGTGCCTGTCGTGGGGCGATATCTGAACACGTGTATCCGAAAACAATTCATTGCTGATGCCCGCACTAAGCAATTGTTCCAGGTTATACTGGGAGGATTGTATGGTACCAAAATTGGAGGTAATGGTTTGACCCTGTATCGTTAATTGTATTTCCTCATTCTCGATCGTATTACCCAGCGACGCATAAAATTTATTGGTCTTGCCGCCGCCGCGGGAAGGAGGGCCGCCCCGGCCATCGAAAAATTTTGCCTTGATATTATGCTTATGCGAAATAGCGGTAAGGTTTTCCTTGGCCGTATAGATACTCCAGTTAGCCTGCAGGTAGCCGCCGTCCTTGGTACCATCACTGAATCCCAGCATGATGGTCTGTTGCTGTTGCCGTTGCTCCAGGTGTTTTTTGTAGGCGGGCAGGTTGTACAACGATTCCATGATATTTTCCGCTGCAGTGAGGTCATCGATGGTTTCAAACAGGGGAACGATATCAATGGTCAGGTTTTCTGTTGGCCAGCCGCACAGGTGGGCCAGTGCATATACTTCCATCACGTTCACCGCTCCCTGGCAATTGCTGATGATGTAGCGCTGGCAGCCGGGTACCCCGTTCTGCTGCTGGATGGTACTGATGGCGCAGATGCTTCGCAGGGTTTCTTTTGTGGTTTCATCATTGAATGATTCCACGTCTACCGGCCCCTTAACCGCCGCCAGTATATTCATTTTTTCTGCAGGAGATAGTGCTTCGTATCCTTCTGGAAAAATGCCAGGCTGGCCCTTTGTTTTTAATTCCGTATCTATCTGTGCGAGAACTTTGGTATGTACCCTGCTGTCCTGTCTTACATCCAGGGCGGCAAAATACGTTCCGAATATTTTCACTTTGTGTATCAGGCTGTCAAGACGCTGGATGAACAGGGAGTGATGTTGCGACACGATCAGCTCGCGCATGGCCTGCAGTTGCTGCAGCAGTTCATCACTGGTGATGCGTTTGCTGTTCTTTGGACCAAAAACATTTTCGTAGAGTTGTTCCTCCAGGCTATGGATCATGGCATCTACCCCGGTAAAGGTGAGCCTGCGTGTGAGTTTTCTTACATCACGGTAGTAACAAACAATGATGGCGCTGCGAAGGGCTTCCGCTACTTTGAGGGTGATCTCTGCCGTTACAAAGGGGTTGCCATCCCTGTCGCCCCCCGGCCAGAATCCCAGTTCAATAAAGGGGTTGTCGCCGTCAAAATGGTTGTCGAATATTTCCCGCTCAATAAAATTGTAAATATTCCCAATGGAATGATACAGTATATTTTCCAGGTACCACATCAGGTTAACCGCTTCATCAAAAGGAGTTGGTTGTTTCTTGTTGAAAAAAGGCGTGATACCCAGTTGCTGTATGTAGAGGTTAATGGTGTGAAAATCATTTTTGGCGATGGCCTCGTTCATATCGTGAATGATGCCCAGTACACTCCCCGGGTAAAACTGTGTTGGATGCGCTGTGAGTACCACCCGTACCTTGAACCTGCGTAGTTTGTTCTTTAAAGCCTGGGTTTTACCTGTAAAAGAAGCCTCGGTAAGCAATGCTTTCAGACTGCCAGGCCCTTCAATATTGTGTACCGTTGTAAAGGCCGCATCTTCAATGGCATCAAAAAGAACGATTTGCCGCTCTACGTACTGAACAAATTTAAAAAGGCGGTCAACCTTTTCTGTTTCCGTTCGCACGTTCGTATGCTGTTTAAAGAAATGATCGATGATCTGCATCGGGTCCTTGCCGTCGGCATATCCATCAATACAGGCCTGTAATAATATGGGTAACAGGGCACCCACATTGGCGATGCCGGAAAAAGGTAGCGCGGCGAACAGGCTGTTATAAATAACATACTTATCCGTTACATTCCGCTTGAAATTGCTGATGTATTGAGAGGATGACATAGATTGCTTGCTGACCCAAGTTAATTATTAAGTACGAAATACGCGGTACGAAGTACGAAGAGAAGATCAGTTGTACCTCGTACTTCGTAGCTCGTACTTGTCTTATCTTTATAAAAATTGTTCCGAATGCATCCTGATGATAAGGAGTTATTACGCGGGTTTCGGCAGGCAGCTACGAAGGAGCGGGCTTTTACCTCTATCCTGAAAAAATACCAGGAGAAACTATACTGGCATGTGCGGCGGATGGTGGTTGACCACGACGATGCCAATGATGTGCTTCAGAATATGTTCATCAAAGTGTGGAACGGGCTGGAGAATTTCAGGGAGGATAGCCAGTTGTATACCTGGCTATACAGGGTGGCAACCAATGAGTGCCTCAGCTTTCTTGAACAGCAGAAAAAAAGGGGCACCATTCCGCTCGGCGATGTGGAGGAGGGGTTGAGTAATTCCATTAAGGCTGATGCGAATTTTGATGCAAGCCGGTTGGAGTGGAAGCTGCAATTAGCCATCCAGCAACTTCCTGAAAAACAACGCGTTGTGTTTAATCTGCGCTATTACGATGAATTGCCATACCAGGATATGAGCCGGATACTGGATACCAGCGAAGGGGCCCTGAAAGCAAGCTATCACCATGCGGCCAAAAAAATTGAGGAATTCCTGAAGAATCATTAAACCAATCGCAGGCAGCGGCGTCTATATTTATTGACAAATGGAACAAAGGCAACAAATAATCGATGAATTGCAGGAAATCAGTCCTTTCCTCGCAGAAACCAGGGTTTCAAGCCCGTACCAGGCGCCGCCCGGATACTTTGATTCCCTGGCCGTTGCCGTTTTAAACCGTGTAACCGGGGAACCCGCTTTGCCGATGCCACAGGCCCATGCCTATTCGGTGCCCCGGGATTATTTTGAGGGGTTGCCAGGCAGTATACTTGCAAAGATCCACCGGCTGCAGGAAAACAGTAGTGATGCCATTCGCACAGAACTGGAAGAAATAGCGCCAACGCTTAGCCAGGTGAGCAGGGAAAATGTATACACTGTACCCCCAGGCTATTTTGAGCGGGGCATTGCCATTCCGCCGGGTGAGCAGAAAGCGAAAGTTGTGAGAATGAATTTTGCGAAAAGGTGGACACAGTATGTTGCAGCGGCAGTGATCACGGGTATACTGGTAACGGGTGCATTCCTTTACACGGATAACCGCAGCCCGGTATTAAACCAGCAAAGCCAGGTTGATATGCCGTCTGAACTCAATAAACTGAGCGAAACAGAATTGGTAAAATACCTTGAAAACCCGGAGCAGACAATCGCTACCAGTATGGCCGCCAATGAAACACCTGTGGATGTAAAAAAATTGAGCGATGAAGAGCTTGATCAGTATCTGAAAGAAAATGCAGATGCCGATCTTTTCATTGCTACTTCGAATAATTGATATGAAAAAGATAATTGGTTACCTGTTAGTATTGGTGTTTTTCATTTCTGCCGCGGGTTTTGCGCAGGATGAAAAAATGCAGCCCGCACGTAAATTACAGGGTTTAAAAATAGCCTATGTTACACGGCAGTTGAATCTCTCAGGCGAAGAAGCAGAAAAATTCTGGCCCGTTTACAATACCTATGTGGCAGAAATTAGAAAAGCCCGGCAGGAAAAGAAAGATGATGTTCTGCTTCAGGAGGAAGAGGTGTTGAATATCCGCAAAAAATACCGCGGTGATTTTAAGAAAATACTGAATACGGATGACCGTGTTTACAAAGTGCTTACCCTTGAAAGGGATTTCAACAACCTGCTTCGCAAAGAATTACAGCATCGCATGCAAATGCGCAAAGGAAAAGACCGGAAGCCTTAAACGGGCCATACCGGCGATTTTATGTCATGATAGAAAAGAAAGGTCCAGTTTTCTTTTTGCCCCTGCTCCCACCATTGCTGCCTTAACTCCATGCATTTTTTTCCATCGTAATCATATTTGGCCACAAAGCGGTTTTTCATTTGCTGTAGCTGCGGCGCCACATCACCCCCAAAAAATATTTTTCGTCCATCCTCCTCCAGCCAGAATACCTGGTGAAATTTACTGTGGGCCCCTGTCATTTCGAAATGGATATAGTTATCGATTGTGCCTTTGTCGGTATCCAGCCATACTACCCGGCTGAAATTTTCCAGCAGGGTAAAGTCTTCGGTGATGTAGGATCCTGTACCGGCGCCGGTTGCAAAATCAAATTCTCTTTTCTGTACATACCAGGTAGCATACGGAAAACTGATAAAACGTTCCGCCGCTCCCCGGGCCCTGGTGGTTATGCCCCCTGCATGGTCTTTGTGAAGGTGACTAACCAGCACACGTGTAATTTTTGCGGGGTCGATCCCTGCGTTGCGGAGATTGTTGTGCAACTGCGGTTGTCCATCGGCATCATTATAACCGAGCCCGGTGTCAAACAGTATAACATCTTTAGCGGTTATGATTACAAAAGGCTGTATCTCTACCAGCAAACTACCGGCGGGCCTGCTGTTCAATACTTCTTTTTCTGTATCAAACGGAACAAATTCTTTGGTTTTGTCTACCGTGAATGAGCCTTCAGAAAGAGGGATTATTTGCATTTTCAATCGGGGATTGCAGATTTTTGGAAGCAGAACAAATGTACGCAGCGATCGGTTGTATCAGATATTGATTGAGCTGCTGTCAGAAACGCAAAGTAAACACTCAATCCAAAATCTGCCATCAAAAATCTCCCATCACCTTAGCACCATCTGCCTGTCTGCATCCAGTCTTAATAAAATAAAAATCAACATCGTAAACGTAAGCAGGGATGATCCGCCGTAGCTGATCAGGGGCAGCGGGATACCTACAATAGGAAACAGTCCTATCGTCATACTGACATTAACCGCGATATGAAAGAAAAGAATACTGGCTACCGAATAAGCGTATACGCGGCTGAAAGTACTTCGTTGCCGTTCTGCTATCCTTACGATCCGGTAGAGTAAGGCAAGGTATATCACCAGAAAAATAAAACAGCCTGCTAACCCGAATGCCTCACCCAGCGATGTAAAAATAAAATCAGTGTGTTGTTCCGGTACATATTTACCCCGGGTTTGTGTGCCTTTCAGGAAACCTTTTCCAGTCAAACCTCCCGATCCAATTGCTATCATGCTTTGGCGTACATTATAATCATCTGGTTTCCGGGCAGCTTTCTCGCCAGATTTTCTTTCTGATTTTTTGTTTTTGCCGCAGTCGTATTCTTTACCCACCATACTGTAGATACGCGTACTCTGGTAGCATTCCAGTACATTATTGAAAATATAGGGTACTACAAATCGCTGTACGCCAACTCCCACCAGCCAGAGTGCCACTACCAGTGTGAGTAAACGTCTGCTACGCTTGGCCGTTCGGCGGATGATGAAAAAGATGATGGCGGCAATAACGGTTAATGAAATGGCCAGCGTATTGGGCTCAATCAGCAGGGTGGCAATTACGAGAATGGCGAAAGATGAGCCATAGATCAATATTTGCGCAGGTAACCCTTCGCGGTACATGGCAAGCAGGAAGGCGGAGTACACCAGTGCCAGCCCCAGCTCATGCTGCGCAATGGATAAAACGGCGGGTGCCGCAATAATCAGCACCGCTATCAGCTGGGAACGCGGCCTGCTGAATTCTGTTTCCTGCCGGGAGAGAAATTTTGCCAAAGCCAGCGCCGTAAAAATTTTACAAAGTTCCGCCGGCTGCAGGTTAAACCCTCCACCCAGTGGAATCCAGCTTTTTGAACCATTGATGTTGCGTCCCAGCACAAAAGTGGCCAGCATTAACAATATGCCGAAAGCATATAGCAGGTTGGCGAGTGCGGTAAAGAGTTTGCTATCCGTTAGCAGAATAAATGTGGCGATAACGGTACAGAAAATGGCAAAAATCAGTTGCTTGCTATAGTTGGTTTTACCGCTGATAAAGGAAGAGAGTAGGTTGGTCTCCGGTCGGTATTCAACCATGTAAATGCAGAGCACACCAATGCCCACCAGTATTGCATACAGCCAGATAATGGCCCAGTCAACTCCGGGCGCTATGCTATTGTTATCATTGTTCATCTTGCCACTGCTGTTTTTTTGGTTTTCCGTTCCTCTATAATTAATGCAGCAGTTGCCTGCGTAGGTTTGGTTTTGGATGCCGGCTTTTTATTTACCGGTGGTGGCGGTGCATACCGCTGTTCATCGCCCGGTTGGATGGTTTCTTCTGCGGTGGAATCGGCTTCTTCATTTTTCTCTCTTTTTTGTTCAAGCAGTCGCTCGTTATCCCTGATCCGTTTCAGCGAATCTTTTTTGGCCATTGCAATGCGCATCACTGGGGGGATATATACTTTGTTTGCATATTCTTCTATCCAGGCCTGTCTTTCCTTGCCCCTGATAGAATCTTTCAGGTATTTCTCTACAAGTAAACTGGCAATAGGAGCGGCAACGCGTGCGCCCTGGTCAGAGTTTTCGCAAATAACCGCAATCGCAATACGTGGGTTATCACGTGGTGCAAAAGCGCCAAAAAAAGAATGGTCGGGTTGTTTTTTGGCAACTCCGTTTATGTTCGCATAGTTCTCCACTGTTCCCGTTTTTCCGCACATCACGATATCGGAAATTTTAGAGCGAACGGCGGTACCATATTCCACCACCGCCTGCATACCCGTTTGTACAGCATTAAAAATGGAATCCGGAATACGCCGGTCAGTATAGTGTTTTACCCTGTAGGGTGCAAGCAAACCGTATTCATCGCCGCCTTCAATGGAATCAACCAGGTGGGGCGTATAGTACCATCCCTTGTTGGCAATGATGGCCATTACATTGGCAAGCTGTACGAGCGTTGTATTTACTTTACCCTGGCCTATGGCATTTGAAATAAGGTTGCATGAAAAAAGTTTTGGTCCGAATTCTTTACGGTAATTAGCGCCCAATGGTATCAGCCCTCTTTTTTCTGAGGGAAGATCTACGCCTAATTTGTCACCCATACCAAAGGAAGATGCATATTCTTTAAACGCCGACAATGCACTGTCTGTATTCGGAAATTTTCTTTGCTCCAGAAACCGTTTGTACACCGTTGAAAAATACGAGTTGTCGCTATGCGCAACCGCATCCGTAAATCGGAACACACCTATATCCAGACATTTGGGTTTACCCGTTCCGCAACCCGTGAAATAACCCGGGCAGGAAACCGTGGTTCGCTGATCAATTACACCCTCTGTTAAACCAATGATGCCTACAACAGTTTTGAATGTGGAACCCGGTGAATAATACGTACCCAGTCCGCGGTTATTCAATGGCAAACGGGGATCCAGTATCAGGTCTGCAAAATGTCTTTTCTGCTCGCTGCCGGTTAAGTAATTGGGATCATAGGTGGGTGCGCTAACCATGCAGAGTATACCGCCTGTTCTCGGGTCAATCGCAACAATGCTCCCTACCTTATTGCTCATCAGTTTTTCGCCCAGTTTCTGCAGCTCCACGTCAAGACTCAGGTGCATGTTCTTACCGGCAACAGGCGTGGTATCATACAATCCATTCTCGTATGCTCCCTGTATGCGGCTCTTGTTATCGCGTATATAATTTTTCACACCGCGTTGTCCCATCAGCACTTTCTCATACCGTGCCTCCAGACCTGTCATTCCCGCATAATCACCCATCTGGTATCCTTCATCCCGGTGTTTTTTAAGGTAGTTGGTATCTACCTCACGGATATAACCCAGTACATGACCGGCGGCGCTGTAAGGATAGGTTCGTACAGAACGTTCGATAAGTGTGAAGCCCGGGAAACGATAAATATTTTCATTGAGCCTTGCAAATGTTTCCACGGTAAGCAAAGGTTCAAAGATGCTGGGTTTCACATAACCGTTCTTGAAGATGAGGTCACGCATTCTTTTTTTGTACTCCGCCGTATCAATATTCAGTAACCTGCAAAGCGCAAACGTATCCACCCCCCTGCTTTCGGAAGGCGTTACCTGCAGGTCATAACTGATCGTATTTTCAAGAATGGCTCTTCGTTTCCGGTCGAAGATGATACCCCTGTCCGGGTAAATCACTTTTCTAACAATGGCATTGTTATCGGCCGCAAGTTTGTACTTGGCAGAAAACACCTGCAGGTTGATCAACTGCCCGGTGATCACCAAAAAAACAACAGCAAAAATAATTTGTATAATGCGTCCCCTGCTTTGATTGAATACCGGCATACCTTATTGTGAGATAAAAATGAATAGTGTGAAGAATTGTTTCAAAGTTCCTGAATTAGCGGGGTTTGGGTAAATCTTTTTTGTGGTTGGTTCATAGTCCATAATCCATGGTCGATAGTCCATGTTCCATTGACTATGGACTACAGCTGCAAGTTTTGGTGGGGGTGTTATTTGCCGGGGTTCATGGGTTCCGGCAAACGCTAAGCGGCATTGGTCCTGTGCCTTCCCTTCCTGCTGAACAGGAGTTCGGTAATGAATATCAGTAACAGGCTTATGGCTGTGGTGCCCAAAACCTTGCCGATAAAGAACATAAAATTACCAAACTGGAGCCATTCTATCAGTACAAGGTAAAAATGATGCAGGAAACTGAGCACTCCCGCATACAAGCCGTAGGGTGCCCATCCCATGTTTTTGGGGCTTGGCTCCATATAGCTTTGCTCGGTGGTTTCCTGCGGTATCAGCAGGTTAAGCAGGAAAGGCCGTACATAAGCAATGAGTACACAGGGCGCTGCATGGAGTCCGGGGGTGCCCGTAAAAAAATCCAGCGAAAGCCCAAAAAGGAAACTGATGATAAGCAGGAAAAAGCGGTTGATTGAAAACGGCAGCCAGAGTATGTACAGGAAATACAGGTAGGGTACAATGAACTGGTGCAGCGGCGGCACCTCATCCAGGATAAATACCTGGAAAAGGATAAACAGGATGAAACGGATAATATTTTTCAGCAGCGTGCTCATGGTGTTTTGGGTGGATTGGTTTCTAACTGCACCTGCTCCGCATACAGCACATTCTTAATGAGGTATACATACTGCACATTGAAAAAATTGGTAGCGGTTTTGATTTTCAGTGTATAGAAATTGCTCTGCGTTTCGGACGAAATATTGGCTACTGTTCCTATCAAAAGGTGAGAAGGGAAATTAGCCGAATAAGTGCTGGTGAGTACCGAATCTCCCTTTGTTACTTTAGCGCCCTTGGTTACGTTTCGCAAGATCAGGTAAGTTGGGTCTACACCATCCCATTCCACACTGCCCGTACTGTTATCTTTTTTAAGCATCGCGCTTACTTTGCTGTTGCGGTGTAACAGGCTCATAACGCGGCTGAAATTGGCACTGGTTTCTACTACCACGCCTACAATTCCTTCCGGACCGGTAACGGCCATTCCCTTTTCCACCCCCTGTGCGCTTCCTCTTTCCAGTGTAAGAAAATTAGCCTGAAGGGTATAGGTGTTGCCGATAACTTTTGCGGGCAGATAGGTAAATTTCCGCAATCGACCGGTGCTGTCTGATACCAGCGTATCGGTAACAATTTTCTGCGAAGTATCCGGAGCCTGGAAATTGGTGATAAGCATATTGCGCAACCGCGCATTCTCCATTGCCAGTTGGCGGTTGGTTTCTTTCAAACCAAAATAACCGCGCAGGCCGTTGTATTGCAGGTTTACATTACCCGTGAGCTCATTTACAGTGGAAGAAAAAAAAGCCTCATGCGTTTTGCTCGCATTGCTCAGCAGGATAATGGCCAGTACCTGTAACAGCAGGAAGCTGAGAAAGGTAAAATACCTGCGGATGAAAAGGAATATGTTTTTCAAGGTTCAAGCTGTTAGCTGTTAGTCCTTAGCCGTTAGCAACAATAGATTCTGGCTTGTAGCTAATGGCTAACAGCTAACAGCTTTTTGTTATCTCATAATAAATGGAAAGCGCTGGTAATTCTTAAGGGCCAGGCCGGTACCACGCACCACGCTTTTCAGTGGGTCATCAGCTACATGAACCGGCAATTTAATTTTAGCGCTCAAACGTTTGTCAAGCCCACGTAACAGGGCACCACCGCCTGTGAGGTATAGGCCCCTGCGGTAAATATCCGCTGCCAGTTCAGGAGGCGTTGTTTCGAGTGCCTTGAGAATGGCTTCTTCTATTTTGAAAATGCTTTTGTCAAGCGCTTCAGCAATTTCCTGGTAGCTTACCATAATCTGTTTGGGAATACCCGTTACCAGGTCACGCCCGTTAACCGGAAGGTCGTCGGGTGGATTATCAAGGTCCTTCATGGCAGCGCCTACATTGATCTTGATCTGCTCTGCGGTACGCTCACCAATTAACAAACTATGGTAACGGCGAAGAGCTTCCATGATATCAGCGGTAAACTCATCACCCGCGATACGGATACTCTGGTCACATACGATACCGGCCAGTGCAATCACGGTAATGCCCGTGGTTCCGCCACCAATATCAATGATCATGTTTCCCACCGGCTCTTCCACATCAATGCCTATACCCAGAGCCGCGGCCATGGGCTCATGTATCATATATACTTCTTTGGCTCCCGCCTGTTCTGCACTGTCGCGAACCGCACGTTTTTCTACCTCGGTAATGGAGGAAGGAATACAAATTACCATCCGCCAGCTTGGAGGAAACAGGGGTTTTTTGGGATAGATCATTTTAATCAGCTCCCTGATCATCAGCTCAGCTGCGTTAAAATCAGCGATCACACCATCTTTCAATGGGCGCACGGTGCGGATACTTTCATGGGTTTTCTCGTGCATCATCAACGCCTTCTTCCCCACGGCGAGTACCTCTTTCATATTGTTCCTGTTAAGGGCAATGATGGAGGGTTCATTTACTACTACTTCGTCGTTATGTATGATAAGGGTGTTTGCGGTACCCAGGTCCATCGCAATCTCCTGCGTAAAAAAGTTAAATAAGCCCATCGTATATTAAAAAAGTTACAAATGTGTAATGTATGCCTGCAAAGGTGACTGAAATTAGTTGAATAAACAAAGCCAAAGTACTGATTTTTCAAGGTTTTTGGGGCGTTGGGCGCCAATCCGAAGCGTGAGACGTGAGACGTGAATCGTGAGTAGAGAATCATATCTCACCACTACCTTCTCAGTTCACCTGAACTCATACCCAATATCCCTCCGGTAATACATGCCTTCAAACGATATTTGCTCCAGCAGTTGTTTTGACCGGTCCACGGCTTCTGTAAGGGTATCTCCGAAAGAGGTAACCGCCAGCACCCGGCCGCCATTTGTGACCACTTCATCGTCCACTTCCTGTGTGCCGGCATGAAAAACCAGCGACCCATTCCCGGGTTCCAGTGCTGTTAATCCGCTGATGAGGAAATTTTTCCGGTATTCTCCGGGATAACCACCACTCACTGCTACCACCGTTGCACAGCTTCTTTCATCGAATACTATATTAGTATCAACTAATGTGCCATTATCCATCGCGGCAAATAATGCTACAAGATCTGTCTGGAGCCGGGGCATCACCACTTCTGTTTCGGGATCGCCCATCCTGCAGTTATATTCAATTACCCAGGGCTCACCATTCATGTTCATCAACCCAAAAAAGATAAATCCATGGTATTCGAGATTTTCAGTGGATAGGCCATTTACCGTTGGTTTAATGATCCGCTCCTCTACTTTATGCATAAAGCTATCATCCATAAAAGGTACCGGGCTTACACAACCCATACCTCCTGTATTCAGTCCCGTATCTCCTTCGCCAATCCTTTTGTAGTCTTTTGCATGACCGATAACCTGGTAGCTACTTCCATCCGTCAATACAAAAACACTCACCTCTATTCCCTGGAGGAACTCTTCAATTACCACTTTTCTGCTTGCCTCACCAAACTGTTTATGAATGATCATCCCTTCAAATACTTCCAGAGCTTCCGCGTGCGTATGCACAATCACTACGCCTTTACCCGCGGCAAGTCCGTCTGCTTTCAGCACAACGGGAAGTGAATGTTCATTAATATATTTCCGGCCTTCCTCAAAACTGTCAGCAGTAAACTCTGCATAACCAGCGGTGGGTATATGGTGCCGTTGCATAAATTGTTTGCTGAATGCCTTGCTGCCTTCCAGTTGCGCAGCTTTTGCAGAAGGCGCCACTACAACTATGTGCTGGAGTTCGGGATCCTGTTTAAAAAAATCATAGATGCCTTTTACGAGCGGTTCCTCCGGGCCTACTACCAGCATGCGTACCCCAAATTGCAGGCAGGCTTTTTTTATGGCCATAAAATCTGTAGGTGCAATGGCCAGGTTGGTACCGAACTGTGCTGTTCCCGCATTGCCCGGTGCGATATACAAATCATCGCAATGGTGGCTCTGTACCATTTTCCATGCCAATGCATGTTCGCGACCGCCAGATCCAAGTAGTAAAATATTCATGGTAAGACAGCAACTGGTTTGGTTGATAATGTGACGAAAGTACGAATGCATTTCAACTGCCCGTAAGGAAAATAGCACTTGTTTGTGTCCGTGGCAGTTTGCTGCCGCGCAGCACTCCTAAAACCGATATTTTATGCGGCTATCGGATTTGGCAAATCTGATATCATATCTAAACTGTATCGCCAGAGGTTTTGGTCATAATGCATACGATCCTTAATATCGCAGGCGGAAAGCGGCAACATGTTGCCACAGAGGTAAACCACCCCATTTGGGTGTTATATGTGATAAGGTTAACTGTTAAATAATGGAAAACCGGCGGGCAACACCTGAAAATAACGCATCTTGGAAAATGCGCTTTGATGGAAGCGTAGCTGGGAGGAATGCTGCAGTTTATTTGGTGTGGACAAAGAGAAATCAACATTTATTATGAGGTTTGACGAAAAAATCATGATTTGATTTTATGAGGATAATTATCGCGGATGACCACACGATCGTGAGGGCGGGTATAAAAAAACTGCTGAAGGACGCTTTTCCTTTTGCGGAACTACTGGAAGCGTCCAATACGGTTGAGCTGCTTTCCCTCGTACGCGAAAGTGTATGCGACGTGGTAGTGTCAGATATAACCATGCCCCCCGGCGACTCCGGATTGGAAGCGGTGAAAGAGATCAAATCGATATCGCCACAAACTTCAGTGGTCATAATGAGTATGCATTCGGCGGAGCATTATGCTGTCAGGGCTTTCAAGTCGGGCGCCACGGGCTATCTCTCAAAAGATGCGGCAGCCATGGAACTGGTTAAAGCCGTTAACACGGTACTGGCCGGCAAAAGGTACGTTAATGAAGAAGTGGCGGCACTGCTGGAGGATTCAGCAGGATCCGGCTATGAAACCCGTTCGATAGATAACCTCTCGGACCGCGAGCTGGAAGTACTCAAGCTTCTCGGCCGCGGCAAAACCATTGCCGAGATCGCCGGGGAGTTGTCATTAAGCACCCATACCATCAGCACTTTCCGCGCAAAGATCCTGGAGAAAATGAATTTCCATAACAATATGGAGCTGATCAGGTTTGCAGTGGATAATAAGCTTACGTGAGAAGTGAGAAGTGAGACGTGAGTCGTGAGGCGTCAAACGTGAGACGATTGTAGATCATATTCTCTATCCAAATTTGTTATCAGATTTTCACTTTTCACGTCTCACGCCTCACGTCTCATGCCTCACGTCTCACCTCTCACGTCTCACCTCTCACGTCTCACGCCTCACGTCTCACGTCTCACGCCTCCTCCTCTCCAACATACCTTCTCTCCGGCAGGCTTTTCGCTACCAACATAAACAATACTATAAAGACCGAAAGGATTGCCAGGAACAGCCAGTAATATTTGGCGCCGGTGAACTGGCTGAAGAAGCCTTTGTTTACGATACTGTTATTTACTACACTTACCAGCAGATTACCCATTGAAATACCCAGGAGATATAATGCGCTCATGGTACTCTTCATTGATTTTGGCGCATGGGTATAAGCATATTCCAGGCAGGTTACCGAAACGAGTATCTCCGAAGATGCAAGCAGTATATAGGCCAGTACCTGCCACCATACAGAAGGTTTGCCACCTGCATCCACCCTTTCCTGCAATAAAGCGATGATGACAAAACACAGACCGATCACCACCAGGCCGGCTCCGATCTTGCGTAATGGGGTAATCTTCAACCCCCGCTTTTCAAGGAAGGGGAATAATCCATAGGTAAAAACAGGGATCAGGATGATCAGGAACAGCGGGTTGATAAAATTGACCTGCTCAGGCAATATTTTAAAATCTCCCACCAGCGTAAGATCCAGGCGTGTAGCCTGCAATACCCACTCAGAAAGGTTTTGATCCCATAATGCCCAGAAGATCGGTGTGAAGGCGAATACGGCCAATACCCTGTAAACCGCTTTGATACCATCGATCGATTTGGCAGAATATTTTTCCGCAACAGCCTCCCAAACTTTTTGTCCGGGTTTGCGGCTGAATAATTTCAGCAGGGCATACGTCGAAATCGTAAAGAAATTTTCCCGGTTGATTCCCGCAGGAGGCACTCGCTTATATTTTTTTCTTCCCAGCCAGAAGGTGATGGTAGCCAGGGCCATCAATATTCCAGGTACGCCAAAAGCCACACCCGGACCGAAGTTTTTCATCAGTACTGGAATGAATAAAGGTGCTAAAGTACCACCCAGGTTGATGCTCATATAAAACCACCCATATACTTTTGAGAGCAGGTGTTCATTGGATTTATCGAACTGGTCTCCCACATTTGCGGATACGCATGATTTTATTCCACCAGCGCAGCAGGCGATTACGATAAGTCCGAGGCTGAAAAGCCTATAGTTGCTTTCCGACACAGATAAAATAAAATGACCCAGGGTATACACAATAGAAACAAACAGGATCACCCGGTATTTACCAAAAAACCAGTCAGCCATAATGGCTCCAACCAGTGGCATGAAATAGGCCAGCGTAACAAACAGGTGCGACATTTCATTGGCACGGGCATCCGCTTCAGCGGTAAGGGAAGGGTTGAGAGCAGGATTGAAAAAAGCGACCGCCATATAGGTAACCATGATGGACCGTAGGCCGTAAAAACTAAATCTTTCTGCTATCTCGTTCACAATGATAAAAGGGATCGCCCGCGGCATACCGGTTTTCTTAACCTCGCTCTGTATTTCGGCCATAAGTTGTATTTTGGATTTTTAAAGGTATCGGAAAAATTAACCTAAGAGGTACACTTATTGTAGCTTGTACCCTCATCCAAAATCAGCGATTGTATGTCAGACTCAAAAAAAGTATTCAAACCTTTTGTCGCGCCTGAAACGCAGATGAAGGAGCTTACCGTTAAATCTATACTCGTAGGCAGCCTGTTTGGTGTCATTTTTGGCGCGGCCACAGTATATCTTGCCTTAAAAGCGGGTCTTACCGTTTCTGCCTCTATCCCCATTGCAGTGATCGCCATTACATTGGGTAGAAAATTCCTGAAGACCACCATCCTCGAGAACAACATCATACAAACCACTGGTTCAGCCGGTGAAAGTATTGCAGCGGGTGTGGCTTTTACCTTACCTGGTTTTTTATTTCTTTCTTCGCCCAGCAGCGCAGAATATTTCAACTACCTCACCATTCTTATCCTGGCCATTGTGGGAGGATTGCTGGGTACGCTGCTGATGGTGCCACTGCGTAAGGCACTTATCGTAAACGAACATGAGAACCTGCCTTACCCCGAGGGTACGGCCTGTGGTGACGTACTGAAAGCGGGAGAAAAAGGCGGCGACTTCGCACGTACCGCATTCTGGGGTTTGGGCGTGGCGCTGGTATATGCGATCCTGCAGAAAGTATTGCATGTGATTGCGGAAACGCCTTATTATGCCACCAAACAGATCAATAAGTTTTTTCCATCTGCTAAAGTGAGTGGAGAGATTACTCCGGAATACCTGGGTGTGGGATATATTATCGGGCCCAAAATTGCGGGGGTACTGGTAGCTGGTAGCGTATTAAGCTGGCTGGTATTTATTCCCTTATTATCTACGCTGGTACCCTCAGATGTGATTGCCACCCAACTGGTAAAACTGGGTTACCTCGCAGATATTGCCCAGCCCGGTGGTAAAGGCGGATGGGATCCCGTTTCGCATACATTCACTGATTATTCTGCGGCCATCTATTATGCCTTCATTCGCCAGGTAGGTGCCGGCACCGTGGCGGCAGGGGGCATCATTACCCTTATCAAAACCATTCCTACCATCGTAAAATCTGTAAAAGGAAGTTTCGCATCTTTAAAAACAAATAAAGAAGCAGGGGCCGCATCAATCCTGCGTACAGACAGGGACCTAAGTTTAAAAGTGGTTGGTTTCGGCAGCCTTGCATTGGTGGCGCTCATAGCGGTACTGCCACAGGTTCCCGGCGATAGTATTCTGCAGAAATTGCTGATTGGTGTACTGGTGCTGCTGTTCGGGGCCCTGTTTGTTACGGTGTCTTCACGCATTGTTGGATTGATCGGTTCTTCCAATAACCCCATCAGTGGTATGACCATTGCAACGGTTATGGGTACCAGTCTTATCTTTTTAAGTGTTGGCTGGAGCGGACAGGCATTTGAACCGCTGGTGTTGGTGGTAGGAGGAATGATCTGTATCGCGGCTGCCAATGCCGGCGCTACTTCGCAGGATCTGAAAAGCGGCTACATTGTTGGGGCCACGCCACGCAACCAGCAGATCGCTTTGTTTGTGGGGGCCATTGTCTCTTCCATAGTAATTGGCCTCACTGTTAAGTTCCTGGATAAACCTACTACTGAAATGATGCAGCAGGGTATCACACATGCCATCGGTTCAGAAAAATATCCTGCGCCACAGGCCACACTGATGGCCACCCTCATCAAGGGAATTTTATCACAGAACCTCGACTGGCAGTATGTGGTGGTGGGTATATTTCTGGCCATCGTAATGGAATTATGTAATATCAAATCATTGAGTTTCGCCATTGGCGTATACCTGCCATTGGCCACTACCTTACCCATTTTCATAGGTGGCGCTATCCGTGGTATAGTGGAAGCCAAACAGAAAAAAGAAAAAAGGCAAATGAATCCCGAAGAAGAAGAATTGGGTAAGGGCAACCTGTTTGCCACCGGACTTGTTGCCGGAGGCGCTGTAGCAGGTGTGATCATCGCATTCCTGGCAGGATCATCGGGGGGAGAAAAATTCCTGAATGCAGTCAGCATGGAACATGGTCTGGAGGGTGCATTGTCGGAGGGAGGCTATTTCATACTTGGCACTTTGTTCTTTGCATTGATGGGACTCATCCTTTACCGCGTAGCGATCAAAAAATCTGATCCGAACCCGCTATAACGGTACTAACAGGTACCGCAACCGGTTCAATCACCCTGGCAAAACGATCACAAGGCAGCACCATTCATTTAGTGCTGCCTTGTGATCTTTGTAGCGTAATACCCGCCTAAAATCTCCGTTTTATAAGCTCCATCAAAAACAGCAAATTTTTTTGGCTGCTTTTTGCCCCCGGATTAAACCATTCCCTGCAGAAACCATCCAACCCCCAAAGCTGTTCTCATGCGTATCCATCGAATGATCAAAACTTTCTCCGCAGGTGCCGCACTTACGGTGATCTCTGCCTTTGCACAGGGCAATTACAGCTCCCCGGAACCCAAATTGAATCTCCCCTATAAAAAAATGGGATTGACACAGGAACAGGCCGCCGCACATTTGCTCGGTCGTTTTAGTTTTGGGCCCACACCCGGGCAGGTAAAGGCGGTGGCCGATATGGGGCTGGAAAAATGGCTTGGTCAGCAATTGGATGCAGTTTTACCCGATGATGAAGTAAGCAAAAGACTATCCGGTTACGATGCACTTACACTCGATAACAAAACCATTGTGAATACCTACCTCAATGCCGGGCAGGTTATCCGCGTGGCGGCAAAGAATAAGTTACTGGATAAAGACTCTATCAGGAACCTTGAAAAACCCGAATACCGTCAGCAGATAAAACGGTTGATGGATCAGCAGGGGTATAAACCACAACAGGAGCTGCACAGACAACTCATCAATCAAAAGATCATTCGCGCGGCCTACGGGCAGAACCAGTTGAAGGAAGTGCTGACGGATTTCTGGTTCAATCATTTTAATGTGTCCCTCACCAAAGGTCAGAGCCAGCAGTTTGTGATGACTTATGAGCGGGATGCGATCCGTCCGCATGTTCTGGGCAATTTTGAAACGATGCTGGAGGCTACCGCCAAACATCCGGCAATGCTTGAATACCTGGATAATGCAAGTAGTGTGAGTAATGATAATGACATGTCGCGCCGGCAGCAGAATAATGTATTGGCACGTGCCGCAAGAAAGCGAATGGAAGCAATGGCTATGGACACTACCCGGCCCGGTTCCAAAATTCTTGCACAAACATTGAAAGCAAAAAAAACGCAGGGGTTAAACGAAAACTATGCACGCGAGGTAATGGAGTTGCACACATTGGGAGTTGATGGCGGTTATACGCAGCGTGATGTTACCGAGCTGGCCCGTATATTAACGGGATGGGGTGTTGCACCATTGTACAAAGATGGTCCGGGTATGAAACTAATGGAAACCGCAGGTCCCGCAGTATTGGCGAGAAGGGGATATAAAATAGAAGGCGATTTTTTATTCAGGGGTGATAAACATGACCAGGAGGCGAAAACCATTCTCGGAAAAACCTATCCTGCCAATGGAGGATACGAGGAAGGTGTTGAAATATTGCAGACGCTCGCCAATCATCCGTCAACCGCAAGGTTCATTTGTACCAAACTGGCCGCGCGTTTTGTGGCCGATACACCCAATGCGGTACTGGTAAATAAAATGGCCGAAACCTATCTTAAGAACAAAGGAAACATTCGGTCGGTGTTAATCACCATGGTGAGCAGTCCTGAGTTCTGGGATACAAAATCACTGCGTGCAAAGGTGAAATCTCCGTTTGAACTGGCCATCAGTACCATCCGGGCTACCAATGCCGATATACAGCAGCCTTTCCAGGTGTTTAACTGGTGTACCAAAATGGGGCAACGTTTTTACTATTACCAGGCGCCTACCGGATTTCCCGACCGTGCCAGTTACTGGATCAATACAGGTTCCTTACTTAACAGAATGAATTTTGGACTGGCATTCGCTACTGAAAAAATTCCGGGTGTAAAACTCAACCTGGCGTCTTTAAACAATAACCATGAACCGGAGAGCGCTGAAGCGGCTTTAATGGTGTACAGCAAAATATTGTTACCTGAACGTAACGCCGATGAAAATGTAAAGAGGCTTACCGCCATGGTAAGGGATGTAAATCTGGAACAGAAAATAACTGCGGCCGCCGAAAAAACCGCGGTGCCCAACACGCAAATGACATCCGATGATGAGATGATGATGGAAGCGGTGCCTGCACAAAAAAATAAAAAGCCAAACCAGAAAGCGGCCCTTGGCAAAAAGAATTTACCGGTAACTACTTTGTATGTGGCTGGCAATGTGAATACCGTATCTCAGGTAACCGGTATCATCATCGGTTCGCCGGAGTTTCAGCGAAAATAAAATGTGGCATTATGCCTTTGCGAAAATGTTGAACGCAGAGTTGCTGATGCGCAATGAAAAACAGAGTATATGATAAATCGCAGGGCATTTATGAAATCAGGCGCTATGGCGCTTTTTGCTGCAGGTTTTGGTGGCGTGCCAACTTTTATTGCGCGTGCCGCAGATAGCCGTAAGATCGTGGGTCCCTACAAGAAAAACAAAACGCTGGTATGTATTTTCCAGCGTGGGGCAATGGATGGACTGATGGCGGTAAGTCCATACACCGACCCAAACCTGAAAACACTGCGACCTACACTCTATATGAGTCCGGCACAGAACGAAGGAAAGTTGATTGATCTGGATGGCCGGTTCGGTTTACATCCTTCCCTGCAATCCTTCGCACCCTTTTTTACCGAAGGGCGCATGGCCATTGTGCATGGTGTAGGCAGCCCAAACAATACCCGAAGTCATTTTGATGCGCAGGATTATATGGAGAGTGGAACACCCTTCAGCAAAAGTACCCCCAGCGGCTGGCTTAATCGTGCGGTGGGTTTAATGGGACATGATGCAACGCCTTTCCGCGCTGTCAGTCTCACGAGTGCTATGCCCAGGAGTTTGTATGGCGATAATGAATCACTCGCTATTAATAACCTGCAGGAGTTTGCCATCCAGATGCGCGGCAACCCTATGGCTTCCAATCTGGCTTCCAGGTCTTTTGAACAGTTATACGACCAAACTTCCAGCGAAATTCTTAACCGTACGGGGAAGGAAAGTTTTGATGCGCTGAAGATGCTCAATGTAAACAACATCAAAAACTACCAGCCTGCAAACGGCGTGGTGTACCCCGCCTCGCCATTGGGTAATTCTTTGAAACAGATTGCGGTGCTTATAAAAATGAATATTGGTGTGGAAGTGGCTTTTGCGGAAAGTGGTGGATGGGATACGCATTTCAACCAGGGGGCAGCCAATGGCGCACTCGCCCGTAACCTGAGAGATTTTAGTGAAAGCATTGCGGCATTCTGGAAAGATATGGATGCGCACCAGGATGATGTTACGGTAATGACCATGACCGAATTTGGCCGCACCGCCCACCAGAACGGCACCGGTGGAACAGATCATGGACGTGCCAGTTGCCTGTTTGTTTTGGGAAATGATGTGCAGGGTGGAAAAGTATACAACAATATCAAAACGCTTTCGCGCCAGGATCTGGAAGACGGCCGTGACCTTCCTGTAACAACCGATTTCCGCGCTGTATTCAGCGCAGTTGCCAACGGGCATTTAAAGATCAACAACAACCAGAAACTATTTCCTCAATGGGATGGTAAGAGTTTGTCAATAATGAAGGCATAACTCTCCGTGACATTCTGTGTCCTCTGTGGCTCTGTAGTGAAGCCTTCGCTTCGAATGATATTGAACGTTCAATAAAGAATAATTTTTCCTTCACCACAGATTCACAGAGGGCACAGAATACCACAGAGGTTTTCGATCCTTGCTCATCTGTTCCTTGTTCCCTGCTCCTCTGTTCCCCTGCCCTTCAGCATTCAAAATTCATTGTTCGATATTCGATATTAATTGGTACCCATTCTCTTACTTTCTTCCGTTGCACCTCCACTTGTACGACGGTTATCTTTGAATGTTTTACCAAACCGCCAGGTAAAAGCCAGGTTCAGCACCCTGGTATCCCTTGTGAGTTTAAAATATTCTGTTGCATGTTCAAATATGGTGAATCCTTTCATGGCCTGTGTATAGAAGATATCACGCATATTGAGTTTCAGTGATGCCTTATTATTGAACAATTGTTTGGAAATACCTACGGATAATTGCCCCGTAGGATCGGTGATCTCCTGCAGCTCCTGCTCACTTGTATTATAGAAGCCGCTTAATTCAAGGGCCCATCCTTTTTTCAAACGGAACTGGTTACTCATATTAATGTTCATGGTGGTGAGCGCTGCAGTTAAAGGCGACCATACATATCCCTCTATTTTTTTATGATTGAAACTTGCAGAAAAATTCAGTGACCATATTTTGGCAGGCTGCAATTGAGTGGTTACGGAAATTCCGTAATTCACCATCTTTCCCAGGTTGCCCTCTGAATACACGATGATATTATCGGGGTCCGCATAAAAAATCTGCGAGAAATAATCCTTTGTGTAGCCATAGTTCAGGCTTGTGAACAACAAATCTTTGAAATTATGAGTAAACTCTAGGTTCCAGGTGTATTGTGGTTTGAAAAATGGGTTGCCACGCTGGTAAGTGTATTTATTGATCACGAATACAAACGGGTTGAGCTTCTGGAACGCGGGCCTGTCTATTCTTCGTCCAGCGGTAAGGGTAAAACTATGGTTAGAATCTGCCTGCACGGTTAACATAGCGGAAGGAAACAAACCTTGGTACTGTTTTGAAAAAGAAGAATCTTTTCTAAGCGCATTACCTTTTTGGGTAGCGTCGTATGCTGTATTCTCATAGCGTAAACCACCCTGCAATGTCAGGTTACCACTTTGTTTATGCAGGTTGGCATAGATGGCGTGGATGGTTTCATGGTAAATAAAGTGGTTGGTCTTGCCCAGGTCGGGCGAGTAGGCACCGGAAGTTTTTGTATAGTAGTCGGCCACATTATCGGTATTTACGCGAGCAGATTTCCAGCCTGTCTCCAGTTTGAAATCTTTGTTGAATGTTTGCGTGTAATCTGCTTTCCCGGAAAAAATCTGTACGTTGGCGGGCAGGAACCCTTTGAGCGCATCCGTAACCATGGCTCCATTGAGTGTATTCTCAAAGAATTGGTTGTTACCTATATCGTATCCTAAATAATCAAAATCAGCACTCAGTTCCTGTGATTTGGAAAAACTATGCCGCAGGTTCAGGTTCAATCCCAGGTTCTGCCAGTCAGTACTGTTGTCACTGGTGGTGAGAATGGACGAATCTGTTTGCCCGGATGCGTTGATCCAGTAGGCCGGACTGTTACCACCATTTGTTCTTCGCGAAAAAATACCATTGAGGGCCATGCCCAGGGTGGTTTTTTTAGAAAGGGTATAATCCATTCCCGTTTTGATGGTGTGGCTTTTGCCGTGCCCAAATAAAAACCCAGGTTGCTCATAGTATGATTTTACGGTCTTATCGTCAGTTGCATAGTAGGTTCTCCGTGCATACAGATCTGTAAAGCCGCGGTTACCGCCATAGCTATACGTTAGAAAAAGATTTACCGATTGGTTACGGTAATTCAGTAACAGGCTGTTGTTGGTTTTATAATAACGACCCTGGCCATACCCGAGTGTAAGGGTACCATTCAACCCCTGTGTGCGCAGTTTTTTTGTTTTGATATGTATGATGCCTGTGCTGCCTGCCGCATCGTATTTAGCGGTTGGATTTGTCATGATCTCGATGGTTTCCAGTTGTGTAGCGGGCATGTTGCCCAGCATGGTGGCGAGGTCGGAAGGAGGCAGGTAAGTTTGTTTGCCATCTACCCATACCATTACATTCTGTTTTCCCTTGAGGCTGATGTTGCCATCCTTGTCAACGGATACTCCCGGCGATTTCTCCAGCACTTCCAAAGCATTGGCGCCAACACTTGTCACCGATGCATCCACATTCACAATGGTTACACCCGCTTTCATTTCAATAAAAGGCTTTTGTGAACGGACCGTTACGTTAGCAAGAGTGGTGCTGGTAGACAAGAGGAAGATCGTGTCTGTAATGATATCAGTTTTTCCTTTTGGAACCTCTACGGGTACAATCGCTCGCGCAAAGCTTAAGACGTTTGTGGAAAGCAGGTATTTGCCCGGTAAAATATTTTCAAATTCAAAGAGGCCTGTTTTTGAAATGGCTGTGATTTTTACCAGCGACGAGTCTTTGACATTCAACACAGAGACGGTTCCGGATTCAATCGATGATTTTTTATCGTCATATACCATACCGGATATCCTTGCCCCGGTTTGTGCCATGCCTGTAGACGCAAAAAATAATGTAGTGATAACGAATAGTAGAACAGCTCTCATGCGGCCGGCAATGTACACAGACCAAAAGGTTCCACAGTTTGGTTTTCCATGAGCGGCGGTGCGTGCGGAGAGGCCTTTCTTTTGAGAATGCAAATCCTGGAAATGTAAATTTCCGCCATTTTTTTTAGTGGGAGGAAATTTCGCCGCAGATGCGCAGATTTTTACGCCTGGTAAATCTGCGCATTTGAGGCTATATTTCCGTTACAGTTTTCCATCCCTGATCTCCTCCACAACCCCCGGATCAAGCAAAGTAGAAGTATCCCCCAAATTACTGGTTTCCCCTTCTGCAATTTTCCGCAGTATCCTCCGCATAATTTTACCGCTTCTTGTTTTGGGCAGGCCAGTTACAAACTGAATTTTATCGGGTTTGGCTATTGCGCCAATGATACGTGTTACGGTCTGGAGAATGTCTTTTCTCACCAGGCCCTGCTCACCATGATCGGCCCCATTGTAGATTACGTATGCATAAATGCCCTGGCCCTTTATATCATGGGGGTAACCCACCACTGCGCTTTCCACCACGCCAGCATGCATATTGATCGCATTTTCTACCTCGGCAGTTCCAATGCGGTGACCGCTCACATTCAATACATCATCAACGCGGCCGGTGATGCGGTAAAAACCATTTTTATCTCTCAGGGCACCATCGCCCGTAAAATACATATTCTCGTAAGTGGCAAAATAATTGGTGCGGCATCTTTCATGATCGCCATAGGTGGTTCGCAATATACCAGGCAATGGCGCCCGGATGCAGAGGTTACCCGATACGGTTTCATCGCCTTCTGCGATCACTTCTTTTCCATTCTCATCTACCAAAACCATCTGTAATCCGGGCATAGGCAAAGTGGCCCAACTGGGAACGGCTGGTGTAATGCCTGCGAAATTACTGATCAGGCAGCCGCCGGTTTCTGTCTGCCACCAGGTATCCACTATAGGGCATTGTTTCTTTCCTACCTGCTCATCATACCAATGCCATGCTTCTTCATTAATGGGTTCTCCAACGGTGCCAAGTACCTGTAAAGAGGAAAGATCTTTTCCGGCCAGTGGCTCAGTGCCAAACCCCATCAGGCTGCGTATGGCTGTGGGCGCCGTATAAAAAATATTCACTTTGTATTTACCGATAATATCCCAGAACCTTCCTGCATCGGGCCAGGTAGGTACGCCCTCAAACATAAGGGAACTCGCGCCTGCACTCAGCGGACCGTATAGAATATACGTATGACCCGTTATCCAGCCTATATCAGCCGTGCAGAAATGAATTTGTCCGGGTTGGTATTGAAAAACGTTGACAAACGTATAGTTCGCCCAGATCATATAGCCCCCACAGGTATGTACTACACCTTTGGGTTTTCCGGTTGAGCCCGATGTATACAATATGAACAATGGATCTTCTGCATCCATTTCTTCTGCTTCTATAAAAATCAATCCTTTTTCTTCCACCAGTTTCATTTCTTCTTCCCACCATACATCCCTGCCTTTCAGCATGGAAACCGGAGTGCGCGTTCTGGTACAAACGATAACGCGTTTAATGGTCTTATTGCCAATCAATGCATCGTCAATCACGCTTTTAAGAGGAATATCTTTTGCGCCACGGAAGGCGCCGTCACAGGTAACAATGAATTCCGCTTTTGCATCACCAAGCCTGTCTGCAATACTCTGCGCAGAAAATCCGCCAAACACCACACTGTGAATGGCGCCAATACGCGCACAGGCCAGTACTGCAATAGCCAGTTCAGGTATCATGCCCATATAGATACATACCCGGTCACCTTTTTTCACACCATTGTTCTTCAGCACGTATGCAAACTGGCAAACCTTCTCGAGTAATTTTTTATAACTGAGCGTACGGTTGTATTCATCCGGGGCATTGGGTTCCCATAACAGCGCGGGCTGGTCTCCTTTGGTGGCAATATGTCTGTCGAGGCAGTTCTCCGTAATATTGAGTTTGCCGCCTTTGAACCATTCTATTTTTGGCTCGGTAAAATTCCATTCCAGAACAGTGTCCCATTTCTTATGCCAGTGAAAATGTTGCGCAACATCGCCCCAGAATGCGTTGGGGTCATCTATACTTTTTTGGTAAGCTTGTTTGTATTGCTCGAAAGATTGTATCTGGTAAGGGTATGACATGCGGGTGAGAAATTTTCAGAGCATAAATATACAGTACCCTGTGTAAACACCTGGTTACGCAGGCAGGAAAGATGCTATAGCCATGTTTTCTCGTGAGCCGATATGCTCCTGTGTTTATTCCTTGGAGATATCCCCGCTTTAATGTAAGTTGACGACTGATTGCAATCAACAATATGAAAGAGACCAAAGGCATCTGGAAAGTTATTGGCGCGTCCTCATTAGGTACGCTGATAGAATGGTATGATTTTTACATTTTCGGGAGCCTGGCAACTGTTTTGGCCAGCCAGTTCTTTCCTAAAACCAATCCCACAGCCGCATTACTCTCTACCCTGGCCACATTTGCTGCGGGTTTTATCGTGCGGCCTTTTGGAGCACTGGTATTCGGCAGACTGGGTGACCTGATTGGCCGTAAATATACATTCCTGCTTACACTGGTATTGATGGGTGGTTCCACTTTCGCCATAGGCCTTGTGCC
>JANPIE010000026.1:0-3765 GCA_031424835.1 Chitinophagaceae bacterium
GAGGCGGAAATCTATATCAGCGTGGACAGGGTAAAGGATAATGCGGCTAACCTGGGCGAATCTTTCAGGAAAGAATTATTGCGGGTTGTTTTTCATGGTGCACTGCATTTATGCGGTTATCGCGACAAAAAGAAAAGTGAAATAACAATCATGCGTGCAAAGGAGGAGCAATATTTGCGTTTATTTGAAAAAAAACGCCTCAATGCATAGGGTCCTGCTGGCATTTCTTCTATTTTTTCCTTTTTACAGCTTTTCCCAGATGGCCAGCATTGAGCTGGTGGTGAAGCCTGTGCCTGTTCCATCGGTACGTAATATGGCGGTTGACAAATGGAACCTGCTGCAGCCCGGCTTTAAAACCCTGACGCCTGAAGCACAGGAGTTTCTGTACTGGGTGAATTATTGCCGGCTGGAACCGCAAAAGTTTTGGGATAGTGTACTGGTTCCTGTTGCCAAAGTTTTTCCTGCATTGTCGGGAGCCGAAGCCAGGAGCTTACGCGAGGACCTTATTAAAACAGGTCCATTGCCCATGTTTCGCCTCAATCCCCGCCTCGTCAATACTGCCCAGTCGCATGCAGATGATATTGCGGGTAGCAGAACAGCTCCGGGTCATACGAGCACCAACGGAACAGATTTCAGTACCCGAATGCGGAATGCCGGCATTAAGAACTGTGCCAATGAAAATATAGCCGTTAGCAGCCAGCATGTGCTTTTGTCTGTACTGCTTCTTTACCTGGATATAGGGTTACCCGAACGCGGACACCGGAAAGCTCTTCTAAACCCTAATCTTGTCATGGTAGGCGTAGGCACGGCGCCATTGGGAAAGGATCAGCATTTTATTGTGCAGGACCTGGCCTGTCTGCAATAAAAGTTCCACGGGACACTGTTTCTCCCTGAAACACAACCAAAACCGCGCTTTAGAACCATGAGCATGTTCCACGTATCACTGTTTCGGTGAGAAACATTTATTACTTTCGGGATATGGCGAGGAAAAAGTGGACCCCCCAGACTGATATCACCGATTCTCTTCTCAGGTTTCGTGAAAAACGGAAATGGCAATTGAGTTACCGGCGTTATGTGCTCGAAAAAATGCCCTGTGAAGCCTATGCACCTTACTTCGGACTTGATATTGAATCGCTTCGAAACTGGTTTGAAGCGCAATTTAGTGGCGAGTTGTGCTGGGAGAATTTTGGAAAGGCCTGGCAATTCTACCATATCATCCCAACAAATTATTTCGACTTTGCCAATCCCGCGGACCTTGCCCTTTGCTGGAGCTTTATCAATATACGTGTTGAAAGGATTATGGAAGAGGAAGGAGATGACAACCGCATCAACCTGCTGGCAGCGAAAGCTTATTTCCAATCGTTACACAATAACACCGGGTTCAGCCTTTGTAATACCATGCTGAACCGGATTGCAGAAATGGAAGCGGAAGACCTGGGCAGGCACCTGGTAGAGCCCGCCGCCTTTATTAACCAACACAAATCCTACCTGGAAGGGGTACAGGCACTCACACATGAAGAGTTTAACCGGCTTAACCAGGGCAATTCACTGCAGGACCTGTTACTGGAAAGGGAAATCCTTAAAAAGTTCGGTGGCGGCAAATAACACTCAAGTATCTTTGCACGATGTTTCCAGCGTATGATGTAATTGTAGTGGGCGCCGGTCATGCCGGTTGCGAGGCAGCGGCAGCGGCGGCTAATCTCGGCAGCAAGGTATTGCTGGTGACCATGAACATGCAAACCATTGCCCAGATGAGTTGCAATCCTGCTATGGGCGGTATTGCGAAGGGACAGATTGTTAGGGAAATAGACGCGATGGGTGGCTACAGTGGCATTGTGAGCGATAAAAGCATGATCCAGTTCCGCATGCTCAACCGAAGCAAAGGTCCCGCCATGTGGAGCCCACGTTCGCAGAACGACAGGATGCTGTTCGCCGCTACCTGGCGCGAAATGCTGGAAAATACACCCAATGTTGATTTTTACCAGGATATGGTAAGGTCCATCATCATTGAAAACAATATCGCCTGTGGGGTGATCACGGGCATGGGCCACGAGATACGATCCAAATCAGTTGTTGTAACCAGCGGTACATTCCTGAACGGTGTAATTCATATAGGGGAAAAGAAATTCGGTGGTGGTCGCGTAGCAGAGAAAGCTGCAACCGGTATCACCGAACAATTGGTATCAATTGGTTTTGAAAGCGATCGCTTAAAGACAGGCACTCCTCCACGTGTTGACGGCCGCAGCCTGGATTATACAAAAATGGAAGAACAGAAAGGTGATTCAGAGATCACCGGTTTTTCCTATGCCGATGTGCCGCGCATCAAGCCCGAACAACAGAAAAGCTGTTACATCACTTATACCAATACCACGGTTCACGATATATTGAAAACGGGCTTCGACAGAAGTCCTATGTACCAGGGAAGAATAGAAGGTGTTGGACCAAGGTACTGCCCAAGTATAGAAGACAAAATCAACCGTTTTGCAGAACGCGACCGTCACCAGTTATTTGTTGAACCGGAAGGATGGAACACGGTTGAGATCTATGTAAATGGATTCTCCACTTCCCTGCCGGAAGAGGTGCAATACGAAGCCCTTCGTATAGTTCCGGGGTTTGAAAACGTTCGCATCTTCAGACCGGGCTACGCTATAGAATACGATTTCTTTCCGCCTACCCAGTTACAGTATTCACTGGAGACAAAACAGGTGAGTAATCTTTTCTTCGCCGGACAGATCAATGGCACCACAGGCTATGAAGAAGCCGCCTGCCAGGGATTAATGGCCGGGATCAATGCCCACCAGAAAGCAAAACAACTGGAGCCGTTTATTTTAAAAAGAAGTGATGCCTATATCGGCGTGTTGATAGACGATCTCATCAGTAAAGGCACAGAAGAACCGTACCGCATGTTCACCAGTCGCGCTGAGTTCCGCACTTTACTGCGCCAGGATAATGCCGACCTGCGATTGACAGAAACCAGTTACCGCATGGGTCTTGCCTCACAGGAAAGAATGGATAAAGTGCTGACGAAAAAAGCAGAAGTGGCGCGTGTAAGAAAAACACTCACTGAATTCAGCATTGAACCGGAAGACATCAATTCCTATTTCACGGGTATCAGTTCCGCATCCATATCAGAAAAACAGAAAGCGGCTAAAATATTATTACGTCCCAATGTGGACCTGCCCTCGCTATTAAATACCTCTCCCATTTTGCGCGAGTCGCTATCGGGCATCCCTTCCGAATCATTGGAGCAGGCGGAGATACAGATCAAGTACGAACGCTATATTGAAAAAGAGCAAGAGATCGTTGAAAAAATGAGCCAGCTCGAAAACATGGCCATTCCTTCTGCATTTGATTACGATCGTGTATCAGCATTATCAAATGAAGCACTTCAGAAATTCAAAAAAATAAAGCCTGCTACTTTAGGGCAGGCCAGCCGCATCAGTGGCGTATCACCTAGTGATGTGCAGGTGCTGATGGTATACATGGGCCGCTAATTTCACCGCGAAGACGCAAGGACGCAAAGTTACGCAATGAAAATCTCCTCGCGAATCCTTGTGCCCTTGCGTCTTCGCGGTGAATGCATTCCCGCCAAAGGATAGATTCATTATTATGCCTAACTTCCGTCTACTAAAACAACTGCATATGAGACGGATCATCCTACTCCTGACATTGATCTCTATTGTCACTTTATCCTGTAAACAATCCAACGGCCCATCATTAAAAGATTACCACGCAATAACCGATAGCGGCGTTCAGACAGGCGGC
>JANPIE010000027.1:0-3369 GCA_031424835.1 Chitinophagaceae bacterium
GCAGTTTCTTTCTTAACTTCCTCATTCATTGAAACACTTATGAGAAAATTAATGTTGCTACTCCTGGCTATCACAGCCGGATTGATTTCCATGGCCCAGTCAACCCCGCAATGGCTCCGCTATTCCGCTATCTCACCCGATGGCAAAACCATTGTCTTCACGTACAAAGGCGATCTTTACCGCGTACCCGCCAACGGCGGCACTGCCACCGCGCTTACCATGCACGAGGCCCACGATTTTATGCCCGTATGGAGCCATGATGGAAGGTCCATCGCTTTTGCCAGCGACCGTTATGGAAATTTTGATGTGTATGTAATACCCGCAGAGGGCGGACAGGCCTCACGTATCACGTATCACTCCGCTGCAGAATACCCTTACGAATTCTCAACAGATGACAAAAACGTTCTGTTCGGCGCGGCCCGTATGGACCTCGCCAGTAACCGCACGTTTCCTACAGGTTCACAGCCGGAATTGTATAAAGTGTCCGTTAATGGGGGCCGCACAGAACAGGTGCTCAGTACACCCGCTGAAGATGTGAAACTGAGTAAGAATGGGCAGTACATAGTATACCACGATAAAAAAGGCGGTGAGAATACCTGGCGCAAACACCATACCTCTGCTATTGCCAGGGATATATGGATGTATGACATAAAAGCTGGCACGCATAAAAAACTAAGCAGTTTCAACGGCGAGGACAGGTCCCCGGTATTTGCCGATAACGATAAAGCTTTGTATTACCTGAGTGAAGAAAGCGGCTCGTTCAATGTTCATAAAATGAATATCGATGGAGGCAAATCTACACAGGTAACCACTTTTAAAAAACACCCGGTCCGTTTTCTTAGCATGTCGAATGACGGAACGCTGGCTTTTAGTTATAACGGCGAACTGTACACGCAGAAAGGATCGGGAAGCCCGCAGAAAGTAGCCATCAGCATCGCATCGGATGCCAAAAGAAATAATGAGAGCGTGATAACGGTTACCAGTGGTGCAAGGGATGTATCGGTTTCTCCTAACGGAAAGGAAGTGGCTTTTGTCTTCCGAGGTGAAGTATTTGTGACCAGTGTGGAGGGGGGTGTTACCAAACGCATCACCAACACACCTGAACAGGAAAGGCTGGTGAGTTTTTCTCCCGATGGAAAAGCGTTGCTGTATGCCTCTGAGCGTGGTAATAGCTGGAAGATATTCGAGACAAAAAAATTACGCGATGAAGAACCTTATTTCTACGCCTCAACGGTACTGAGAGAAACACCCGTTATCGTAAATGCGAAAGAGAATTACCAGCCTGTTTATTCACCCGATGGTAAAGAGATCGCATATATCGAAGACAGGATGAACCTGCGCATTTATAATATCGCTACCAAGCAATCGCGCACCTTGCTTACGGATAAGGAACTATTCTCCATGGGCGATAACGACCAGTATTTTCAATGGAGTCCTGACAGTAAATGGATACTGTTTGATTACGCGGTACCGGGTATCTCGCCGGGTGAAGTGGGCATTATTTCTGCCGACGGCAAAGGAAAAGTGACCAACCTCACAGAAAGCGGCTTTAATGACAGTCGCGCCAAATGGATCATGGGTGGCAAAGCCATGCTCTGGTTCAGCAACCGCGATGGTTTGAAAAGTGTGGCGCAGAGCGGCAGCGCGCAGAGTGATGTGTATGCATTGTTCTTTACACAGGAGGCATTTGATAAATTTAAATTGAACAAAGAAGACGCCGTGCTGCAGAAAGAAATGGAAGAGAACAGGGCGAAAGCGGATACAACGAAGAAAAAAGAAGTAAAAAAAGATACGGTGAATATTGAATGGGATGGTCTCACGCAACGGAAAGCAAAACTCACCATTCACTCTTCGGCATTAAGTGATGCATTGGTGAGTAGAGACGGCGAGAATTTATATTACCTGGCACGTTTTGAAAGAGGAAGTAATTTATGGACCACCAACCTGCGTACAAGAGAAACCAAAATGCTGGTGGCACTGAATGCGGGCGGGGGCAGCATGGCATGGGATAAGGATCAAAAAACGATCTTCCTCGCAACGGACGGGGGTATTTCAAAAATTGATCCTACAAGTGGCAAGCGTGACCCCATCACTATGAGTGGTGAAATGTTACTGAATGTAGACGCCGAGCGCCGCTTTATGTTTGAGCATGTTTGGAGAAGGACCAAGGAAACTTTTTATACAGCCAGCATGCATGGTGTAAACTGGGACAGCTACAAACCCGATTATGAAAAATACCTGCCGCATATCGGAAACAATTACGAGTTCTCCGAAATGCTTAGCGAATTGCTGGGAGAGCTGAATGTGAGTCATAGTGGATCCAGCTATGGAAATGCTTCCCCTAACAGCGATGCCACTGCTTCTCTTGGGGCATTCTACGACTGGAACTACCGTGGCAATGGTATGAAGATAGAAGAAGTAATTAAAGAAGGTCCGCTGGATAAAGCCGGGCTGAATGTAAAGGCAGGGATGATCATTGAAGCCATTGATGGCGAACCGGTAACAGCGGAGAGGGATCTCGCACAATACCTGAACAGGAAAGCAAACAAAAATACTTTGGTAACCATTTCTGAAAATGGTGTAAGCAGGGAGCTGATGGTAAAACCCATTTCCATCGTTGAAGAAAATGGCCTGCTTTACAAACGCTGGGTACGCAGGAACCAGGAAGAAGTGGACCGGTTGAGTGATGGACAACTGGGTTATGTACATATCCCCGGCATGAATGATGGTGCCTTCCGTACCACCTACGAAGAAACCATGGGCAAATATGCCAACCGCAAAGGCATGGTGGTAGATACACGATTCAATGGTGGCGGTGACCTTGTGGCCGATCTTGCTATGTTCCTGAGCGGCAAAAAATTCATGGACTACACAACCGACACACGAAGCAACGGTTATGAACCCAATTTTCGCTGGAGCAAACCGAGCATCTCTATTGCCAATGAAGCTAACTACAGCGATGGCCATTGCTATGCCTATGCTTACCAGGAACTTAAACTCGGCAAACTGGTAGGAATGCCGGTACCAGGCACCTGCACATTTGCGGGATGGGAATCTCTGCAGGACAATACCCTTCGCTGGGGCGTGCCGCCATTGGGTGTAAAAGGAATGAAGAACCAATACCTCGAAAATTTCCAGACAGTACCGGATATACAGTTGATGAATGAGTACGATGTGGTGATCAAAGGAAAAGATCAGCAACTTGAAGTGGCGGTGAGGGAATTGATGAAAGAAATTAAGTGAGTTAAGAGTTTAGGATTATGAATTATAAGTTGGGGGCCCCTGCATTTAGGCAGTAGATGCTACATGGTCTACCCTTAAAACGCAGGGGCTCTCCAATTGACTACCAATGTATGTTTGCTGCTTTTT